>JADLHC010000328.1 GCA_020849035.1 Planctomycetia bacterium
GGGCCTCGGCGGCGGCGCCTGGATGTGAGAGAAGTTCCCGGTTTGCGATGGGGCGCCACCGCCTCGACCCGCGCGCTTCACCTTCCTGGATTTCCCGGGGAGCGGGAAGTGCGTCAGCGGGACTCGAGGCTGCGGGCGAAACGGGCGATGCCCTGCACGTAGGGGCTGCGGGCGTCGAGGTCGGCGGGCTTGCCTTCGAACTGGAACCAGCGGGCGCCGTGGGCCCAGCCGTCGTCGCGGGCGAGGAGGAAGGAGCCGTCGCTCAGGACGGGGCAACCGGCGTCGTGGAAGCGCCAGGCCTGGTGCGATTGGCCGAGGCCGCAACGGAAGCGCTGCGAGAGGTTCACGGCGTGGCGGCGGCTGAATTCGATCTGGTCGGGGAAGTTCGTGGCGAAGAGGAGGACGACGGTGTCGCCCCAGCGGGCGAGGTGCGCGGTGGCGCCGGGGGTCGCCTCGACGGTCTGCCACGCGTAACTGGGCTCGCTCCAGAGGACCTTGAGGCCGCGGCTCCGGGCGAGCTCGACGAGGGCGTCCATCCACGCCCAGTCGAAGGCCTTGAGAGCGGCGTTCCAGTCCCAGTTGCGGCGGCCGGACTCGACGGTCATGACCTCGTGAACGTAGAAGCCGCGGCAGAGCGGGCGTGCGGCGACGGCGTCGAGCGTCGCGAGGGGGACGTAGAGCGGGCGCCGGAGGTAGTTCGGGAAGTCGGAGGACGCCGCGGTGAAGTAGAAGGGCGCCTGCGCGGCCTCGAAGGGCGCGAGGTCGGCGGGGTCGGGGCTCGCGGGGCGGAAGGTGAGATCCACGGCGGGCGTCCGCAGCGCGTCGTAGGTCGGCAGCCGCGCGGGGTCCGGGGCGAAGACCACGAACGTCGCGACCGGCTTGCCCGGCGGGGACGCGCACCCGGCCAGAGCGAACAGCGCGACGGCGGCGAGCCTCACGACTCCCGGATCCCGATCCCCCAGCCCTTCAGCCGGTCCACGTGCGCCCGCGCCGGCACCGCCGTCTCCAGCGGGATCGCGCCGCGCATCGTCTCGCCGGCGGCCATCATCTGCGCGACCAGCGCGGCCGGATACGCGGTCGTCCGCTCCATCGCCGTGAACCCCGTCGCCTCGTCGCCATAGTCCAGCACGTCGTACTGCACGCGCTTCGCCTTCCCCGCCTTCTTCCCCTCGCCCCAGACGCGCAGGATCACGAGATCCTTGTCGCCCTTGAACGTCAGCCGCGGGATCAGGCACGCCGCCGTCACGTCGCGCGGCCGGATCGAGTTCGGGCCGACCGTCACCGGCGCGGCGTCCAGCAGCCCCAGCTCCAGCAGCGTCCGGATCCGGTCCCAGTGCCCCGGGTACCGGATCGTCTTGTAGTCGTAGTCCTTCACGCGCCCCGCGAACGTCTTCGGCGCCGTGGACGTCCCGCCGCTCGTCGTCGCGCACTGAAGCGTCCCGAGCTTCCCGCCCATCTCGATCGGCTCGAACTCAGCGATCGTCGGCACCCGCACGATCTTCCCGTTCCGCAGGCACTCCGCCTCGCCCGTGTACTCGTTGATCAGCCCGTGGATCGAGAACACCAGCATGTACGACAGCGGCGGCTTCGGGTCCTGCGGCAGCCCCCCGCACCGAACGTGCACCGAGATCTCCGCGTCGAACTGCTCCACCGCCAGCGCCGCCAGCGTGTTTCCCAGCCCCGGCGCCAGCCCGCAGTCCGGGATCAAGGACAGCCCGTGCTTCGAGGCCTCCGGATGAAGCGCCAGCTCGCGCTCCACCACCTCCGTGTTCCCCCCGAGGTCGCAGAAATGCACCCGCGCATCCATCGCCGCCCGCGCCACGTCCACGTTCAGGAAGTACGGCACGCACGACACCGCCGCATGATGCCCTTTCAGCAGCGTCCGCGTCGTCACCGGGTCCGAAGCGTCCAGCCGCGCCGCCCGCGCCACCTCCCTCCCCGCCAGCGCGTTCACCCGCTTCGCCGCCGCCGCCGCCACCGACTCGTCCATGTCCGCCAGCGTCACCATCTCCGCTTCGCCGAACTTCGCGAGCCCGTAGGCCGCGCAGGCGCCCTGGCGTCCGGCGCCGAGGATGGCGTATTTGAAGGGCATGGGGGCATTGAAGCAGCGATTCGGCGGCGGGCCAGAAAGAACGGCATCGCTTGCCATGGCGCAAGCGAGCGTCCTAGACTTCCGCGTGCTGAAGGGAATCGCCGGAAAGCCACTCACTCTCCCGGTGCGGGGACATCAGTGCGGGTTTCTGCCGTCGCATTCTGCGTCTTGCTGGCGTGCGTCGCCGCTGAAGCGGCGCAGGATCGCCGTGTCGCTTGCGGGGGCGCGGGGTGTCGCTCGCGGAGCCGATCGTTCCCGAGTGGGGTCCAGGGCCTCCGGACCGGGAATCACGCGTTCCGGGGCGCGCCAGCCGCGTGTCGCAGCCGGATCGAGGCCTGTCGCACCGGGATCCTGCCGTCCCGCAGCGCGATTCCGGCGTGTCGCACCGCGAGCCGACCGTTCCGGGGCGCGTCCGCGGGGTGTCGCACCGGGGAAGAGCCGTCCCGGATTGGGAATCAGCCGTTCCCGAGTCCGCGCCAGGCCTCCCGCAGTCCGGATCGGCGGTCCCCGACCCGGCTTCACCGGCCCACGGGCCGGAATCGCACGCCGCATCTTTCGATCCGAAGGCATGCGCGCCGGGTCCGCCGCCTCCCGGCCGCCGGCCCCTCCCCTCTCGCCGGCCTCCACGCGTTCCCGGCGTTCGCCCCGGCTTCCCGCGATCCCGAAGTGGATCGTCCCGGCCGCGGCGGCCCCACGCGCATCCGCTGCCCGGATCGGCGCGGCCCGCACTCCCCTGGATCCAACGACACTTTCCAATTCCAACCACTGGAGAACCGAACATGGCCAGAGACCGTCAGGAAGAAATCGCCACCGGCGCGCGCCTGCGCACGTCCTACCTGCTCGAACAGGCCGACTACACGGCCAAGCTCGCGAAGTCCGAGTCCGCCCTGCTGTCCCCGCTTGGCATCAACAAGGCGTTCATGGACGCCTTCGCTGCGCTCCGCTCGAAGATCGACGCCGCCAGCAAGGACCGCACCATCGCCTCCGCCGATTCCCAGGCCGCGACGATGTCCCAGAACGAGGCCTTCCAGAAGGCGAAGGAATGGCTGAGCGCCGCAGTCCTCCTCGGCCAGGCCGCCTACGACGGCGACCACGCTCTGTCCGACGAGTTCGGCAAGGGCCCCAAGATCGGCCGCTCTGTCCCCAAGCTCTGCGACCGCCTCAAGGCCGTCCTCGCCCTCCTGCGCCGCGACAAGGCCCGCGTCGCCGCGTTCGGCGTCACCGACGCGTTGCTCAAGTCCGGCGATGACCTCTACGCCGCCCTCACCGACGCCGACTGCACCCAGGAGCACAAGAAGACCACCATCCCCCAGGCGACCGAGGACTTCTACGTCGACAAGGCCCAGCTCTACTTCCGCCTGAAGCAGATCAACCGCATCGGCAAGGCCGCCCACGTGCGCGATCCGCTCAAGGCCGCGAACTACAACCTCACGATCCTGCACCGGCACGGGGTGAAGACCGGGGAGAAGGGTGAGGCGGTGGGGGCGGGGGCGGGGGAGAAGGCGGGGGGATAGCTCTGTGAAACCGTGATCGCGGGGCCGGCGCGAAGGCGCCGGCCCCCCTTTTCCCCGATCTGAGAAGTGCCTGGGCGCATCCCGATTTGTGCCACAACCAGCCGAATCCGGGAAAATTGGCGCAAATCAAGCGCGGCACTCAACCTGCACCGGCTGTAATTCCCTGTCGAGATGGGACTTGTATTGCGCCAAGGCGCCACCTATCGACGATCGGATGAGATTGGCCGACTTGATCGTTTCTAGCCATTCCGCGGTCTTGGGCTACTTGGCCGGCGGCGCCTGCAAGAGGATCCGAAATCCCTCCTGCTCGAAGTGATGATCAGCGGTCAGAGCGTCCTGAATGCCCCGGTCGGTCATGTGGGTAAAGCTGATGCAGTCAGTCAGGCTGTATTTCTTGTCCTTGCGCTCGCGGAACAGCTTCAACCCCTTCTCATAGTGGGAAAGCGTGTAGGGCATGACCATGACGTTCGTGTTGGCAAGGATCGAGTCGAGCTGCTTGAGCGACAGAGCCCGCAGGTGCTCGCCGTACTCGCAGAAGTAGTTGAGGAACTCAAGCAGGACCTCTCGCGACGTGACAATGATCCGGCCGCCGAGCTGGCGCGCGGCCTTGAGGGCCGCCTCACGAAGGGGATCTTTGGGATCGACCAGCGCCACCCAGAAGCACGTATCGGCGAACACCTCGTTCATGAAGGTCGTCCGCGATACAAAACCTGATCGAGCGGCTTGTCATGAGGGAGAACATCGAAGGTCTCAGGCGGCAACTTCGCCGACTCATCCACCAGTTGCTCCCAGATCGGCTTCGCCATCTTGTCGTAGGCCCGGGCGCCTTCAACGTCGGAGATCTGCGCGACCTCGACGATGGCCTTGAGTCTCCCGTCGGGCTCGAACTGCCCCTCCCCGATGACGCGCACCATCGAGTGTTTGTGATTCGCCAGGGCGCGGAGCACCCTTTCCTCCCACTCCGGCGGCAGAGGCGCCTCGATGTCTCGCCCCTGGTAGGAGACGGCCATCCGCGGCTTCGACACCCGCGCCATCACGACCTGCGCGACGACATCCACGCGATCCCGGTAAGTCTCGTAGCTCCGTGCCGCGATGTTCTTTCGCCCGGTCTGCGAGAAGCGCACGACTCGCGTTTCTCCATTCTTCAGGACGTGCTCGAAACGCTCCCCTTCACGCAGGGTCTTGCCGTAGTCATCGAACAGCGAGAGCAGCGACCGCGGAAACTTCGGGGGAAGTGCTGTCCCCTCCTCGGCGGCCTGGGCCACGCTGGCCACCAGGTCGACCGAGGCGTGCAGCAACCCGGGGCCGTTCTCCCCAAACGCGTTCCTCTCCCCTCCTACGGCATGGCAGAGGATCGGAACCTCAGCGCTGCCCTTGCGAATCTCGGCGATGTGAAGTTGGAGAGACTCCCGGACATCTGCGGGAACCTGTTTTTTCTCCGGATGTGCCCCGCGCCAGATGTGGAGTGCCGTCTCCACGACGAGCTTCTTGTAGGCCTGCAACTCTGCAAGGTCGTCGATCTCAAGCTGCGCGCCGGGCCAGCGCGCGCCGCAGAAGCGGTGTGCGACGAGTTCATGAGTGAGTCGGTTCATGGTCATACTCCTTCTTTCGACCCGACAGCCATCGCCCCTGACGAACTGAATTCTACTTCCGCCGCAGAGGCGTCTCCAAGTCTATCGGGCCGCCCCGGAGGCAAACTTGCGCCCCGACGGGGTCGGTTCGAGCTGGGGTCTCAACTCATCCGGTGGTGTAGAATCCAGCCTCGCTTGCGGGGGAGAGCCGGAGCCGCACAGGGGTAGTTATTCGGCCGGCCCACGAATCTGGGAGCTGCCGATGGGGTTGGGTTCGAGCATCGAGTGGACGGAGACAACCTGGAACCCGGTCACCGGCTGCACCAAGGTCAGCCCCGGCTGCCAGCACTGCTACGCCGAGCGCATGGCGCGCCGCCTCAAGGCGATGGGGCAGCGGAACTATCGGAACGGGTTCGAGGTCACGCTCCAGCCTCACATGCTCGAGGCGCCGCTGCACTGGAAGCGCCCGCAGCTGATCTTCGTGAACTCGATGAGCGACCTGTTCCAAGAGGACGTCCCCGAGGACTTCGTCCAGCGGGTGTTCGACGTGATGCGACGCGCCCACTGGCACCGGTACCAGATTCTGACCAAGCGCGCCGATCGCCTGGTCGAGCTCGACGCCCGGCTGCGATGGGAGCCGAACATCTGGATGGGCGTGAGCGTCGAGAGTGATGACTACACGTCCCGGATCGACCGCCTGCGCCGGACGAACGCCACCGTGAAGTTCCTGTCGCTCGAGCCCCTGCTCGGCCCGCTCCGCCGCCTGAACCTCCGAGGCATCGACTGGGTCATCGTCGGCGGCGAATCAGGACTGGGCGCGCGGCCCATGGATCCCGAATGGGTGCTTGAGATCCGCGATCAGTGTCGGGCCGCTTCAGTGCCGTTCTTCTTCAAGCAGTGGGGTGGGGTCCAGAGATGCCGCACGGGGCGACAGCTTGAAGGGCAGGTGTACGATGAAATGCCATGCGTTCAGCCGGTGACCCGGTGAGGGCCTTTTTGCGCGGTCGTTGGACACTTTCGAGGGAGTGAACATGAAGATGACGCATCTCAAGATCTGCAACTTCAAGGGGCTTCGCGAGGTTGAGATCCCGTTGTCTCCATGCGTCTGTCTCGTCGGCGAGAACAACGCCGGCAAGTCCTCCGTCTTGCAAGCTCTTGCCCTATTCTTCTCAGGGAGCCCTCTCCCTCGCGCGAACTTTTTTGATCCTGCCAAAGAAGTGCGAATCGAGGTGGCGTTTGAGGACGTCCGCATGGAAGACCTCGCTCGCTTGGTTGATGAACATCGCACGAAGATCGAGCCGATCGTGAAGTCGAATCGGTTAAGACTAGTCCGCCTCTACAGCCAAGACGGAAAGAGCTCGCTCAAGTACCGGAATCGCCTCCCGAAGCAAGATCGCTTCGATCCTGCACGACTTGCGGAATTCCTCAAGGGCAAGCGGGCGGGCAAGGCGTTCTGCGAATCTGTTGAGGCGCGATTCCCGGAGCTGACTGGCTTGGTGACCGCCGCGATGACCCAGGAGGAAATGAAGGGGAAAATCCAAGAACTTGCAGATCGACTGCCTGACGAAGAGAAAGCAGACGTGGATTCCGATCTTCCCAGCGGATTCGACAAGAGCATCGCTCCTCTTCTTCCGGACCACATCTATATCCCTGCTGTCAAAGACCTGCGCGACGAAGTCAAGACAAGCGAAGGCACTTCATTCGGCAAGATCCTGAAGATTCTGCTTGAGGCGATCGAGCCAGCACTAGAAAGCGAGAAGGCACTTTTCGACAAACTGAACGCCAAGCTCAATCGAGTAATTCTGGATGATGGTAGGGAGGCGGATGAACGGTTGACGCCTGTGAAAACCATCGAGGCAACCGTGGAGAGATTCGTTCAAGAGTCCTTCAGTGCTGTCAAACTGCGGATCGCCATTCCCCCGCCGGACCTGAAAACCGTGCTTTCCTCCGCCTTGATCTATGCGAACGATGGAGTCGATGGCTTGATCGACACGAAGGGTGATGGTCTGAAGCGAGCCGTCATCTTCGCGATCCTGCGATCCTACGTCGAACTCAACAAGTCGGGGCTTCTCCAGGAAGAACCATCGACAGGCAGTCGAGAGCCGCGTTACGTCCTGCTGTTCGAAGAGCCGGAGTTGTACCTTCACCCGAGGGCGCAGCAGATTCTGTTCACAGCGCTTGGACTTTTCTCGAAGAAACACCCTGTCATCGTCACAACTCACTCGCCGTTCTTCCTGGGGCCGCAGACCACGACCACTTTCACCAAGATGAGAAAGAAGACTGACTTGACCGTAGCCCCGCGTCCGTTCGGCGAAGTGTTTCCCGTCGATCTCCAAGGGGTGGATGCCCGCGACCAGTTCCAGCTAATCTGCTTTGAGAACAACAACATCGCGTTTTTCGCGGACACGGTCGTTCTAGTCGAGGGTGACAGTGACTCCATCGTATTCCCACACCTAGCTCGACTCCTCAATCCGCTCTGGGACTGTGGGCGAGAACCCATCCAATTCGCCAGGATCGGCGGGAAGAGCAACATCAGGCGTTACAGGGAGTTCTTTGGGCGGTTCAGGAATCGCACTTTCGTCGTGACTGACCTGGATTTCTTGCTCGGCGGAGAGTTCGCTCAGGTGGATCCACCAGCGAAGACCAAGAAACTGCGCGACGCACTGCTTCAGAGGGCCGACGAGGTGATTGAAGCCGCCGGCACGATGACGGAGGTCCCAGCCGCGCAAGCGCAACGGGCCGTTGCCAAGAGAGATGTACTCGCCTCTTGGAAGCGGGCCAAGGCTCTGCGCGCCGAGTTCGAGGCCAAGCGGGCCAGCTGGGAGGACCTGTGCGCTGGCATCGAGGAGTTCTTTGCATGGGAGAAGACCAACGCGCGGCGGGACACCCTGATGTCTAGCACGGACAAAGAGTTGATGGCGCTTAAGCGCGAGCTGATCACGAACCTGCGGAGTCAGGGGGTCTGCGTGCTCGAGAAGGGCGCCCTTGAGGACTACTACCCGTACTCAATCGACGGCGAGAGCAAGACGGCTAGGGCCCAGATCTTCTGCGAGCGCATTCGTACGCGAACGGAAGCGCTCGCATTGTCCAACGACGGTCATGAAACCCCGGGAGGAGAACCGTGCACGGAGTTCGAGGCCATTTTTCAAACCCTCTTCAGCCGATAGTAGGACTTCCTCATGCATAGCGGTGGAACGAAGCTGGAGCTGACGTGGATCGGCAAGGAGAACCGGCCCCTTCTCGAGCCGCGCATCTTGCTCGAAGATCCCGCGCGTTCGCACCATGCCGTGCGGCGCGTCAACGACAAGGACTCATTCGATAACCGGCTGATCTTCGGGGACAATCTGCTCGCGCTGAAGGCGCTGGAGGGCGAGTTCGCCGGGCGAGTCAAGTGCATCTGCATCGATCCTCCATACAACACAGGATCGGCCTTCGCCCATTACGACGATGGGTTAGAGCATTCCCTCTGGCTTGGAATGATGCGGGATCGCTTGGAGATTCTGCGACACCTCCTTGCCGAGAACGGAACAGCATGGGTGTTCGTGGACGACAACGAAGCTCATTATCTCAAGGTGCTGATGGATGAAGTCTTTGGTCGTGCAAATCACGTTCAAACGATCATCTGGCAGCGAAAGGCGTCACCGGCAAACGACGCGAAATGGATCAGCAACGACCACGATTTCATACTCCTCTACGCGAAGGCCAAGGAGAGGTGGCGGCCGAATCGTCTAGCTAGATCTGAGGAACAGGATGCCTACTACACCAATCCTGACGATGATCCGCGTGGTCCGTGGAACTCGGTGACGTACACCAACAACAAGTCCAAGGTCGAGCGACCGAATCTCTGGTATGCCATCACGAACCCGAACACTGGGAAGAAGGTGTGGCCACCCAGCGAAACCGTTTCATGGCGCTGCAAACCTGAAACGCATGCGGAGAACGAGAAGGCCAACCTTCTTTACTGGGGGAAGAATGGCGATGCGAAGGTGCCTCGGCTGAAACGCTTTCTGAGCGACGCAAAGCCCGTCGTCCCACGCAGCGTCTGGCTTCACGATGAAGTGGGCCACACCTCCTCCGCTATGCTGGAGTCCAAGGTGCTCTTCGATGAACCATTCGCGACGCCGAAGCCAGAGGCGGTCGTCGCGCGCATTATCGAAATTGCAAGCAGCGAGGCGGACTGGGTGTTGGATTCCTTTGCCGGTTCAGGCACGACAGGCGCCGTCGCCCACAAGATGGGCCGCCGGTGGATCATGGTCGAGCTGGGCGAGCACTGTCACACGCACATCATCCCGCGGCTCAGGAAAGTCATCGATGGCACGGACCCAGGCGGCGTGACCGAGGCGACGGGCTGGAAGGGCGGCGGAGGCTTCCGCTACTTCCGCCTCGCGCCCTCGCTTCTCGAGAAGGACGGCTTCGGGAACTGGGTGGTCAGCAAGCAGTACAACGCGGCGATGCTGGCGGAGGCGATGTGCAAGCTGGAAGGATTCACGTACGCCCCGAGCGACGCGGTGTA
The DNA here is from genome assembly GCA_020849035.1 of Planctomycetia bacterium. GTDB lineage: Bacteria > Planctomycetota > MHYJ01 > WSZJ01 > WSZJ01 > WSZJ01. Next base: position 9,691 of record JADLHC010000328.1, read on the forward strand.
CTGGCAACAGGGGCACTCGACCGAACGGGATTTCATCTTCACGACGACGCAGACGCTGAGCCGGGAGCAGCTCCAGAAACTGAGCGACGAGGTCGGCGAGGGGCGGTCGCTGCTGGTGTGCTGCGGGGCGCACCGGGCGAAGAAGCTCGACGAGTTCCCGAACCTGACGGTGAAAAAGATCCCGAAGATGGTCCTGAATCGCTGCGAGTGGGGGCATGACGACTACAGCCTCGAAATCAAGAACCTGCCGATGAAGGCGCCGGACCCGGAGCCCGCGGAGCCGGCCGCGAAGAAGAAGACTGAGAACACGGCGCAAGGCAACCTGTTCGGGGTGAAGAAGCCCGCGGGAGGTGGCAAGTGAGCGCCATCGTGAACAGCATCGCGGGGCGGATGAGCCTGCGGACTCCACAGAGGACGTCACTCGACATCCTGGAGCGCATCTCCCAGACGCTCACGCTTCGAAAAGGGGACGACGTCGCGGACGCGCTGGTGAAGGTGCGGGCGGCATTTCCGGAGGTCGAGGACTTCACCGACTTTGAGCGCGAGTTTCCGTCGTTCTGCTTCGCGCTCGCGACGGGCGTCGGCAAGACGCGGCTGATGGGTGCGTTCATCACATACCTGTACCTAGCACGCGGCTTCCGGCACTTCTTTGTCCTCGCTCCCAACCTGACGATCTACGACAAACTCATTAGAGACTTCACGCCGAACACGCCGAAGTACGTTTTCCATGGGATCGGGGAGTTCTCCACGAACCTGCCGGAGGTCATCACGGGGGACACGTGGGAGTCCGGTCGCGGGGTCCGGCGCGGAAACATGCTCGAGAGCGACGAGATCCACGTGAACATCTTCAACATTTCGAAGATCAACGCCGAGGTGCGCGGCGACAAGGCTCCGCGGATCAAGCGGCTGCACGAGGTGATCGGACAGAGCTATTTCGACTACCTGAGCGGGCTGGACGATCTCGTTCTGATCATGGACGAGTCGCACCGGTACCGCGCATCCGCCGGGGCGAAGGCAATCAACGATCTCCGGCCGGTCCTCGGGCTGGAGCTGACGGCGACGCCGCAGGTCGAGGTCAAGGGCGACGCGGTGCCCTTCAAGAACACGATTTTCGCCTATCCGCTGTCGGCTGCGATGACGGATGGCTTTGTCAAGGAACCGGCCGTCGCGACGCGCGAGAACTTCGATCCGAAGCAGTACTCGGAAGAGAAGCTCGAGGTCCTCAAGCTCGAGGACGGCATGCGCCTGCACGAGGACACCAAGCTCAAGCTCGACACCTACTCGAAGCAGACCGGTCGCCCCGCGGTCAAACCGTTCGTCCTCGTCGTCGCCAGGGACGTCGAACACGCGGAGGCCCTGCGCAAGCGGATTGAGGATCCGTCGTTCTTCGACGGCCGCTACGCCGGCAAGGTCATCACCGTCCACTCCGACCAGAAGACAGTCGAGAAGGACGAGACCATCGCACAGCTCATGACGGTCGAGCAGCCTGCGAACCCCACCGAGATCGTCATCCACGTCAACATGCTCAAGGAGGGGTGGGACGTCACCAACCTCTACACCATCGTTCCCCTTCGCAAGGCCGACTCGAAGACGCTGGTCGAACAGTCCATCGGCCGCGGCCTGCGCCTCCCCTACGGCAAGCGCACGGGCGTGCCGGAGGTCGACCGGCTCACCATCGTCGCGCACGACAAGTTCAACGAGATCGTCCAGTACGCCAAGGACCCGAACTCCGTCATCCACGGCGGGATGAAGACGGTGTTCGTGCCGACCGAGCGACTCAAGCCCGTCGCGTCCCACCGGATGCTGGACGTTGCACTCTTCGGAGCGCCCGCCGACGCCCCCGCAGAAGTCCAGAAGGCGAAGCCGCTCTTCACCGCGCCGGCCCATCGCGAAATCGCAAAGACGGCGCTCCAGATCGCGGAACGAGATTTCACGCGAGTTGCGCGCACCGAGGACTTCCTCAAGCCCGACAACCTGGAGAAGCTCGTCAAGGCCGTCGAGCAGGCCATGGTTCCGGCCCAGGGTGAACTGCCGGGCGCCCATCCCAAGGAGAACGTCAGGGAGATCGTCCTCAAGACGCTGGAACGGAAGGCGGATTTCGATATCGACATTCCTCGGCTGCTCGTGGCGCCCAAGGGGGAATCCGTCTGGCGACATGTCTCCTTCGACGTCGACGTCAGCAAGATCAGCTACCACCCTGTCGACGAGGCGCTCCTGATCGAGGAGTTGAAGAAGGGTGAGCGCTATCGGCTCGAAGGCTCCGCCGACGCCTTGATGGAGGCGAAGCTGGAGGATCGCATCGTCGACAACCTCGCCCAGAAGGACGACATCTGCTACGACTCCGAGGCGGGGGTGCTGTACGACCTCGTGGGGCAGGTCGTGGCCCACCTTCGCGGCTACCTCAAGACCGACAAGGCTGTTCGCAATGTGGTTCTCCACCACGAGGCCGACATCGCCGAGAATGTCTACTCGCAGATGGCGGATCACATCGAGGAGCGAGCCGACGCGTACACCATCGAACTCAGCCACGGCCGGGAGCCGCTGATCCCGCCAGTAGGCCTGAGCCCCGAGACCGAGAACGACCGAGACTTCCGGCTCGAACCGAGCCCGAAGCGCGACATCCCTAAGATGATCTTCACGGGATTTAACCGCTGCTCGTTCGATCGCCTCCGCTTCCAGTCCGACGCAGAGCGCCGCTTCGCCGTCATGATCGATCGCAAGGACTCCGGCGTCCGGCGGTGGATGAAGGCCTCGCCCAACCAGTTCCGGATCTACTACAAGGGCGAGCACAGATACGACCCTGACTTCGTCGTCGAGCTGGCCGACCGCAAGCTTCTCTGCGAGATCAAGGCGGATGGGGACATCGAGGATCGCGAGGTCCAGGCCAAGGCGCGCGAGGCGGCGGCCTGGTGCGAGTACGCGACGCAACTCTGCAAGGCCGCGGGCGCCAAACCGTGGTCGTACGTCCTGATTCCGGAAAGCAGGATTCAGGAGAACGCCACGCTGGCGGCCATCGAGCGAGACTGCACCTTCAAGCTGGCTGACGACCTCCTGAAGAAGATCCGGGCCTTTGGCGTGGATCTCGACGGCGCGTCCTCCGCTCGCCCGGCGTAATTCGTCCTACGCCTCACCCGAACGAATCCTGTGTCCAAGAACGCGCCGTATTCCAACGACATCGGCGCGAAATGAGGGAGCGCTTTGCGCCATCCATGTCCGAATGTGGCGAATCTGGCGCAATACGAGAGCGACGGAAACCGTGTCGCTGGCACAAACCCAGCGTTCTCAAGGTCTTGTATTGCGCCGGATGCGAGGAGATCGAAGGCTGCCTGTCGACGGGCACGCCTTGCCCCAACCCCTTCACGCCATTAAACTCCCCCCTCCCATGCCCCTCCCCTCCCGCCTCGTCGAGTGCGTCCCGAACTTCTCCGAAGGCCGCCGGCCCGAGGTCCTCGAGAAGATCGTCGCCGCGATCGCATCCGTCCCGCGCGTCAAGGTGCTGGACGAGTCGATGGACATGGACCACAACCGGAGCGTAGTGACGTTCGTGGGGGAGCCGGAGGCGTGCGTGGACGCGATGTTCCGGGGGATGCAGACGGCGGCGGACCTGATCGACATGGCGCAGCACCAGGGGGCGCATCCGCGGATCGGGGCGACGGACGTGGTGCCGTTCGTGCCGCTGATCGGGATCACGATGGACGAGTGCGTGATCCTGGCGCGGAAGCTGGGGGAGATGGCGGGGCGGATGCTGGGGATCCCGATCTACCTGTACGCCGAGGCTGCGGCGCGGCCGGAGCGGCGGATCCTGGCGGACGTGCGGAAGGGGGAGTACGAGGGGCTGCGCGAGGAGTTGGGGAAGAAGCCCGAGCGCGAACCGGATTTCGGGCCGAACGCGTTCAACGCGAAGGCGGGGGCGACGGCGGTGGGGGCGCGCAAGCCGCTGATCGCGTACAACATCTACCTGAAGACGACGGACGTGAAGGTGGCGAAGTCGATCGCCAAGGCGATCCGGGAGAAAGACGGGGGTCTCAAGAAGGTGCAGGCGCTGGGGCTGTGGATCCCGGAGCGGGCGATGGCGCAGGTCTCGATGAACCTGCTCGACTATCACGTGACGGGGTTCAAGACGGTCTTCAACGAGGTGACGCGGCTGGCGGAGAAAGCGGGGGTGAAGGTCGCGGAGAGCGAGTTGATTGGGCTGGTGCCGCGCGACGCCTTTGCCGAAGTCTCGCCGGAACAGCTTCTCCTCGCAGGATTTACGAAAAACCAGATCATCGAAAACCGGCTCGAGGACTAGGCGCGTGGGGGAAGCCGCCGTGAAGGACCAGCCCGCCGCAGCCGTCGCCGGAGCGCAGCCGGGACGACTGTCCGCGCTGGGCGAATTCTGCCGCCGACACGACGTCCTCTTCCCCGAGGCGATCTGGTTTCTCGCCCACGTCGTCTTCGACCTGCTCATCGTCCTCGCGTGGATCGTGAGCGACGTCCCGCAGGCGCCAAAGTACCTCACCGTCAACCTCTGCTCGATGGCCGCGATCCTCATCCTCCGCCCGGCCATGCTCAAGGCCGACGGCGGCATCCTCTGGATCCTCCGCCACTGGTACCCCGTCACCTTCTACGGCGTCTTCTTCATCGAGTGCGGCGCCCTCGTCCCCGCCCTCAACCCCCGCGACTACGACGCCCAGCTCGCCGCCCTCGACGCCCGCCTCTTCGGCACCCTCGGCACCGCCTTCATGGCCCGCATCCACCACCCCGCCCTCTCCGAGTTCCTCCAGTTCTGCTACGCCAGCTACTACTTCCTCCCCGTCGTCGCCGGCGGCCAGATCATGGCCCGCCGGGGCAACAAACCCCTCGCCGACGGCATCGCCATGATCTCCGTCGCCTTTTACGGCTCCTACGCCGGCTACTTCCTCTGCCCCGCCGTCGGCCCGCGCTTCTTCCCCCCCTTCCACGAC
>JADLHC010000329.1 GCA_020849035.1 Planctomycetia bacterium
GCCCCTCGTTCCCCTCCCCCGCCGCCAGCACCACCGAGCGCGGCCGCACGACGTCCCCGTCCAGCACGACCTCCGCCCCGCGGAACTCGACGCGCTTCACCCTCCTCAGGTGCCCCGCGTTCCGCTTCGCCAGCGCCCCCAGCACGCCCGCCGCGTCCACCACCGGCTCCGCCATCGTCCACGCCTTCAGCGCCGTCCCACGCAGCGCCGCGGGCCATTTCTCCTCGGCCAGCTCCACCGGCTTCGTCGCCAGCATCCCCGCGCCCACCACGATCGACATCAACCCCTTCGCCGCAAGGTCCCCGAAAAACCCCGACCTCGGCACCCAGAGCAGGCACTCCCGCGACACGATCCGCGCGGCCGACAGGTCCGGCTCCCCGCGCCCCTCCAGGCACGCCACCCACCGCGCCGGCATCCCCGCGATCGCCTTCACCGCCTCCAGGTCCGACACCCCCCGAAGCGCGTACTTCCCCCCCCCGTGGATGATCGCCTGCGACGGCACCGTCTGCCCGCGCCCCAGCGCGTCCCGCTCCACCAGCAGCGCCCCGTGCCCGGCGCGCCTCAGCGCGTCCAGCGCCCACAGCCCGGCGATCCCGCCGCCGAACACCAGCACGTCGCACTCGCGGTGGGTCGTCACGCGAGCCGGTTCACCAGGGCGAAGCGGTGCCGGTCGCTCGGGCGCGGCTTTTTGAGGCCGACGGTCAGCGGCACGGTCCGGAGGCGCCCCGCGCTCAGCGACACCATCACGCCCGCCTTGCCCGCGAGGAGCGCGTCCACCGCCGCCGCCCCGTAGGTCGAGGCCAGCACCCGGTCGTGCGCCGTCGGCGACCCGCCGCGCTGGATGTGCCCCAGCGTGCACGTACGGAGCTCGATGCCGGGAAGCGCCTTGAGCGCGTTCGCGATCGCCGCGAGGCCGCCGCCCTCGTCTCCTTCCGCCACGACGATGATCAGCGAGTGCTTCCCCTCCTGCCACCACGCCTGCACGCGTTTCATCAGGAGCTTCATCTCCGCCTTCGCCTCGGGGACGAAGACCGCCTCCGCGCCGCTCGCGAGCGCCGCGTCCACGGCGATGTGGCCGTTCTCGCGGCCCATGACCTCGACGAGGAAGACGCGGCCGTGGGACGCCGCGGTGTCGCGGAGCTTGTCGATGGCGCCGATCGCGGTGTTGACGGCGGTGTCGAAGCCGATCGTGACGTCGGTGCCGGGGAGGTCGTTGTCCACGGTCGACGGGACGTGCACGACGCGGACCTTCTCCTCCTTCCACAGCGCGAGCGCGCCGCGGATGCTGCCGTTCCCGCCGATCGTCACGAGACCGTCCACGCCCGCCTGCCGCAGGTTGTCGGCCGCGCGCCGCCGCCCCGACCGCTCGTACATCTCCGGGCAGCGGCTGCTCATCAGGATCGTCCCGCCTCGCTGGATCGTGTTCGAGACGCTCCGCGAGTTCATGTCGACGAAGTCCGCCGAGATCAGCCCGGCGTACCCGCGCCGGATCCCCGTCACCGCCACGCCGCGCGCCAGCGCGGACCGCGTGATCGCCCGGATCGCCGCGTTCATCCCCGGCGCGTCCCCGCCGCTCGTCAGAACGCCGATCCGCCTCAGCGCAGGTTTCACTTGTTCCGCTCCAGGAACGCCTTCGTCATCTCCTCGAACTCCGCCGGGTCGTGCACCGGCGGCCCGCACGCCTCCGCGACGCACGCGTACGCCGCCAGCTCCGGCGGGTACTCCAGGTCCGCGAACTTCACCTCCGCGCCGCCCGACTCCAGCACCGTCACCGTCTTCCACGGGTGCCAGAACCGGTCCGCCGCCGCGACCATCTTCGCCAGCCCGTCCTTCGGGCCGACGACGACCACATGAAGCGGGTACTTGCGCAGCTTCAGCACGGCCGTCGCGTACTCCGCGCTGAACGCCGGGTACCGCGCCGCCTCGCCGCCGGTCGCCTTCAGCGCGCCCTCGGCCAGCGCCTTCCATTTCTCGACGCCGGTCACGTGCTGGAGCCGCGCCAGGAACCCGGCCGCCCGCGCGTTGTCCGCGGACTTCTTCAGCGGCATCTTCAGGTGCCCGATCCCCTCCGGGTCCGGCGGCCTGTCGAACAACGCCCCGTCCGCGTCCGCAAGCTTCGCGATCCGCCCCGCGACGTCCTCCGCCCGCTTCACCCACGCCCACTCCCCCGTCGCCTGGTGCGCATCGAGGCACGCGTCCCCCGCCAGCGCCAGGTCGCGCAGCAGGTCCCTCCCCGCTCCTCCGCCGTGCGCGAGCCCGTCCGCGCCCCAGCACTCCGCGAACACCCGCTCCAGCGCCTTCGCCGCCGCCGCCCGCGCCGCCCCGTCCCCCGAGGCCGCGGCGTACGCGAACATCGCCGACGCCGCCTGCGCGTTCGCGCCGCTGTAGAACGTCGTGTCCACGTGCGGCTTCGCCCGCTTCTCCCGCCCCGCCCGGTCCAGCGCGAAATAGTCCGGGTCGGCGTCCTGGCTCGCGCTCCAGCCCCCCTCCCCCTGCGCCAGCGTCGCCCCCAGGTACTCCACCGTCCGGCTCGCCGCCTTCCCGTACTTCTCCTCCCCGGTCGCCCTCCACACTTGCACCAGCGCCGACAGCATCCCCGCGTTCGTCTCCAGCAGCTTCTCGAAATGCGGGTCGCTCCAGTCCGGCTTCATCGCCACCCGGTAGAACCCGAATTCCACCGCGTCCTCGATCTTCAGCGTCGCGTCCACCCCCGCCGCCGCCCGCTCCACCCACCTCTTCTCCCCCGTGTCCCAGCCCTTCCTCACGTACAGCTCCACGATCGCGTAACTCGGGAACCGCGTGTCCCCCGGCGCCGCCCAGGCGCTCCCGTCCGCGGCCCACGTCCTCTCGATCGCCGCGAGGATCGACTCGACCTCCGCCGGGTCCGCGGCCACCGGCGCGCCCGGCGTCGGCGGCCGGTACGTCGCCCCCTTGCCGTCGCGCGCCCAGGCCTCCGCGGCCTTCGTCGCCAGGCCCAGGAACTCCTCCGCCCCCACGAACCACGTCTTCGAGATCACCTCCCCGTCCGGCGAGCAGAACGCCGTCGTCGGCCACCCTCGCGACGACAGGTACCGGTCCTTCACCTCCGGGTACCGGTCCGTGTCCACACGGATGCACACGAACTTCTCGTTCAGGAGCGCGATCACCCTCTCGTCGCTGAACGCCCCCTCGTCCATCTCGTGGCACTTCTGGCACCACGTCGCCGTCAGGCTCACCACGACCGGCTTCCCCGCCTTGCGCGCCTCCTCGAAGGATTCTTTCGCCCACGCGCGCCAGTGGATCTCCCGGGCGCGGTTCGGGCGGGGCGAGAAGGGGAACTCGTCCTTCTTCGGCTCCTCGGCGGCGGACTCGATGACGAGGGTCCGCGGGTGGAGGAAGTGCATGGCCGTCGCGAGCGCGGCGGCGAGGACGGCGAGGGTGAGTGCGCGGTTGGTGGTCATGGGTCGGTGGTTGGTGGACAGCAGGCAGTGGACAGTGGGCAGGTCTGACGGCGGGACCCGGCAGATCTAACGCAGGGGGCACACGGCGCATTTCCGGGACACCGATGTCGTTCCTGCCCACTGCCTCCTGCCCACTGCCCCCTGCACACCGCCGACCGGTCACACCTCGATCCCGTAGTCCTTCAGCTTCTTGTCCAGCGTCGGCCTCGATATCTGCAGGATCCTCGCCGCCTCGATCTTCTTCCCCTTCGCCTTCGCGATCGCGCGCTGGATGCAGGTGCGCTCGACCTCGCTGACGATCTCGGAGAGCGGCAGGTCCTTGTCGATGAAGTTCGTCACCTCGGCCGCCATACCCGTCCCGACGATCTTCGGCGGCAGGTCCTCCACGTCGATCACCTGCTTCTCGCACAGCACCGTCGCACGCTCGATGACGTTCCGGATCTCGCGGACGTTGCCCGGCCAGGCGTAGTTCATCAGCACCTTCATCGCCTCGTCGGACATCTTCAGCGACTGCGAGGAGCGCTGGAATCTCCGGAGGAAGTGGTTCACGAGAATGGGGATGTCCATGCGGCGGTCGCGCAGCGGCGGGAGATGGATCGGCACCACCGCGAGGCGGTAGTACAGGTCCTCCCGGAACTTCCCCTGGCTCACCATCTCCTCGAGGTTCCGGTTCGTCGCCGCGATGATCCGCACGTCCACCTTGATCAGCTTCACGCCGCCCACCCGCGTGAACGTCCGCTCCTCCAGGACCCGCAGCAGCTTCTGCTGCGTCCCCTGGTCCATGTCGCCGATCTCGTCCAGGACCAGCGTCCCGTGGTCCGCGAGCTCGAACTTCCCGGGCTTCATCCGGTCCGCGCCCGTGAACGCGCCCTTCTCGTGCCCGAACAGCTCGCTCTCGAGCAGGTTCTCGCTGATCGCCGTGCAGTCCACCGGGATGAACGGCCGCGCCCGCCTCCGCGAGGCCAGGTGGATCGCGTGCGCCACCATCTCCTTCCCCGTCCCCGTCTCCCCCGTCACCAGCGCCGTCGCGTCGCTGTCGGCGACCTTCTCCACCCGCCGCAGCACGTCCCGGATCGCCGGCGAATCCCCAACGATCGCCATCTCCTCCTGCACCCGCTTGCGCAGCACGTTCGCCTCGTCCCGCGCCGCGCCGTACTGCCGCGCGTTCTCCAGCGCCACCGCCCCCTGGCCGCTCACGTTCACCAGCAGCGCGAGGTCGTCCTCCGTGAAGCAGTTCATCTGGTTCTGCGTGTCGACGTACAGCACGCCCAGCAGCCGCTCCCGCGAAATCAGCGGCGCGCACAGGATCGACTTCACCCGGTCCAGGCGGATCGAGCGGCTGCTCATGAAGCGCGTGTCCGTCGACGCGTCGCCCGTCAGCACCGCACGGCGGTCCTTCACCACCTGCTCCAGCACCGACTTCGACACCGTGATGTCGCTTCCCCGCCTGTCGCGGTAGCGCATCGCGCCGACGTGGATGCCGCCGCCGTCCTCGTTGCAGAGGAAGATGGCGCCGCGCTCGGCCTTGAGGAGGTCCATGACGACGTCCACGATGCGGCCGAGAAGGACGGACTCGTCGAGCACGGTGGTGGTCGCGCGGGTGATCTCGTAGATGGCGCGCAGCCGGCGCGACGCCTCCGCCGCTTCCGACGTCGATTCCTTGCGCACCCGCGCCGTCTCGGCCGCCTTTTCCGTCTCGCGGATGATGGCCTCGACGTCGAGCATCGCGGTGACCTCCCCCGACGTGCGCCCGTCGTCCGACTCGCCCGCGACGAGGATGACGCCACCGGAGTCTTCGCCGGGGAAGATCTCGAAGTCGGGCTCGTAGACGAACACCGTCGAGCCGAGCTGGAGGCGGTCGCCGCTCTCCAGTTTCTTCTCGGTGCACGTCTGCCCGTTGACCAGCAGCCCGTTGCGGCTGCCGGCGTCCCGCATGTACATGACGCCGTCGCGATTCTCGAACTTCGCGTGCGTGCGCGAGACGTTCTTGTCGTCGACCTGGATCGTGCAGGACCGGGATCGACCGATCGTGGCTTCGTGATCGATCTCGAAGTAGGACCCCTTGCCGGGACCCTGGACGATGGCGAGGCGGGCCAAGAAAAACCTCCGTGGAAGAGGAGACGGTTGCGTGTCAATAGTATTTACATTGCAGTTCTACGCAAGCGATATGTGAAGGCTGGCGAA
>JADLHC010000330.1 GCA_020849035.1 Planctomycetia bacterium
CCGCCTTGAGGCCCTGGCCCCGTGCGTCCACCCAGATCTCCGCAACGTGTCCCTCCAGGATGTGCGTCGGGGGGACCGCCGACGAGGCGCTCCCGACGTGCTCATACAGCCCGGCTTCCGCCACCCACCCCCGCGCCGCGTCCGTCACCATGTCCTTCGGCGAAACGAAGAACGCGTTGTAGTAGTCCGTCTCCCACTCCGTCTCTCCCTTGCGGTACACGAACTCGGGCGTCTCGAAGCGCTTCGAGATCGAGAACGGCCGGACGGCGAGGACGCGGCCCTGGCCGCCGGAAGCCGGGTCGCCCGGGCGCTCCGCGGTCACGGCGTGCAGGTGCCGCTCCGGGTAGTCCTTGGCGAGGTTCAGGCAACCGGCGGCGAACGGAAGGAGAAGGACGGCGAGGGCGGGGCGCATCGGTCACTTCCTTTCCCGAGGCGGGGGAGGGTTGCCGAAGAGGATGTGGGCGGGGTAGCGGCTGGCGTAGCCGCTGAGAGACTCGACGTCGCGGAGCACGGAGCGGAGCTGGGCCACGGCGTCACGGATGTCGTCCTGCTCGCCGGCGACCAGGTGGTCGACCCGCTTGAGCGTCGCCTGGAGGGTGGCGAGGGTTTCCGGCAGGTCCTTCGCGGTCGCGTGGATGCCTTCCAGCGTCGGGTTCAGGTCGCGGTCGACAGCGGCCTGCAGCGAGTCCACCAGCCTTGAGAGCTTCTCCGAGATCTCGTCGACGCGCGCCGCGACCTTCGCGAGCGTCTCGTCGCCGCGCGCCGCGATGTCGTTGACCTTGTCGACGGTCCCCGGGAGCTTCTCCGTCGCCGCGCGCACGTCCTTCACCGCCGGCCCGAGGTCGTCCGAGATCCCCCGGGCGTTCCGGACGAGCGGCCCGAGGTCCTCGCTGGCCTCGCCGATGTTGCGGAACGTCGGGCCGAGGTCCTTGAAGGCGGCGTTCAGGCTCACGAGCGCGGGGCGGACGTCCTCCTCGCTGGTCCGCGTCAGCTCGTTCGCCAGCTTGTCCACGTCCTTCGCGAGCGTGTCCACCCGTGCGTCCGCGAAGCTGTTCACGACGGTCTCGACCGAGTTCGTCAGCCGCGCCGCCGTGCTCGGGGCGGATGGCACGTACAGGTGCGACGGCGTCCACTCCGGCTTGAAGACCGCGTTCGTCTTCGGGTCCAGGTAGTCCACCTCCACGTACGCCACGCCCGTGATCCCCTGCGAGGCGATGCGCGCGCGCATCCCGAGCTCGACCTGCTTCGCGATGATCTCCTGCGGGTCGTGCGCCCGCCCGTACCGGTCGCTGAACGACTTCGGCGCCACCGACATCCGCACGATCACCCACTTCCCGTACTTGTCGTACACGTCGTTCCCGCTTCCCTCCGCGTAGTTCAGGTAGACGAAGTCGATCTCCTCGACCCGCCCGACCTGGACGCCGCGGTACTTGACCGGCGAGCCGACCGCCAGGCCCTGGACCGACTCGTCCACGTAGGTCTCGATGATGACGCCTTTCTCGCTGAAGGCCCCCGCGCCGAACACGACGATCCCCGCCGCGCCCAGCAGCGCCCCGGCGACGATGAAGACGCCGATCCGGAAATACGCCGACTTGCTCATGCGCTCGCCTCCCGATTGAAGAACTGCCGCACCCACGGATTGTCGCTGTGGTCCCTCAGGTCCGCCGGCCTGCCCGTCGCCACGATCTTCCTGACGCGCTTGTCGAGCATGATCACCCGGTCGGCGATGGCGAAGATGCTCGGGAGTTCATGCGTCACGACCACGAACGTCACCCCGAGGGTCCTCGCCAGCCGCCGGATCAGCGCGTCCAGGTCCGCGCTGGTCACCGGGTCCAGCCCCGCCGACGGCTCGTCCAGGAACAGGATCCGCGGGTCGAGGGCCATCGCCCGCGCGATCGCCGCCCGCTTCTGCATGCCGCCGGAGATCTCGCTGGGAAAGTGGTTCTCGAACCCGGCGAGGCCGACGAGCTTGAGCTTCATGCGCGCGAGGAGCGTCATCGCCTCGTCGGGGAGGTCGGTGAACTCCTCCATCGCCAGCCGGACGTTCTGGAGAAGCGTCATGGAGCCGAACAGCGCCCCGCCCTGGTACATGACGCCGATCTTGCGGAGGATCTTCAGCCGCTCGCTCCCGACCGCCGCCGCGATGTCGTCCCCTTCGATGAGGATGCGCCCCTTTGCCGGCGGGTAGAGCCCGATCATGTGCTTGAGCAGCGTCGACTTCCCGCACCCCGATCCGCCGAGGATCACGAAAACCTCCCCGGGGAGCACGTCGAACGTGATGTCGTCGATGATCACCGCGCCGTCGTAGGCGGCCGTGAAGTTCTCGACGCGGATCAGCGGCTCGGGCATCAGATCCCCAGGTAGTAGAAGACGACGGAGAAGAGCCCGTCGCTCAGGATGATGAGGACGATGCCCGCGACGACCGAGCGGGTGGTGGACTCGCCGACCGCGGCGGCCCCCGTGCCCGTCTGCAGCCCGCGCAGGCAGCCGATCCCGGAGACCAGCAGGCCGAAGACGGCGGCCTTGAACAGCCCCGACGTGAGGTCCGCCACGTGCAGCACGCCCTTCACCTGGTTCACGTAGGTGACGGTCGGAAACCCGAGCGACCACATCACGACGAGGCCGCCGATCAGGGCGAAGAAGTTCGTGAAGACCGCGAGCAGCGGCGTGACGAGGATCGAGGCGAGGACCTTGGGGACGACGAGGAAGCGCGCGGGCGGCAGGCCCATGGTCGTGAGCGCGTCGATTTCCTGGTTCACGCGCATCGTCCCGATCTCGGCCGCGAACGCGCTTCCGGACCGCCCTGCGAGGATGATCGCCGTCATGAGGGGGCCGAGCTCGCGGATGACGGAGAGGGCGACGAGGTCGGCGACGAAGATCTCGGCGCCGAACTGCTTCATGGGGATGGCGGCCTGGAAGGCGAGGATGAGGCCGATGAGGAAGCCGATGAGGGCGATGATGGGGAAGGCGTTGACGCCGGCGCGCTCGACGGTGAGCCAGGTGTCGCGCCAGCGGACGGAGCGGGGGTGGAGGGCGGCGGAGGCGAGGTTGGCGGCGAGTTCGCCGGTGAAGACGAGGAGGGAGGCGGCGTCGCGGAGGCCGCCGACGGTGGCGCGGCCGATGGTCTCGGCGAAGGTGACGCGCGGCGACTCGCGGGGTTTCTCGTCGAGGGAGCCGGGGGGGAATTCGTCGAAGAGCGGGCGGAAGGCGTCGGGGAGGTTGCGGGGCTCGAAGGGGACGGAGCGGGCGGAGAGCCGGTCGCGCAGGCGGACGAAGAGGGCGACGGCGGCGCCGTCGGCGTAGGTCATGCGGGAGGCGTCGAAGACGACGGCGGCTGGGGAGTGGTCGGCGAGGGCGCGTTCTGCGTCGCGCCAGGCGGCG
>JADLHC010000331.1 GCA_020849035.1 Planctomycetia bacterium
ACGGTGATCGACAAGGGGCTCGACTGGCTCGGGCAGAACTTCGCCGTGGACCAGAATCCGAAGCACAACGACCCGAAGGCCTGGATTTATTACTATCTCTACGGCATGGAACGCGTCGGCGTCCTCGCCGACACGGAGTTCTTCGGGAAGCACGAGTGGTATCAGGAGGGGGCGAAGTTCCTGCTCGCCGTCCAGGCCGCCGGCGGGGACTGGAACAACGACTCCCGCGACACGTCGTGGGCCATCCTGTTCCTGCGCCGCGCCACGCGGCCGGTCGGAAAGGTCGAGGACAAATGACGATGAAGAAGCTGATCGCGCTTGCCGTCCTGGCCCTCGGGGGCTGGGCCCTCGCCGAGTCCGTGACGCTCAAGTCCGGCGAGACCATCTCCGGGGACGTGAAGAAGGCGACCAAGGACGGCGCGGCGGTCGACGTCGGCGGCGTGCGCGTGGACGTGCCGTGGGAGTACCTCGAACCCGACAAGGCCGTCCAGCTCTGGGAGTCCAAGCTCGCCTGGGACGACGTCGCCGGCCTGTCGGACCTGGCGAAGTGGTGCGACGAGAAGGGGCTGACGGCGGACGCGAAGCGCGCCTGGGAGAAGGTGCTCAAGGCCGCGCCGGACCACGCGGACGCCCGCGAGGCGCTCGGCTACGTCAAGGAGGCGGGGGAGTGGGTCCTCGCCGCCGCGAAGAAGGCCATCGAGCCCGTCGCCCCCCTCAACGGAGCCGCCCCGACCAACAACCTCGTCGTCCCCGCCCACATCCCGAAGGAAGCCGTCGCGCACGACACGAAGGGGAACGAGATCATCGAGGAGGCGAAGAAGAACCCGAAGAACGTCGTCGATACCTCGGAGCTCGCGTGCGTCGAGTACCGCAAGGCCATCAAGATCGCCAAGGACTTCGCGCTCGCCTGGTACCACCTCGGCATCGCGTACCAGTTCACCAAGGACTACCGCGAGGCCGTCACCGCCCTCGAGACCGCGGTCAAGGTCAACCCGCTCTTCTTCGAGGCCTACGTCGAGCTCGGCGACGCCTACGCCTGGCTGCGCAACGAGGACAAGGCGGTCGAGCAGTACAAGAAGGCCCTCGAGATCAACCCGAACTACGCCCACGGCTGGAGCAACATGGCGATCGTCGAGCTGAAGCGCCGCCGGCTCCAGGAGGCCCGCACGGCGTGCGACAAGGCCCTCGCGCTGGACTCGAACGACCAGATGGCCAAGGCCATGTCCCCGATGATCGACCAGGAAATCGCCGGCCCGAAGTTCGCCGCCCCCGAGATCCGCAAGAAGTCCAGACACTTCGAGGTCATCACCGACGGGAGCCAGAAGGTCGCCGACACGATGTCCGACCACCTCGAGCACGTCTACGCGGTCTACGAGAAGGTGTTCCCCAAGATCGAGAAGGACGACCTCGTGTTCCCCGTCATCGTCTACAAGGACCAGGCCGAGTACTTCGCGGCCGGCTCGCCCCCCGGGACGGGCGGCTACTTCTCGCCCTTCGTCAAGAAGCTCGTCTTCTACTGGATGGGCGACAACCGGGTGCAGGACACCCTCATGGTGCTCTACCACGAGACCTTCCATGCGTTCCTCGACTACTACCTCGAGGACGCGACCCAGTGGTTCAACGAGGGCCACGGCGACTACTTCGGCGCCTGGAGGTGGGACGAGGCCGGCCAGCGCATGCTCCCGCGGACCAACTGGTGGCGGCTCGACGGCATCAAGAACGCCATCCGCAACAACAGCTTCACGCCGGTCAAGGAACTGCTCCAGATGACGCAGGCCGAGATGTACGGGCGCAACGTCGGCATCAACTACGCCGAGGCCTGGTCCATCGTCTACTTCATGTGGCAGTACTCGAACGGCAAGTACGCCGGCGTGCTGCGGAACTACTTCTTCGAGATGCAGAAGGGAAGCGGGATCAAGCGCGCCTACGACAACACGTTCGGGAAGATCGACATGCGCGTGTTCGAGGACGAGTGGAAGCGGTTCACGCAGTCGCTGGAGAATCCGCCGGGCGTGACGCCGCCGAAGAAGAAGTAGGTCCCGTTCCTACCGTTCGAGAATCCGCCGGGCCTCCTCGGCTTCCTTCGTGCCGGGCAGGTCGGCGACGATTTTCGCGTAGCGCGCCCGCGCTTCTTCCGCCCGCCCCGCCTTGGCGCAGAGTTCGGCCGCCTTGAGGAGGCCCGGCGGGGCCTGCGGGGAATAGGAGAAGTCCCGCGCGAGCCGGTCGAGGGCCGCGATCGCCTCGCCGTCGCGGCCCGCCGCCGCGAGGCACAGGCCGAGATGCCAGACGCCATCGTCCATCAGGCCCGTGCGCGGCCCCGCCTGGGCCAGGAACTCCCGGAAGGCTGCGGCCGCCTCCTCGTGCCGGCCGGCCCGTTGCACGGCACGCGCCGCGTAGTAGAGGCCGAGCGCGCCGGCCCAGGAATCGGGGAAGCGGGTGGCGACGGCGAAGAACGTCCGCTCCGCGGCCTCGAGGTCCTTGCCCGCCCGGAGAAGCTCGATCCCGGCCCGGAAGCAGCGCAGTTCCTCCGCCCCGAACGCCTTCCGGATCGCCGCCTCGGAGCGGGCCCGCGCGGCCTTTTCGAATTCCTCCCAGGTCGTCCCCCACACGGCGGCCGCCGCATCCCGGCACGGGATCCCGGTCGCCAGCGTCCTCACGAACTCCCGCACCCCCTCGGCCCCTTTCCGGGCCTCGATCGCGTCGATCGCCAGGAAGTCCTCGGGATAGTCCCCGAGCGAGTGTTTCTCGGTCTCCAGCCCGTTGAGCATCTCCGCCGCCGGGTCGGGCTTGTCCCAGTGGATCGTCAGCCAGAACGCCACCCGGGCCGGTCCCTGCCCGGCCGCCCAGACCGCAAGCCCCTCGCGCGCCCACTTCGGAAGCAGCCGGTGCTTCGCGTCGCCGAGCGCGCCGCGGAGGAGCGCGTGGGTCATCTCGTGGTCGAGTTCCTCGTCGAAGTCCGCGGCCGACGCGAAATGCGATTCCGGGTTGAGCGTGATCCACTGCACCGTGCGCCCGTTCCAGGCCCGCGTCGAAGTGCCCCCGAGCACGACGTCCTTCTGCGGCCCCAGGGGCCGGTCCACCAGCTCGAGCACCACGGCCGACGCATCCGCCTCCGGCAGCCCCAGGCGCGCCGACATCGCGCGCGCGGAGGCGTTCATCTGCGCGGGCAGTCCCGACACGAAGTCCGCGCACCGCGGATCCTCCGCGTACTTCCCGGCGTACGGGCGCACCTCCTGCGCCGCGGCCGGGGCCGCAACGAGCAGGGCGAGCAGGGTGGGAAGGCGCACGCGCGGATTCTACGAAGCGGGACCGCGCGCGGCCCGTTTCCGGCTACTTCTCCTTCTTCCGCGGCGGCGCCTCCGCCGTCCGGGCGTCGCGGTACGGCGTCTCCAGCGTCAGGACGCCGATCGCGGTCGTGTAGACACGGCCGCCCTCGAAGCCCCACCGGTCCGCCGCGGGATCCCAGGAGCCCGCCGCGCAGCCCTCGCCCTCCTGGTGCTTCACCAGCGCGTCCTGCGCCGTCTTCGCCCAGGCCTTCCAGTACTTGCCCGTGCCGGCGTCCAGCGTGAAGAGGGCCTCCGTCCCGTGGAACCAGTAGTACATGTCGACCTTGTGCTCCATCCACACCGGCAGGTCGCTCACGAGCAGCTTCGCCTGCGCGTCCAGGATCTCCGGGGCCGCCTTCGCCTCCATCCGTATCCGGGCCGTCATGGCCGCCGCAGTCAGCGCCTCGTGCCCGTCCCAGTCCTCGTTGCGGCCCTGCACCAGGACCTTGCCCGTCCCGCGCGCCGTGTACCCCACGCGGAAGTACGTCGGGTCCGTCACCTCGTCGATCCAGGCCTTTGCCCCGGCGAAGCCGTTCTTCGCGTTCTTCAGCCCCGCTACGTTGGCCGCGTCGAGCGCCGCCACGGCCCACGACGTCACGCTCGTGTCGCTGTCGCCGCACTGCTTCGTGTACCGCCAGCCGCGCCCGGGGTTCTGCGCCATGAGCAGGAAGTCGATCGCCCGCTGCGCCGGCCCCCGCAGACCCTCCGCGCCCGTCATCCCGTACGCCTCCGCCAGCGCCAGCGCACCGATCGCGTGCGAGTACATGTACTTCGCCGTCCTCCGCCCGCCCACGCACCCCTCCTCGTCCTGCATCGCCACCAGCGCCGCGATCCCGCGCCGGACCACGTCCCCCGCCGCGACCGCCCGCCCCGTCACCGCGTCCTTCCACGAAAGCTCGGACTTCGGCGTGATCCCCGCGCCCAGGAACGCCAGCAACGCCAGACCCGTCACCCCCGCGTCGTTGTCGTCCTCCGCCAGCCCTCCGCAGGGAGTCGCCCCGCAGCAGGCGTCGAAGCCGCGCGCCGACCAGGCCCCAGTGGCCTTCTGGTGCCGCGCCAGCCACATCAGCCCCGCGTCCACGGCCTTCTCCGACTCCTCCGACATCCCCGCACGCTTCGAAAGCTCCCCGCGCTTCTCGATCCGCACCGCAAACGCCGCCACCGCCGGCCCGTCCATCCCCCCCAGCTGCGACTCCCCGGCGCCCAGCCTCTCCAGCTCCTCCTCCACCTTCTTCGCCCGCTCCGTGTCCCCGGCCTCCTTGCACGCCTCCAGGAGCTGCCTGAGCGACTCCAGCAACTCCGCCTTCCGCGCCGCCGCCTGCTTCGCCGCGTCGTCCACCGCCTTCAGGCGGTCCGGCTGCGCCTCGCCGCACGCCGGGCAGTAGCGCCACGACTTGTCCACGTCCCGCCGGCACCTCGGGCAGTTGTCGGCAAACGCAAGCGAGGCGATCAGCAGGAACGCAAGGGCGACGCGGCGCATGGGAGCCTCCTGGGAAGATGTGTGGACGGAGTCCGGGCCACCTATCCGAACGGAAGGGCCTGGCGCAGGTTCGAAAAATCCGCCCCCGCTACGTCGCGTCCTCCGCCTCGCCGCCCGCGTCCAGCCCGTACTTCAGGCACTTGCGGTACAGCGTCTTCCGGTCGATCCCGAGGATCTGCGCCGCCTGCTGCCGGTTCCCCTTCGTCGCCACCAGCACCTGCCGGATGTACTCCTTCTCCCGCTCCTCCAGCGTCACCAGCGGACCCGACTCGTCCGCCGCCGCAGGCGCCTTCCTGTCGCCCGGCGCAACCCGCAGGTCGTCCGCCACCAGGATCGGCTTCCCCGTCAGCGCCACCGCGCTCTCGATCACGTGCCCCAGCTCCCGGATGTTCCCAGGCCACGAGTGCGAAACCAGCTTCTCCATCGCCTCCGGGTGCACCGTCACGCGCTTCCCCAGCCGGTCCCCGCACGCCTTCACGAAATGCTCCACCAGCAGCGGAATGTCCTCCCGCCGGTCCCGAAGCGGCGGCACCGTGATCGTCACCACGTTCAGCCGGTAGTACAGGTCCTCCCGCATCTGGCGCTTCGCCACCATGTCCTTCAGGTCCTTGTTGGAAGCGCTGATGATGCGGACGTCGACCTTGCGGGTTTCGTTCGAGCCGACGGCCTTGACCTCGCCGTCCTCGATGGCGCGCAGGAGCTTGGACTGGAGGGCGGGGGAAGTATCGCCGATTTCGTCGAGGAACAGCGTGCCGCCGTTGGCTTCCTGGAAGACGCCGTCGCGGTCCGCCGTCGCGCCCGTGAACGAGCCCTTCCTGTGCCCGAACAGCTCCGACTCGAGCAGCGTCTCGGCGATCGCGCTGCAGTTCACCGCGAGGAACGGCTTGCCCGCCCGCGGCGAGTTCGAGTGGATCGCGCGCGCGATCAGCGACTTGCCCGTGCCGCTCTCGCCCTGCAGCAGCACCGTCGAGGGCGTCTCCGCGGCGCGCGCGATCATCTTGTAGATCTCGAGCATCGGCTTCGACCGCCCGATCAGCGCCTGCAGGCTCGCCCGCGCCTCCTCCGGCTTCCCCGCCTTCGCCTGCCGCGTCAGCTTGCGGATCTCCAGCGCCTTCTCGATCGAGCGCCGCAGTTCCTCGTACTTGAACGGCTTCGTCACGTAGTCGAACGCGCCCGCCTTGATCGCGTCGATCGCCGTGTCGCTGCCCGCGTACCCCGTCATCAGGATCACGATCGCGTCCGGCGACATCCCCCGGACCTTCTTGAGCACGTCCAGCCCCGACGCCGCGCCCATCCGGATATCGCTGATCACCACGTCGTAGGCAAGCGCCGAGAACTTCGCGATCGCCTCCTCGCCGGACCCCGCCGTCTCCACGGTGTGCCCCCAGCGGGCGACGTTCTCAGCGACGATGTCGCGATTGTCCTTGTCGTCGTCGACGACCAGCGCTCGAACCATGGGCGGATGATATCACCGGGGCCCCGCGGCGGCGCGCAACCGCGCCTTCTCGACGCCGCCCGCTACGTCGTCTTCGCCGCCGGCTGCGCCTGCGCGCCTTCCGCCGCCCGGCGCATCCCGCTTCCGTCCACCCGTTCCGCCGCCGGCAGCCGCACCGTGAACCACGAGCCCTTGCCCGGCTCGCTCTGCACGTCGATCGTCCCGCTGTGCGACTTCACGATGTCCCCGCAGATCGACAGCCCCAGCCCCGTCCCCTTGCCGGGCGACTTGGTCGTGAAAAACGGGTCGAAAATCCGCCCCAGATCCTCCCTGGGGATCCCCGCCCCGCTGTCGCGCACCTGCAGGCACGCCATCCCCTCCTTCGTCATCGTCAGCAGGTCCAGCGACCCGCCCCCGGGCATCGCGTCCAGCGCGTTGTTGACGAGGTTCATCAGCACCTGCTCCAGCTGAGCCGGGTCCCCCGCCACGCTCGGCAGGTCCGTCGCCAGCGACGTCCGGATCGCCACCTTCCGCGCCCCCACGCTCGGCGTCACCAGCGACACGATCCCGCGCACCAGCGCGTTCAGGTCCACCGTCACGAAACGCGGCGCCGGCGCCCGCAGCTGCCGCAGGTTCGACTGGATGATCCCGCTCAGCCGCTCGATCTGCGCCCCGATCAGCTTCAGCCGCTTCGAGACGTCCGCGGGAAGAGCCCCCTCCTCGCTCATCAGCAGTTCGATGTGCCCGCTCATCGCGTTGAGAGGGGTCCCCAGCTCGTGCGCCATCGTCCCGGCCAGCTGGCCGAGCGAGGCGAGCCGCTGCTGCTCCGACAGCTCGCGCTGCAGCCCGAACAGCTTCTCGTTCGCCTTCCGCAGCTCCTCGTTCCTCCGCTCGAGCTCGCCCGTCGCCAGCCGCACCTTCGTCTTCAGCTGCTCGTTGAACCCCCGGATCTGGTCCATCAGCTTCCGGTTTTCCTGCGCCATGCTGTTGTAGATCAGCGCCAGCTGCGCGACCTCGCCGGACCCGCCGCCGGCTGCGATCGGCTGCAGGTCGCCTTTCGCGCCGCGGGTCATCGCCGAGATGAGGCGCTGGATCGGCTGGGAGATGGCCTGGTTCATGTAGAAGAACAGGAACCCGAGGACGAGGGCCATGAGGGCGATCATGAGGATGAGGAGGAAGCGGCTTCCGGCGCCGCGGGCCGGTGGGGAGGGGAGGGCGAAGTGTGCGACGGCGACGACGCCGGGGCGGCCCTCGGCGTCCTCGCCGGGGGCGGGGACGATGCCGTGGAGCGGAATGACGACGACGGCCGGGTCGCCCCTGGGGTCCGGCGTGGGGATGCTGCCGTCGCGGAAGGCGGTTTCGTCGATGGTGGTGGTGTCCTGGGGCGCGGTTCCGCTGCGCAGCCAGGGGACGAGGACGCGCTCCTTGCGGTCGTTCGTGGCGGCGATGAAGACGGCGAGTCCGTTGACGCGGAGCGACTCGCGGAGGCGCTCGACGCCGCGCTCCAGGGCGAGCTTGAGCGCGTCCGGGCTCTGAAGCGGCATCCGGAGGGCCCGCTCGACGGTGCGGCGGGAACGGAGTTCGTCGAACCATGCCGAGAAGCCGGTGGCGATTGCGTCGCCGTCGCGGGTCCAGAGGTCGGCGGGGAGGACGATGCGGACGACCGCCCGGACGCGGCCTGCGGCCGCGAGGGGGAGGGACGCCTCGACCACGGCCGTGTGGACGTTTCCGGGCCCGACGCCGCTCCTGTGGAGCTCGCGGATCGCGCCGCTCTGCGCGACGGACAGAACGTCCGCTGCCGGTCCCGCGTCCAGCGCGCCGAGCCGCGCAATCGGCTCCGCCGTCGGCTGCCCCGGCGCACCGCCGATCCAGTAGAGCGCCGCGTCGGCGCAGCCGGCCCGCCCCGCCGCGGCGCCGAAGCCGTCGCGGACGTCCTGGCGGAGCGCATCCCCGATCGAGTCGAAGTCGCGGGCGCAGCGGTCCGCATGCTCCGTGATGGCCGTTCTTCGATAGGCCTCGTCGAACCAGATCGCCACGGTCGCGGCGGCGTCGGAACGGGCGACCAGCCAGAGGCGTTCCCGCTCCTTCTCCTCCGACTCCCGCAGGCTCAGCCACGCCACGAACACGAGCAGCGGAAGGACCGCCAGAAAGGCGATGAACGAGATCGTGAGCTTCAGCGACCTCGTCCGCGGGGGAACCGCAGAGGGAACGGCCTGGTCCATGGTCGTGACGCCATTCAATCAAAATGCACGAGCCGCCGCCAGCGCGTTGGCGGACGGCGCCCGCCGCGGCCGAAAAAAAATCCCCCGCCTCGCGGCGGGGGACTCCGGCGTCTGCTCCCTACTTCTTCGGCGCCCGGTCCAGGATCGCCTTCTCCATCTCGATCCACCGGTCCCGCATCTTGAACTTGTCCTCGTCCCAGTTCGGGTAGTTCGCCCTCATGTCCTTCACGCCCATCAGCGCCATCTCGAAGTCGTTCTGCCCACCCTTCTCGAACAGGATCTTGATCACCAGGTACTTCGCCCGCCACCAGGCCTCCGTGTCCTTCTCCGACTTCGAAACGACGTTCGCGAAGATCGTGTAGGCCTCCTGCATGTAGTTGGCCTTGTTCTCTCCCTTCGCCGCCAGGCGGATGTAGACGTGCCCCAGCTCCTCGTAGGCGACGAAGAGCCACGGCTTGGCCTTCAGGACGGCGTCCTCCAGCGTCTGCGATCCCTTCTTTCGCAGGCGCTCGGAGTCGATCAGGATCTCGTAGGCGTCGCGGGAGCCTTCCCAGTTCTGGGCGAAATCGTGGCACCAGGCGAGCTTCAGCAACAGCTTGCTCGTGTCCACGCCCTGCAGGCGCCCGAGCTGCTCGTTCGCCACCGGCTCGTAGATGCGCGCGGCGTCCACGAAAATCCGCGGGTTCTTGAGCTTGTCCAGTTCGACGCTGGTGAACGACTTGGCCGTGTCGATCTTGTTGATCAGCAGCCCGAGGTTGTAGATCCGGTCTGCGACCGCGAGTGCGTCGTCGACCTTGATCTTCTGCTTAGCCTCGATGCCGCTGTGAATCCAGTTCGCGTAGTACTTGGCCGCCAGCTCCCACAGCTTCATCGCCTCGGGCGTGATCGACTCGGGGGTCGGATTCTCTCCCGCCAGCTTCTCCGCCTCCTCGTCGCACTTCGCTCCGACGAGCTGGCACGCCTCGACCGTCACGGCGGAAGCGCGGTACTTCTCCATCATCTTTTCGGTCACCTCCACCGCCTTGGCGGTGTCATCCATTGCGAGGTACGCGGTGACCTTCTGGCGCCAGACCCGCTTCTTCACGTCGTCCGGGACATCGGCCCGCTTGCCGTCCACCTCGGGCGGATTGTCGATCTCGTCGAGGACCTTGATGGCCTCGGGGAACTTCTTGCGGGCGTCGTGCATCAGCACGTTCGCAAGGGCCTGCTTGCAGAACGCCTCGACGCCGGGACGGTTCTTCTGGATCTCCTCGATCTTCGAGGGGCCTTTCTTCACGTAGTCCAGGTACTTGCGGAAGGAAGTCTCAGCCTTGTCGAACATGTCCGTCACCGTCTTGTCCTTCGTCCCGGCCGCCCAGAGCTTCTTGGCCTGGTCGTAGTAGCAGCGGCCCGCCATCACGATCGCCTGCTCGTAGAGCTTGGCGTCCTCCGGGACCTTCGCGAACTCCTTCGCAGCGTCGTCGTACTTGCCCTTCTGGTACAGCGCGTCCGCGACGAGGTACTGCGCGTTCTTCGAGTTCGGGTCGTTCGGCCACTTGCTCGTCAGCGTCGTCAGGTTCTTGGCGACCTGGTCCTTCTCCCAGCTCCGCTCCTCGCCGATCGCGGCCGCGATCGTGTTCCAGACCTGGGCCGCGCGGAATGCCGCCTCTGCCGCCTTTGCCCACTTCTGGTAGTCCGTCGCGATCGTCTCGTAGCAGATCACGGCGTCGTACGGCCGGTCCAGGCGCTCGTAGATGCCCCCCATCTTCCACAGCAGGTCCGCGATCGCCTCGTGCGCGTCCGCCGCCTCGGCGGCCGCGATGCCGCCCTGGAGCGCCGCGATCGCGGCGATGTAGTTGTCCTCGTCCAGCGCCGCCTCGTACTTGATCAGGTAGAGCCCGACCCCGCCGCCGGCGCCAGAAGACCACTCCGCCACCTTCTTGCGGATCAGCGCCTGCAGCCCCGGCGACGAGACCTGCTTCATCAGGTCCGTCCCCAGCTTGATCGCCGCGTCCTTGTCGCCCGACCCCAGCAGCGCGTCTCCTTTCACCAGCACCGCCGACACGCCGATCCGGTCCTTGCCGACGTCCTTGATCAGCTTCAGCATCTCGTCGATCGTCTTCTCCGCGTCGCGGTACTTCCTCTGCTCGTTGTACGTCGTCGCCTTGTAGTAGTACGCCGTCAGGATGACCTCCCGGGCGTCGTCCGGCATCTGCGCGCCCTGGAAGAAGTCCTTCAGGGAGATGGTGAAGTCGAAGCGCTGGTAGACCTTGTCGAACTCCCCGAGCTCCTTGTGGGTGAGGGCCCAGAAGATCGAGGACTCATAGGCCTTGAGCTGGTCCTGGTAGTCGAGCTCGAAGTCCATGAAGCCGCCGACGGCCTTGTTGGCGAGCTCCGACTTCTCCTTGCTGCCCGGCTCGTAGAGCAGGCAGTGCGAGTAGAGCGTGCGCGGCACGTTGTAAATAGAGTCCATCAGGTTGTACCGGATTTCCTCTTCCTCCCGCTTCTCCTCCTCGTTCGGCTGGCGGCCGTTCGTCTTCTGCCACCAGCTTTCCTTCATGCTGCGGTATTCCTTCTGCAGCCCCTCGAAGTACGACTCGGCCGCCTTGAAATTCTTGTCGCCCTCGGCAATCAGCTCGGCCTTCTTGGACGAATCGGCCGTCTTCTTCAGCGTCGCGACGATGACGTCGCCCTTCTGGCGCAGCAGGACGCCGATCGTGAATTTCGCCTCAGGCGCGCGCGGGTGGGACCCGTTGGCGCGGATGAAGTCCTCGAGCACCTTGACCGCCTTGTCCAGCTCCTCGGCGGCCTTGGCCGTGTCCTCCTGCAGGGAGGCGGTCTTTGCGAAGATCTCCGCCTGGATCAGCTGGACGCCGGCCTTGTCCTCAGGGCTGGTCGCAGGGTCGCTTTCGATGCGCTTGCAGTATTCCTGCGCGAGGTCGACGTACCCGTTCTGCACCAGAGCGCGGGCGAAGTCGACGTCGTCGCCCTTGGCCCACGCGGTCGAGCAGATCGCGGAAGCGGCGAGGGCGCCGGTGAAGAGGGTTCGGAGGATGGTCATGTCTGGGCTCCGTTTCCTGGGTTTGCGCACGGCGATTGGGACCGGTTTTCTACCAGATCCGGACGGGGATCGCCAGAAACCGAGGAGCCTCTCGCGGCCGGCCCCTCGGGTCCTGGCGGGCCCGGAAAACGAACAGGGGGTCCCGTTGCCGGGACCCCCTGTTTCCTTCAGCTTCAGAACATCCTACTTGCGCTTCCCGCCGCCGAACGCGTTCTCGTAGCGGTAGTACACCTCGAGGGTCAGGACGTTGATGGCCGTCGTGTAAACCCTGCCGCCCTCGAAGCCCCACCGGTCCACGTCGACGTCCCACGAGCCGTCCGAGCAGCCGTCCTTCTTGACCTTCTGCGTCGGGACCAGCGCGTTCTTCATCGCCTCGTTCCAGCCCTTCCAGTACTTGCCGTCGGGGCCGTCGTACTGGAAGAGGGCGAGGGAGCCGTAGTACCAGTAGTAGTAGTCGATCTTCTTGCCGTTGTACTGGGGGAGGTCCGCGACGAGCAGCTTGGCGCCGCCTTCGAGGGCCGGGTCCTGCTTGTTGTGATCGATGAACGTGCGGCAGAGCATGCCGACCGCGGTGAGGGCCTCGTGGCCGTCCCAGTCCTCGTTCTTGCCCTGGACGACGACCTTGCCCGTGCCCTTGGCCGTGTAGCCGACCTTGTAGTAGGCCTCGTCCGTGACTTCCATGATCCACGCCTTGGCGCCTTCGAAGCCCGTGCGGCCGACGGTCAGGCCGGAGATGTCGGCGGACTTCATCGCCATCACGCACCACCCGGTGACGGAGGTGTCGTTGTCGCCGCACTGCTTGCTGTACCGCCAGGCCTTGTACGGGTTCTGGGCGGCGAGCAGGAAGTCGATGCCCTTCTGGGCGGCATCCTTGAACAGCGCGCGGTTCGTCAGGCCGTACGCCTCGGCCATCGCGAGAGCGGCGATCGAGTGGTTGTACATGTACTTGGAGCCGTGGCGGCCTCCGAAGCAGCCTTCCGCGTCCTGGTTGCTGATGAGCCACTTGATGCCGTTCTTGATGACTTCGCCCCAGCAGACGGTCTTGTTCGTGTGCGGGTCGACGTAGGTTTCCTTGGTCAGGTGCGTGTAGCCGGCGCCGAGGAACGCGAGGAGGGCGAGGCCCGTGTTGCCCGCGTCGTACTCGTTGTAGCCGGGGCCGGCGCACTTCGTGCTGGCGCACTGCTGGTCGAAGCCGGTCGTCGACCAGTTGCCGCCGGGGGACTGGTGCCGGGCGAGCCAGCGGAGGCCGGCCGTCACGGCCGACTCCGTACCGCCGGGGCCCTGCGAGCCGCCGCCGCGCGCGACCAGGTTCCTGCGGCCGCCGAGGCGTCCGCCGTACCGGCCGCCGCCGCCGCCGCCGCCACCGACGCCCATCGCGTCGTACACGCCGGGGGCCTTGCCGGGCTGACGGCCGCGGATGCCGCCGCCTTCACCGGGCATCGCCGAGAGGAACTCCTCGGAGTCGCCCTTCATCTTGCCGTAGTCCTCGTTGTCCGCGGACTCGTTGTGGTCGGATTCCTCGGCGTCCGGGAAGAAGATCGCCGGCTCGTCGGTCGGGGGCGAATTCTCCTGGCCGACCTTGGGAATGCCCTTGCGCTCGAAGACGTCGCGGGGCCGCTCGAGGTCGAGCTTCTTGTCGACCTTCGCCGACAGCGGGATGATCGTCGGCTCCTCCTTGATCGTGACCTTCTCGTCGAAGGTGATCACGGTCATGCCCGCGAGCACGATGAGGTGGAACGCGATCGAGATGAGCCACCACGGCGTGTTGCGGACCTGCTCCTCGACCCACGAGGAGAAGGAGAACTGGCCCCCGTCCGGCGGCATCGGAGCACCTTGCTGGTACTCGTCACCGTACTGGGGTTCCTGCTCCATCGGCTGCTGACCCCTCATGATCGGCCCCCTACAAGGCGTTAAGAGGAAACCTCGTTAGTTTTCTTCTTTCCGCTGCCGGCTCTTCCCAGGAAGAAGACGGCTGCGACCAGCACCAGGCCTCCGGCAACACCGGCAATCGGAATCGTCGGGCTCCAGATTGTATGACTTTTCGATCTGACCAGCTTCGTAACTCTCTGGGCCAGGAAGTAAGGGACTCGGGCGGTCTGGCCATTGGCGGTCTCGTACTTGTGGGTGCGGATGAAGATGCCGTCCGCCTCCACAGGCTGTCTCACGTCGATCCCATCGGGTCTTTCCAGGACATCCACGATGCAACCCTGCGTTCCAGAGAGGTCGACCAAGTAGAGCCTGTAAACGGAGTCGTAAGGGCCCTGGTTCGATTCGAGACGGATATTCGAATAAACCTTATTCACGAGCCCAGAAAGACTTA
Source organism: Planctomycetia bacterium (assembly GCA_020849035.1). Classification (GTDB taxonomy): domain Bacteria; phylum Planctomycetota; class MHYJ01; order WSZJ01; family WSZJ01; genus WSZJ01. Next base: position 13,824 of record JADLHC010000331.1, read on the forward strand.
TGACGTTTCCGCGATGTTTTGCGGGATTCTGGAGCAGGTCCACATAGTCGAACCCCTCCTCAGGCCGCAAAGATTCGCCCGGCTTCATGTTCGCCAGGTGCCGCACCAGGTACTTGAACCCCCGGTCTGTCACCACGTCGTCCAGCGGAGCATCGTCCTTCTCCTCCGCCAGCATGTTGTCCCACTTCACCGCGCCGCCTTCCGCCCCCTGCCCGGGCTGCGGAGACGCCTTCAATGCCTCCTGCCGCCTCTTCCAGCGCTCGTGATCCTCCTGGATCTCCTGCTGGTTCCGCAGCTTCTGCCGCTGGAACTCGAGCACCGTCGCGACCCCGGCCAGCGCGATGATCGCGAACAGGAATAGCCGCTTGATCTCGCCCACCGTCGAGAATGTGTTGCGCGCGGCGTACCGGGCTTTGATCTGAGCGATCTCGGCCTTGTTCGGCTTCTGCGGCTCGGGGGCCTGCGGCGTCGGTTCCGTCATCGTGGCGTTGGTGGTGCTCTCGCTCATGGGCTACCGCGGCATCGGCTCCGCAAGCTCGACCTTCTCGATGCGGTTCGACTTGCAGACGTCCAGCACCCGCACGACGTCCTTCCAGGGAACGTCAGGCTTCGCGTCGATGATGACCGGCGCATTCCGGCCCGCGCCAGCATGTCGCGCCAGCCCCGCGCGCACCACGCTCACAAACTCCGCATCGCTCGTCACCGCGATGTTCCCGACCTGGCGCCGCGAACTCTGAGTCGCAGCGTCCCAGATCATCAACACCCGGACTTCCTCCAGCACCGGCGGAGGCGGCTGAATCAGTCGGTTCCCCTCATCCGTCGGCATCCAGCTCTCGAACTTGCCCTCGAGCTGTTTGAAGTGGAACGAGCACATGAAGAAGATGCACAGGCAGAAGATGATGTCCACCATCGGGGCGACGTTCAGGGCGACGGGATTGTCTTCGCCTGCTGAGCCGTGGGCCATGATCGTCTCTCCGATGGATTGCCCGTGGGGGAGGGAAGATGCCCCCCGGCTCGCGCCGGGGGGCAACCGCTTCAGCTTCGATCTACTTCCAGGCCCCGGGCATCGGGGCCGCCAGCTCGACCTTCTCCAGCTTGTTCCTCTTGCAGATGTCCATCACCGTGATGACGTCCTTCCACGGAACCTCGGGAAGAGCGTCGACGATGACGGGGGTGTCCGGACGCCCGAGCGACTTGAACTTCTCGATGCGCTCCACCAGGATCGAGCCCAGCTCCTCGTCGGAGTTGATCATCTGGGCGTTCACCTTGCGCAGCGTGGAGTTCGTCGTCGGATCCCACTTCATGAAGACCCGGACTTCCTCCAGGATAGGGTTCGGCACGGGATCGCCGAAGACGCCCTTGTCCTTGGGGAGCCAGCTCTCCATTTTTCCTTCGAGCTGTTTGAAGTGGAACGAGCACATGAAGAAGATGCAGAGGCAGAAGATGATGTCGACCATGGGTGCCACGTTGAGGTGGACCGGGTTGTCTTCGCCACCGCCGCCATGCGCTGCCATGTGTGATCTCCGTTGGTTCGGTTACTTGGGAGGCTGGGCTGCGCCCGTTTCGATCTTGTAGATGCCGCACTCGGCACAGAGGTTCATGACGTGCTGGACGGCGCCGTACGGGGCCTTGCCGTCCGCGCGGATCATGACGAGCCGTTCCGAGACGCGGTCGCCGATGTTGGACTTGCCCTCCTCCGACTCCCTCTTGAGCAGGCCGCGGAGCTTGTCGCGCTGGGCCTGGTCTTTCACGTTGTAGTCGTGACCCTTGATGCCGACCTTCCAGTGATCGTCGTTGCGGCAGACCACGTTCTTGTCGTCGTTGTCGTAGTCCGCGCATGTCTGGCCGCGCTTCATGTCGTGGTAGACGTTGATGGTCGTCCGCCCGGCCTTCGGGGCGTCGCCCTTGTCTTCCTTGATGGACTCGGCGAGGGGAAGAGTGACTTCCTCGAGCTCGCGCTGGCCCATGTCGGAGCCGAGCATGAAGAAGAGGAGCATGAGGAACATGATGTCGACCATCGGCACCAGGTTCAGGCTCGTGGCCTCCTCGACGTCGACCGGTTTGGCGAGTGCGTGTTTGGACATGGTTGTCTCCGGGGTACCCGCTTACTGCTGGGGGTTCTCCATCACGGAGCGCGAGAGGAGCTCGCCCGCGATCGTGTTGAGGGACAGGGTCGTGCCGGAGATCTTGTTCTTGAAGAAGAACGCGATCGTGAGGAAGACGATGGCCGCGAACAGGCCCATGGTCGTGTTGACGAGCGACTCGTACACGCCCGTGGCGAGGTCGGCCGGGGTCGGCGACTTCATCTGCTCGATCTTCTGGAAGGAGGTCACCATGCCCGTCACCGTGCCGAGGAGGCCGAGCAGCGGGGCGATGTTCCCGATGAGCGCCAGGTAGGAGATCTTGGCGTTGAGGCGGAAGGCCTCTTCGGCGATCGACTCCTCCATGCCCTTCTTCATTTCCTCGTACCCGGCCTCGCCGCGGACGACGGCTCCGGCGACGATGCGGGCGAGGTAGGAGCGGTCGGCGTCGCAGACTCCGAGGGCCTGCTCGAAGTTCTTTTCGGCGAGCAGGGTTTCAAGTTCGGAGATGAGGTGCGGGGGGCCGAGTTTCTCCTGGCGGAGGTTGACGGCGTACTGGATGGAGAGGGCGGTGCCGACGACGGAGACGAGGACGAGCATGATGCCCACGATGCCGGTCGTCTTGAAAAGATCGAACCAGGACTTCTTTTCTACGTGTTCACCCTCATCGCTCGCGAACGCGGCGCTGGCGCCGATGAACGTGACAAATGCGACGAGGGCGACGATGGCGATGACTTTCTTCCAGTTCACCTGAAACCTCCTCCGGGAAAAGGGGACGGGAAAGGACTTTGGTTCGGTGGGCGCAATCGCAAGGGGAGTGCCGTGAATTTCAAGGTGAAATGGAAAGACGTAACGCGTTGGTGCTGAGCGGGATGTGACTAGCGGGCGGGCGGGCCCTGCGGGGGTGGGGCGGAGTATCGCTTGGGGCAGTCTGCCACAGTGGAATTGGGCGGCAGCCGCAACATGTGTATTGCCAAGGCGTTGCGCCTCATCGGTTGAAAGGGGGCATTCCGCCCCATGTGGCCACTCCATCGTCATGTCGGGGGCGCCTGGAAAACCGGAGACTCAGAGTCACCCATGATCGAGGATCACCCTCGGGGATGAAAATGGGTTAGGGTGTAACCGCGACCCCCGCTCGACGCCGTTCAGGCATGATCGTCATCGGTCGGCTCAGAGTCTG
>JADLHC010000332.1 GCA_020849035.1 Planctomycetia bacterium
GCAGACCCGGAGCGGCAAGCGCACCGGGCATGCGGCGGTGAAGATCGCGGTGGACATGGTGAAGGAGAAGGTGATCACGCCGGACGAGGCCGTGGGCCGGGTGGAGCCGGCGATGATCGAGCAGCTGCTGCACCCCGTGTTCGATCCGAAGAAGCGGCGGGACTTCGCGGTGGTGGCGAAGGGGCTGAACGCGAGCCCCGGCGCGGCCGCCGGCAAGGCGGTTTTCGACGCGCCGACGGCGGTGGCGTGGAAAGACAAGGGCGAGCGCGTGCTGCTGCTGCGCGCCGAGACATGCCCGGACGACATCAAGGGGATGGCGGCGGCGAAGGGCGTGCTGACGTCGACGGGCGGCCGGACGAGCCACGCGGCGGTCGTCGGCCGCCAGATGGGCAAGCCGAGTGTTGTCGGCTGCGGCGCGATCCACGTCGACGAGGACAGGCGCCTCGCGAACGTGGACGGGAAGACGATCCGGGAGGGCGACTACGTCTCGATCGACGGGACGACCGGCGAGGTCATGCTCGGCGACGTCCCGACCCGCGATTCGGACATCCTCGAAGTCATGCGCGGCCGGCTCGACCCGAAGGAGAGCGAGACCTGGCAGAACTTCAGCCAGCTGATGAAGTGGGCGGACAAGCTCCGCACGCTCAAGGTGCGTGCCAACGCCGACATTCCCCGCGACGCCGAGGCCGCCGTGGCGCTCGGCGCCGAGGGAATCGGCCTCTGCCGCACCGAGCACATGTTCTTCGCCGCCGAGCGCCTGCCGATCGTCCAGGAGATGATCCTCGCGACCGACGAGGCCGGCCGCCGCGCCGCACTTCACAGGCTCCTCGGCTTCCAGAAGGAGGACTTCTACGGGCTCTTCCGGACCATGGCCGGCCGCCCGGTGACGATCCGGACCCTCGATCCGCCGCTTCACGAGTTCCTCCCCAAGCGCGAGGACCTGATGGTGGAGCTGGCGACGTTGAAGGCGCAGGGGAAGACGGATGAGCAGAAGGAGAAACTGCTGCACCGGGTGGAGGAGCTCCACGAATTCAACCCGATGCTGGGTCTTCGCGGCTGCCGACTGGGGATCCTCTACCCCGAGATCACAGAGATGCAGGCGCGGGCGATCTTCGAGGCGGCGTGCCAGTGTGCGAAGGAGAAGAAGCCGGTCGTGCCGGAGGTGATGATCCCGCTCGTCGGCACCGCGAACGAGCTCAAGCACCAGGCGGCGGTCGTGCGTCGCGTGGCGGACGAGGTGATGAAGGCGCAGAAGGTGAAGGTGAAGTACCTGGTCGGGACGATGATCGAGATTCCGCGCGCCGCGCTGGTGTCCGGCGAGATCGCGCAGGAGGCGGAGTTCTTCTCGTTCGGCACGAACGACCTGACGCAGATGACCTTCGGGTATTCGCGCGACGACGCGGGCAAGTTCCTGCCGCTGTACATCGGCGAGGCGACGAGGATCCTGCCCGAGGACCCGTTCGTGTCGGTGGACAAGGGTGGGGTGGGGCGGTTGATGAAGCTCTCGGTCACGGAGGGTCGCGGGACGAGGGCGGACCTGAAGTGCGGGATCTGCGGCGAGCACGGGGGTGATCCGGAGACCGTCGTGTTCTGCCACGACACGGGCCTCAACTATGTTTCGTGCAGTCCGTACCGGGTGCCGGTGGCCCGCATCGCCGCCGCGCACGCCGTGCTCAGGCAGCGCGCGAAGGGGCCCGAGAAGAAGCCGGCCGCCCGGAAATCGGGACGGCGGGCAGGCAAGCGGAGGTAAAATCACCGGGCCATGGCCGCTCCTGACAAGGACCAGACGATCGGGCGACTCGCCGTCTCGCGAGGCATCATCTCGCAGAGCCAGCTGCGCCAGTGCATCGAGGAGCAGCAGAAGAGCGCCCGGCCGCTTCCGCTGGCGGTCATTCTCCTGAAGAAGGGGTTCCTGGACGACCGCGACCTGGAGACGCTGATGGAGGCGTCGGAGAGGATCGCGGGGGCGAAGACGACGTCGCAGGAGAACACGACGTCGCGGGAAGAGGTGGGTTCGAAGGCGAGCGCCTACAGCGACGCGCTGGGGTCGCTGATCGACAGCGGGGAGGGGAAAGCGGTCAAGCCCGGACCGCAGCGGTCGCGGACGGTGGAGACGCCGGGGGGCATGGGCATTGCGGCGATGGCGGACGCTTTGGACGCCCCGGCGGCGCCCCGCAAGAAGCCGGTCGAGTCCTCGGGTCCGAGCCTGGTCGGGGACTCGCTGTCCGCGATGGAGGCGATGGAGGCGGGGGGGAAGCGGAGAGGCTCCGCACCGCCACCGGACGAGGTGCCGGCGGCTGGAGCGCGACGCCGGCCGGCCGAAGGCGAGGACGGTCCGGCGTCGTTCGACAGGAAGTCCGTCGGGACGGGGCTCGTCAACACGAGCGCGCTTCCGGACCTGGACGACGAGCCTGCGCCGCCGCCCCGGCGGGGGAGGCCGGCGCCTGTCGAGGAGCCCGCCGCGAGGCGAGGCGGGCCGCCGCCTGCGGACGACGAGATGATCGTGCCGCCGAAGAGGCGTCCGACCGAGCCGCCGAAGGTGGCCGAGAAGCCGAAGGATGACGGGAAGCCGGCGGACTACGACAAGGTGTCGGTGACGAGCGGGCTTGTCAACACGAGTGCGCTTCCGGACCTGGACGACGAGCCCGCGCCGCCGCCGCGGCGAGGCAGGCCGGCGCCTGTCGAGGAGCCTGCCGCGAGGCGAGGCGGGCCGCCGCCTGCGGACGACGACATGATCGTGCCGCCGAAGAGGCGTCCGACCGAGCCGCCGAAGGTGGCCGAGAAGCCGAAGGATGACGGGAAGCCGGC
>JADLHC010000333.1 GCA_020849035.1 Planctomycetia bacterium
CGGGTGGACCTGGCGCCGGAGCCCCACCTTCCCCGGCCCGCCCTCGCCCCAGCCTGATCCCGGCCGTTCGCCCAAGCCCAAGCCCCAGACCACCCCATCCCCAGCCCATCCCCCTGCCCCCGCCGTTCCCCACGCAAAACCATGCCCGACCAGGCTCCCCTCTTTCTCCCGTCCCTCGAGTTCCGCTCTCTCCCCGGCGAGCGCGGGGAGAAGTTTCGCGCCATCCAGGCCGAGGGGCGCCACATCCCGCAGATCTACTACCTGTTCGGATTCAAGCCGGAGATCACCGCTCACCTGGCGGCCTTCACCGAGGGCGTCATGCGCGGCCCGTCGCCGCTCGACCCGGGCCTGCGTGAACTCATCGCCGCCTACACGTCCCGCCTCAACCGCTGCCTCTACTGAGACCGCTCCCACGCCGCGGGCGCGGCGGAGCTGACGGGGGACGCGAAGCGTGTCGAGGAGATCCTCCGCGACCCCGAGTCGGCGGCGATTCCCGAGAAGGAGCGCGTGCTGCTCCGCTTCGTCCGCAAGGCCGCGACCGCGTCCGCGACCATGACCGCCGAGGACGCCGCAACGGCCCGCGCGGCCGGGTGGACCGACGAGGCGCTCTACGACGCCGTCACCGTCGTCGCTCTCTTCCGCTTCTTCAATACCTGGTGCGACTCCCACGGCGTCCGCGCGATGCCTCCAGCGGAGCATGCGCTCTCAGGGAAGCGGATCGCTTCGGAGGGGTACCTGCCGCGCTAGCGCAGGCGGACGCGGTACAGGACGTAGGCGTCTTTCTGTTTCCGGTAGGGAAGGTCCGGCTTCGCGCTCTCGAGGACGACGCTGGCGTCGAAAAGGGGGCTCTGCTCGATCTTCTTCCGGTCCTTCGCGTCTGACACGACGAGCGTGTCGCCGCCCCGCTCCTGCACGGCGTCGCGCAGCTTCTCCACGTTGTCGCAGTCGCGGCCCTCCCCGAGCTGCCAGTAGAGCCGGGAGTTGTCGCAGCGGAAGTAGAGGATGGCGCCCTGCGGCTGGTGTTCGCGGACCGACTTCGCGAACCACTTCTCCACGTACAGCCTGTCCCGGACGGCGTCGCCTGCGGTGGCCGAGAACAGGTAGAGCGGGAGGAGGGCGCCCGCGGAGACGAGGAGGTGGACACGAGGTGCGGCGCGGCGGCGCGAGATCCAGAATGCGGCCGCGCTGGAGAAGACGAGAAGGCCGCCGAGCCACGCCAGGGGGAGGAAGCGCGCGGCTTTCCCCGGGTCGCCGGGGAGGAACGGGCCGATCAGGAGCGCGACCCCGGCGAGCGGGCCGATGACGTAGACGAGGAGAATCGGCCCCTCGACGAGCCAGCGCCAGCCGCGGGACAGCATCGCGCCCGCTTCCCGTGCCGCTGCGACGCGTTCCAGCGCGGCGGCGACGAGGATCGCGCACCAGGGGAAAGCGGGGAGGATGTAGTAGGAGCGGCGCGAGGCGGAGGCGGAGAAGAGCGCGAAGGTGACGGCGAACGCGGTGAACGCGAAGAACCAGCCGCGGTGCAGCTTCCACTGCCGCGCCCCCACGACGGCGGCGGCGGGGAGGACGAGGCCCCACGGGAGGAACTGGAGGGGGAGCTGCCAGAAGTAGAGGTGAATGCCGTTGTCGTGGTGGTCGTAAGGGTCGAAGACGCGCTGGATGTTCTCGCGGTAGAAGTCGAACCAGGCGGCCCTGAAATTCCCGTGGGCCGCGGCGACGACGAGGGAGAGGGCGAAGAGCCCTGCGGCGACGGGAATCGCGCCCAGGATCCAGGGCCACGCGCGCAGGAGGTCCTTGCGGCGGTGCAGGACGGCGTCCACGAAGCCGATCGCGCATGGGAGAACGAGCGCGGGGACGCCCTTGGCCTGGGAGCCGGCGCCGATGAGCGCGGCGAACGCGAAGATGTGCCACGGGCGAAAGCCCGGGATGGTCTCGACGTAGACGGCGACGGCGGCGGCCGCGAAGGCGACGTTCATCATGTCCATGGAGGCCGTGCGGGACCAGGTGTACGACGCGAATGCGGTGGCGAAGATCCAGCCGGCGGGGACGGCCGTCCGCCGGCCGAGCAGGCGGGCCGCCATGTGCGCCGTGATGAAGACGGTGGCCGCTCCGGACATCGCTGAGGGAAGGCGCCCCGCGAGCTCGTTCACGCCGCCCGTGAAGAACGAGGCGCCCGCCGCGCACCAGAAGTACAGCAGCGGCCGGAACCACCACAACTCGCCGAACAGGTCCGGCGTCAGCCAGGAGCCCTTCGTCCGCATGCTGAGCGCGACGCCGAGCACGCGTCCCTCGGAGCCCCAGCACTGCACCTGGCCGAGGCAGACGAACAGGGGGATGCACGCGACGGCGAGGAGAAGGAGGTCCTTCCCCGTGAGTCTTTCACCGGGAACAGCGGTGGCGGCGTCCAGGGTCTCTGTCATGGGCGGAACCGGTGCGGTATTGTGAAGCGAACCTCCGATTTCCGCCCTTGAAACCGCGCATCGTCGCGGGAGACCCCATGAGCGCCTGTCCCCGGTGCGGTGCCGCGCTTGAGTCGCCGGGGGCGGCGTGCCCGATTTGCAACGGGGCGGCGTTCCTGGAAATCGAGCCTCCGGCGCCGGCGCGGGAGCCGGCGGTCATGCAGGCCGCGTCCCCGGCGGCTCCGCCGCAGCGGAGGCGGGCGGAGAAGCCGCTGGAGCCGGAGCCCCCGCGATGGCGCAAGGCGCTCGGCCACCCCGCGGCGGCCTTCGCGATCGGGCTCGCGGCGTTCCCGCTCTCGAAGGCCCTGTTCCTGCCGAACTACGTCTTCAACTTCCTGACCACGCTCGTCCACGAGATCGGCCACTGCGCCTGCGCGTGGTTCATGGGGATGCCGTCGATCCCGGGAGTCAGCATCCTCGGCGGCGGAATCACGGTCTGGCAGGAGCAGAAGCTGCCGATCTGCCTCGCCTGGCTCGCGGCGATCGGGTGGCTGGGGTGGCGATTCCGGGAAACCCGCGCCGCCGTCGCCGCCGCCTCGGCCGGGGGCGTGGTGTACGCCCTGCTCGCGTTCACCGCGGCTCGCGAGTTCCTCCCGGTCGCCGGCGGCGTTCTCTTCGAAATCGGCGGCGCCGCCGCCTGCTTCTACGTCGCGACCGCGCCGGCGCTCCGCCGTGAGTTCGAGCGGCCCCTCTACGCGCTCTGGGGCTGGTGGATGCTGCTCAACCGCGGCGCGGAAACCGTCCTCATGCTGCGCGACCGCGCCTACTGGAACGCGAACACCGTTTACGAGTCCGGCCTCGCGGCCGGGCTCACGAACGACCTCGAAGTGATCCGCGACAGGCTCGGCACGGCGCCGGAGCCGATGCTCAAGGTCGTGCTGCTCCTGTGCATCCTCGCGCTGCCGGCCGCCCTCGCGGCGCGCGTCCTGGCGAAGCGCCTCGACGCGTAGACCGGGCTACCAGGGCGGTCGAGGTCCGGCCGTCACGTAAGGCTGCCCGTTGAGCACGATCATCGGGTCGTTCGCGTTCTTCGGGTGGTTCCGCTTCTCCAGCGTCTGCGTGTACGGGGCTCCCTGGTCCGGCGTGAACGTGATCGAGTCGTCGGTCGCCGACCACCGTCCCGACTCGTCCTGGGACCCCCACACGCCTCCCTCCGCCGCCGTGCGGACACTGTCATGGTGCCACTTGTACCGGCCGTCCGCCCCGAACTGGATCCACGTGCTGCTCTGGGAGCCGCCGCCCCCCTGGAGCGAGTTGGTGGAGATCCAGATCCACTGCCCGAGCAGTTCCTGCCGGACGCCCACGCTCCCGGCGGCCGTCGCCGCTGACTTCGAAATCGAGGCCAGGATCGCCTCGATATCCGACTCGCGCTTCGAAAGCGCTTCCGGGAGCCCGAGCGCGACGAAGGCGCACCCGCCGTTCCCCATGAACCCGTACAGCCGGATCTCGGCCGTCTTCCCACCCTGCGCCGGGAAGGTGTACACCCAGGCCCTTCCCTCGACGTCGCCGAACGTCTTCGACTCCGGCCCGCTCTTCCGCGTCGCCCCCGCCCCGGCGAATTCCTGGGCCAGTTGCTCGACCTGGGGGCCGTCGAGCGACTTGATGGAGGGGTCGTTCACGAAGCCGTAGAGCTCCTCCAGCAGGCCGCTCGCGTTGGCGTCCGCGGGCATCACGAGCAGCTTGCCCTGGTTGAGCTGGGACTTCCAGGACCCGGGGATGTCGAACGTGACGCCGCCGAAGCGCTGGGCCTGGCCGCCGCTGATTCGTTTCGCGGACGAGCCGCCTGAGGAAGAGCCCGGCGAGGACGACGAGCTTCCGGAGTCCTTGCCGCAGCCCGCCGCGAGGACGGCTGCGAGGAGCAGGGTGAGGGCTGTTCGCATGGGGGGATCTTGTCAGGACCCGGCCGGGCGACCTAGGAGAAACGGCCGGGGCGGGTAGTATGGTGCGCCCATGTCCGGGAACTCGCAGAACCTGACCCCGCGGGATCGCGCCTTCGCCGAACTGGCGAGGGCCCGCGGCTGGGCGGACGATGCGGCGGTGGACCGTGCGCTGGCGGAGGCCTCGACCTCCGGGCGGCCCGCGGACATCGCGGAGCGTCTGCGCGCCGCGGGGATCCTGAGCGACGGCCAGGTGTCGTCCCTCTGGGAGGCCGTGGACGGAGTCCAGGTTTCGGGCGCGCGGAACCGGAGCGGGACCTGGGGCGGATCGGCGTCGGGAATGACGCTCAGGTCCGGCGGCAGTTCCTCGGACGCCACGCTGCGCCCGGCCGGAAGCTCGAGCGACGCCACCATCCGGCCCTCGGGAGGCTCGAGCGACGCCACGATCCGCCCCGGCGCCGGCAGCGCTTCACGCGCCACCCTGACTTCCGGATCGTCGCGCCCGGCGAGCGCCGCGCCCGGCAAGGCGGGGGAGCAGGTCGGCCCATACCGGCTGATGCGCGAGCTGGGCCGCGGAGGAATGGGCGTCGTCTACCGCGCGAGGCACGTCGAGCTCCGAAGGGAAGTCGCGCTCAAGATCATGCTCAGCGGGATCCGCGCCGACGACCCCGACACGGAGCGCTTCCGGCGCGAGGCCGGGCTCGTCGCGCGCGTCGGGCGGCACCCGAACCTCGTCGCCGTCCACGAGATCGGGCGCGACGGCGACCGTCTCTACTTCACGATGGACTACATCGACGGCAAGTCCGCGAAGCAGCGCGTGGACGACGACGGCGCCTATCCCCCGCGCGAAGCGGCGGCGATCGCGGCCGACATCGCGGGCGCGCTCGAGTTCGTGCACCGGGCCGGGGTGCTGCACCGGGACGTGAAGCCGCACAACATCCTGGTGGACCGGTCTGGAAGGGCGTTCCTCAGCGATTTCGGGCTCGCGAAGGCCGAAGAAGGGCAGAGCGGCCTGACGCTGACGGGGGCCGCGCTCGGGACGCCCTCCTCCATGGCGCCCGAGCTCGCGGCGCGCGGGGCGAAGGAGGCGTCGCCGCTGTCGGACGTGTATTCGCTCGGCGCGACTCTTTACGAGATGCTGACCGGCAGGCCGCCGTTCGTCGGTCTCAGCGGCATCGACCTCATCCGCGCCGTGGCGGAGCAGGACGCTCCCTCGGCCCGCGCCTCGCGCCCCGAGCTTCACCCGGACCTCGACGTCGTGTGCGAGAAGGCGATGGAGAAGGAGCCGGCGCGCCGCTACTCCTCCGCCGCGGAGATGGAACGCGACCTCCGGCGCTACCTCGGCGGCGAGCCGATCCACGCGCGTCCCGCGTCCCGCTGGGAGCGCCTGATGCGCCGCGCGCGGCGCAACGCGAAAATCCTCGCGGCGACGGCGGTCGTGCTGGCGGCGCTCTCGGCGGCCGGGGGGTGGAGCGGGGCGAGCTGGCTGAAGAAGGAGAAGGCGCGCCGCGCGGCAGAAGCCGCCCAGGCGGACCTCCGGCGCCGCGCGGATCCGCTGCTGCAGGAGGGGATCGCCGCGCTCGACGTCAGCGACGAGGCCGACGCGTCCGGACGACCCGCCGAACGCGACCGGCGCGCCTCACGCGCCGCCGAGGTCCTCGCGCAGGCCGCAGCCCTCCTCCCCGGCGACGCCGAGATCCGCTTCCAGCTCGGCCGCGCCCTGCGCCGCTCCGGGAAACCGCTCGAGGCGCTCGAAGAGCTCGAAAGGGCCGTCGCGCTCAACCCGAACCACACGCTCGCCTGGTTCGAGCACGGGATGATCGCCCAGGACGGCTGGCTCCGTGTCCGCGGCACGTTCCAGCGGCACGTGCGCCTCATGCGCCCCAACGAGTTCGGCTTCCGCGCGTCGAAAGAGCCCGTGTTCCAGTCGTGGATCTGGCAGGCGAAAGGAACCGCGGACCGGCCGTGGAAGGAGATCGCCGCCCGGGACTTCGAGCGCGCGATCCGCACCGGCGCGCGCAAGGAGCTCGCCTCGTACGGCAGGGCGATGCTCCTCTACCTCGAGGGGAAGCACGCCGAGGCGCTGGCGGAGCTGGACGAGGCGGTGAAGCTGAACCCGTACTTCGCCCCGGCTCTTTCGGCGCAGGCCGAGATCCGCGAGTACTCGACGCAGAAGGCCGCCGAGGGGCTGGAGTGGCGCGGCCGCCTGGCCGAGATCCAGCCGCGCAACCCCGCCGCCGCCCTCGAGTATGCCGTCTCGCTCGCCGCAGTCGGACGCGGCCCCGAGGCGCGCGACGTCGTCCTCAAGTCCGTCGAGGGGCGCGAGGTCTACAGCTGGCTTGCCCACGGCGCCTGGACCCTCGTGTCCGCGATGGCCTTCCCGGAAGCCGAGGCCCTCGCCAAGCGCGCCCTCGCCGCCGCCGCGTCCGACAATGACCGCACCCAGGCCACCACCATCCTCCGCGAGGCCCTCATCTTTCAGAAGCGCTTCGCCGACGCGCGACAGGTCCTCGACGACAGCAGGGGCCTCTATTCCGAAGATTACATCCAGGGGCAGAAGGGGGCGGACTTCGCCGAGGAGGGGAACTACCCCGAGGCGGTCCGCTGCTTCCGCTCGGTGCCCGTGTCCTCCCAGTGGCGCCGGTCGTTCCAGGGGCCCTCCGCCTGGGCCGAGTACATCTGCGGCAACCTCCATCGCGCGAAGGCGATCGCGGCGGAAGGCCTGCGCCCCGGGGAGACTCCGGGCCAGAACCTCCCCATCATCCGCATGGACCTGGGCGAGCTCGACCAGGCCCTCGTCGAGTTCGAGGCCCAGGCGCAGGCCGACCCGGACAACGCCGTCTGCTACAGCAACCTGTCGGGCGTCCGGTTTCTCAAGGGCGATTACCCCGGCGCCATGGACGCCCTCGAGCAGGCCTTCCTCCACTCGCCCGTCCCGCAGACCCTCAAGGACCAGGTCAGGCAGCTCTTCGTGGACTTCAAGAAGCGCGCGACGGCGGCGAAGACCCCCGCCGAGGCGGGCAAGGTCGTCGAGTCCATCGGCGCGATGGTCACGTTCGCCGTGAACCAGGGCGGCGCAAATGCCGAGGGCGCCGGGGCCGGACGCGACGCCCTTCGCGGAATCTGGTGGGCCCTCCAGGAGTTCTACTGGATCAACGGCCTGCCGAAGGAATCGCTCTCCTGCGGCACCCGCTACCTCCAGCTCCGCCGCCACGGCAACGTCCTCTTCAAGCAGGCCCGCGCCTTCGCCGCCCGCGGCAAGGCCGACTCCGCCCTCGCCGCCCTTCGCGAGGCGATGGAGCAGGGGTTCGACGAGGCGAAGCGGCTGGACGGCGAGGCGGCGTTCGACGCGATGAGGGAGCTTCCGGAGTTCCAGGAGCTGAGGAAGAACTGCCGGTAGGCGCGCCGGGTCGGCCTCCGGACGGGTACACTCGCCGCGCCATGGAGGGAGCTGCGCGGCAACTGTCGAAGCGGGACCGGGCGCTTGCGGAGCTGGTTCGCGTGCGCGGCTGGGCCGACGACGCGTCGATCGACCGGGCAATCGCGGAGGCGTCGCGGTCGGCGGGCGAACCGGACCTGGGCAGCGTGCTGGTCGCTTCCGGCGCGATCAGCCCGGAGCAGCTGCAGGCGCTGGCGGACGCGATCGACGGGCGGTCGAGCCGGCCGAGGCCTCCCACGCGCGCGCCGTCGGGCTCGGCGGACCGGACGGTGGCCCGCAGCGACGCGGGGGCGACGGTCGTCCCTGCGTCCGGGGTCCGGAAGCCGCCGGACCTGATCGGCCCCTACCGGGTGCTGCGCGAGCTGGGGCGCGGCGGGATGGGCGTCGTCTACCGCGCGCTCGACCCGGAGCTCCGGCGCGAGGTCGCGCTCAAGGTCATGATCGCCGGCGCGCAGGCGCACGAGGCCGACGTTGAACGCTTCCGCCGCGAGGCCGCCGTCGTCGCGAAGATGGGGCGCCATCCTCATCTCGTGCAGATCCACGACATCGGCCGCGACGGCGACCGCCTGTACTTCACGATGGACTTCGTCGAGGGCCGGTCGGCGAAGCAGCGCGTCGAGGAGGAGGGGCCGTTCCCGCCGCGCGACGCGGCGCGCATCGCCGCGGAGGTCGCCGGGGCGCTGGCCTTCGCGCACAAGGCGGGCGTCGTGCACCGCGACGTCAAGCCGCACAACATCCTGCTCGACCGCGAGGGCAAGGCGTTCCTCGGGGACTTCGGGCTCGCGAAGGACCTCTCGAACTCGATGGGGCTCACCGAGAGCGGTTCCGCGTTCGGTACGCCCGCCTACATGCCCCCCGAGCAGGCCGGCGGCCACGCCTCCCAGGCAACCGCGCTCTCCGACGTCTACTCCCTCGGCGCGACCCTCTTCGAAATGCTCACCGGCCGCGCGCCTTTCGTCGGCGAAACCGGCATGGAGATCGTCCGCCAGGTCCTCGAGGCCGACCCGCCCTCGCCCTCCACCCTCCGCGATGGCATCCACCGCGACCTCGAGGTCATCTGCCTCAAGGCGCTCCGCAAGGAGCCCGACCGCCGCTTCGCCTCCGCCGCCGACATGGAGGCCGACCTCAGGCGCTTCCTCACGGGCGAGCCCATCCATGCCCGGCCGCCGGGGTCGCTGGAGCGGATGGGGATCTGGCTGAAGCGTCACCGTGCGGTGGTCTCGGTGGCGGCGGCGGGGGCGCTGCTGGCGGCGGGCATTGCCGGCGTGGCGGCGTGGCGGATGGCGGAGCGGGAGAGGGAGGCGCGTGAGCAGCGGGAGGACCAGGAGCGGCGGGAGAAGGAGGCGACGCCGCTGCTGCTGGAGGGAAAGTCGCTGGTGGACCGCGCGGACGACGCGGGCAAGACGGGAGGCTGGAAGGACCGCGCGGAGTACGCGCATCGCGCCGTGGAGACGCTGGAGAAGGCGCGGGTGATCCTGCCGCGGAGCGCGGAGGTGCGATTCGAGCTGGGGCGGGCGCTGAGGAGGGCGGGAAGGGAGGAGGAGGCGTTGCGGGTGCTGGAAGCGTCGCTGGAGCTGAATCCGAAGGATCCGCGGGCGTGGTTCGAGCACGGCTCGATCTGCCAGGAGAGGCTGAGCCGGTCGCGCGGGACGCTGGTGCGGCTTGCGTTCGACGCGGCGAGCAACGAGGTCGGGTTCGCGGTGAGCGGCTTCAGCGGGAGCCTCGTGGGGTGGGTGGGGGGAACGGGCGCCCCTGCGGACGAGGAGGCCCTTCGCCGCACGGCGGCCGCCGACTTCCGCCGGGTCGTCGAGACCGGGGCGGTGCCGTTCTGCGCGGCCTACGGGGAGGCGATGCTCGCGTTCTACGACGGCAGGCACGAGGAAGCCCTGGCGAAGGTGGACGCGGCCCTGCGGATCAACCCGTACTTCGTGGAGGCGATCGAGGCGCGCGCCGAGATCCTCGAGACCTGGAAGCAGGACGTGGCGGCTGCGCTCAAGGAGCGGAAGGCGCTCTGCGAGCAGCAGCCGTCGAACGCGCGCTACCTGATGGAGTACGCGGTGTCGCTGCGGGGCGCGGGACAGGGGGCGGAAGCGCTGGCACTGGCGCGGAAGGCCGCCGCGAAGGTGCAGGGGAACCCGCAACTCGCGGCTCGCGCAGCCCGCGTCGTGCTCCAGTGCGGCGATGCGAGTCTGGCGCTTCAGGTCGCGCGCGAGACGCTCGCGGAGGGCGGCGACGACGGGCGCGAGGCGGCGGGCCTGGTCGTGAGCGCGCTGATCGCGATGTCGAGGGAAGCGGAGGCGGCGGCGGAGCTGGAGAAGCTGGGGGACAGGGTGGACCCGGACTGGGCGGCGGTCTATCGCGGCGAGATCGCGCGTGCGGCGGGGAACATACCCGCTGCGCTGGCGTCGTTCCGGCGCGTCCGTCCCGGGTCGGAGGCCGACGGCGCGAGCATCGCCCTGAGTGCCCACCTCGAGCACAACGCGGGCAACCTGGACCGCGCGGAGGTGCTGGCGAAGCGCGCCGCGGAGAGCGGCATTTCGCGCGCCTACCGGATGCTCCAGGGACTCGTGGCCCTGGAGCGCGGCGCGTTTTCCGAAGCGCTCGAGGACTTCGAAGCCGTGCGGCGCGACTTCCCGGCGCTCAACGCCAACCTCAGCAACCTCGCGGCCGCGAAGTTCCTCCTGCGGGACTACGCGGGAGCGATCGACGCACTCGAGGAAGGCGTCCTGGCGACGCCGCTCACGAAGGCGAGCCGCGAGCAGGCCCGGAAGTCCTTCGAGGCGTTGCGGAAGGAGCTCGACGGCGTGCGGGAGCCTGCGGACGCGGCCCGGGTGGTCGAGAAGATCTTCGGCGCCCTGACCCTGGCCACGATGCAGACTCAGCACAAGGCCACGCTGGCCGCGATGCGCGAGGGCATGCGGGGCCTGCTGCGCGTGCTGGAGCGCTTCTACTCGGACCTCTCCATGTGGCCCCAGGCGGCCGGGGCGGCGGAGCGCGCGCTGGCGATGACGCGCAACGGGGCCGTGCTGGTCCGGCTCGCGGAGGCGAAGG
Source organism: Planctomycetia bacterium (assembly GCA_020849035.1). GTDB lineage: Bacteria > Planctomycetota > MHYJ01 > WSZJ01 > WSZJ01 > WSZJ01. The sequence continues at coordinate 10,827 of JADLHC010000333.1, forward strand.
CGAGGGCGGGGGACGTCGAAGGCGCGTTCGCGGCCCTGCGGGGCGCGGCCGAGGCGGGGTTCGACGACGGCCGCCGGCTCGAAGCGGACCCGGCATTCGAGAGCCTGAAGTCGGCGCCGGAGTGGCGGGACCTTCGGGGGCGCTGCCGGACGGACTGAACCGCGGCCCCCCGCCGGACGTCTGACGGATAACGTCACCTTCTCGAGGAATCGCATGCGCACGTTCGCCCTCCTGCTCGTCCTCGCGGCCGCCGCGGCGGCGGAGGAAGCGAAGTACGACGACGGCACGCCGGATGGGGCGCGGAGTTTCGGCGACGTCGGCTGCGGGATCTGGTTCGAGGACGCCGCGGACTTCAAGGCGGTGAAACTTCACGCCTCGAGAGGCGCCTGCCGGTCGTTCGATCTCGCCGCCTTCGACCGCGACGGCACCGAGCTGGCCCGCGCTGCCTTCGAGGGGAAGGTCCTTCCCGAGAAGGCCGGGTGGGTCGAGCTGGCGTTCACGGCGCAGCCCGAGGCGGGCGTGCTGGTCGTCGTCACCTTCAACGAGGGCGAGGCCGGCTCGATCTCGTTCGACAAGTCCGGCGACCACCATTCGACGTACTTCTACGGCGGCACCCACCATCCCTTCGAGGGCGCGAACTGGATGATCCGCCTCACCGACGCGCCCCGCGGCCCCGCCGCGCCCATGAGCTTTCGCGCCCCGCCGATCGCGCCCGGGCGCATTTCGCGCACCGACGGCGGGGAGGAGTTCGGCCTCCGGAAAAGCGACGCGGGACACGCCGTCCGGTTCGACCGCCCCGAGGGGACCGTCCTCGCGGGCGTCGAAGTCTACGCCGCCCGGACAGGCCGTCTCTCCCGCCCGTTCGAGGTCGCGGTCTGCGACGAGGACCTCCGGCCCCTGGCGACCCTCTCCCTCCCGTGCGGCTGGATCGGGGACGAGGAGAAGTGGTGGTCGATCCCATTCCCCGGGTCGCTCGCGGTTCCGGCGCGGTTCTGGCTCGTGTTCAACTTCCGCACTTCGCCGGCCGACTTCGTCTCCGTCGGCACCTGCCGCAACGCCGTCGCCGCGAGCGCGGAGGCCCTTCCCGGAAGCGTCTTCCGGAAATCCCCGCCGGCGGAGGCGTGGATGATGCGGGCGCATTTCGCGCAGGGGGCGGCAGGCGATCCCCCGGGAGGCGGCCGCGGGACGGAGGAGGACGGCGCGATCGTCGGGGAGGTCGCGAAGAAGTTCTTCAAGGCGTGGGAGAGGACGGACCGGCAGCGGCTGGCGGGCGTGCTGGCGGCGGATGCGCCCGGGTTCGACTGGCTGCGCTCGGACGAGGCGGGGCCGTTCCTCGACGGGCGGCCGCACCGGCGATTCACGCGCGAGGTGGCGCGGGACGTGGGCGCGGACCGGGCGACGCTGGTGTTCGCCGCCATCCGCGGGCCGCTCCTCTGGGATCCCCCGGAGGAGTACCGCAAGGCGATGCCCCCCAACGCCCAGCTGCTTCCCGGCCCCGCCGTGTTCCAGGTGGACGGCCCGGGGAGACACACCGGGGCCGAGATCGTGTCTCTTCAGCTCGTGAAGACGGCGGACGGCTGGAAGCTGCGCGCCTGGGACGAGGTGGACCTGAGGGACGCGGCCTGGGGCCAGGGTCTGCTGCGTGCGGCGCCGCCGGTCGAGGAGGTGGTGGCGGGGCTGCTCAAGGCGAGGACGGAGGCGATCGGCGCGATCGAAGCGGAGGCGCTGGCGGCGGAGGCGCCGCGGGCGCGGGCCCGGCTGGTGGCGGAGGCGGCCCGGGCGCGCGCGGAAGACGGCGACTTCGCCGCCTGGGAGCGCCTCGCAAGGGAGCTGGAGGAAGACGACCGGGCGATGCTCCGGCAGACCCTGTTCGTCGAAGGGCGCCGCTGTGTCGCGGCGGGAGGGGACGAGAAGCGGCTGAAGGAGGCGGCGGAGCTGGGAGACGTGCTGGTTGACGCGATGGAGAGGAGGTTCGGGCTGGCGCCGCCGGGGCCCGGGAAGCTGAGGATCCTGCGGATGCCGCACGACGAGACGGGGTTCGTGTTCCACCCGGGTTCCTGGTCGTATCCCGAGATCGTGTGGTTTTTCGCGGAGCAGGACGAGCGGAAGGCGCCGGACCCCGAGGGACTGGCGCTGGCCCTGGCGGACGCGTGCGCCCAGTGGTACGACGATGCGGGCCAGTGGCGGCGGTGGCTGGCCGCCGGGGCGATGGCGGAGGCGTCTCTCCAGACGAAGCAGACGCCCGCGGCGCTCGAGGCGGAGGTGAAGGCGATCGAGCCGGCGCGGGCCGTCGTGGGCGGGCTGCTCCGGATCGCCGTGGAGGTGTCGCGGCGGTACGGCCATGCGGCCCTCGGCCGGGCGATCGTGGCCGCCCGGCGGGACGGCGCGCGGCTCGAGGGACGCTCCGGGCGCGGAATCTGCCTCGACGAAGCGATGCGGGCCCTGGAGCGCGACACCGGGAAGGCCGAGGAAGTCCGCGAGCTGTTCGGGCGGTAGCCCCTATCCGCAGGCCGTGCAGCCGGCGCGCCGAGTCCACGGCACGTCCCGCGACGTGCCTTTCAGGAAATCCAGGACTCGCATCCGTCCGGCGAGGGGCTCCCCCCTGCCGAGGAGCAGCTTGCAGGCTTCGACGGCCATGAGCGTCCCCACCGCGCCGGCCGCGGGCCCCAGCACTCCCGCCGCTTCGCACGACTCCGCTGCCGCCGGCGGTTCCTCGAAAACGCAGCGGTAACAGGCGGTCTTCCGCGGCAGCACCGCCATCATCTGCCCCGACCAGCGGACCACGCCGCCGATCACCAGCGGCACGTGTTCGGCGACGCACGCGTCGTTCACCGCGAATTTCGTCGCGGGATCGTCCGTCCCCTCCACCACGAGCGAGCGGCCGCGCACCGCTTCCCGCGCCCCCTCCGCCGTCACGCACATGGCGAGCGGGCGGACCAGGGCCTCCGGATTCGCGAGACGCAGCGCCTCCGCCGCCGCTTCCGCCTTCGGCCGGCCGATGTCCTGGTCGCGGAACAGGATCTGCCGCTGCAGGTTCTCCAGCGCGACCGCGTCGTGGTCCGCCACCGTGATCCGCCCCACGCCCGCCGCAGCCAGGTAGAGCGCCGCGGGACAGCCCAGCCCCCCCGCGCCGACCACCAGCACGTCGGCCTCCATCAGGCGCCGCTGCCCGGTCCCGCCCACCTCGCGCAGCACGAGATGCCGCGCGTACCGGTGAATCTGCCCTTCGCTGAACGTCCCCGCCATCCCCGCCTTCCTCGAACGCGCCCCGGATCAGGTCTTCATCGAGTCCACCATCGCCGTCCCGGCCGCCCCGAACAGGATGATCGGGAACCACGCCGCCGTCACCGGGTCCAGCCTCCCCGAATTCCCCGCATCCAGGAACGCAAGGACCACCCCGAAGAACACGATCCCGATCCCCAGCGTGATCCCCACCCCCACGAACACGTTCCGCACGCCGCTGCGGACCAGAAGCGGCACCCCGATCAGCAGCAGCACCAGGTTCGACAGCGGCATCGTCCATTTCGCGTGCCACTGCACGCGCCAGAACGGCTGGAAGGGGAAGTCCTCGATGTTCCTCTCAAGCTGCGACAGAGTGGCCATCCGGAAGACCTCGTGCGATTCCTCGATGCTCTGCGGACGCAGGTCGCTGGGGACCAGCAGCCCTTCCGGCGGAAGCGGCGTGCGGCTCGTCCGCCGCTGCGTTTCCGGGTCGTACTCCGTGAACACTCCCTGGGTCAGGAGCCACCCGTCCTGACTCCGCTTCCACGCCGCCTTTTCCGCCCGGATGTCTGCGATCCGGTGGAAGTCGGGGCTGAGCCGCACGACCAGCACCTTTTCCATCTCGTTGGTGGCCGCCCGGAACTTCTCGGCGAGCCAGTCCTGGTGCTGCCCGTCGCTCAGCACCACCTGGTCCGAGTCCTTCCTGCCCCGGATCGCGCTGTCGGTCTCGCGGAACGCGGGGGCGAGCGAGGGCGCGATCTTCTCGTCGATCGCCAGCATCGCCCCCGAGACCAGCGCCGATGCCGCGAAGGCCGGGAGCAGGAACCTCCGCGCGCTCCGGCCGCTCACGAGGACGGGGACGATCTCGTTCGTGCGGGCGAAGCGAGTGAGGGTCAGCATCATGGCGCAGAGCGAGACCATCGGGGCGACCCAGACGAAGAACAGGGGAGTCCGGACGCCGTAGTACTTCAGGACGAGCCCGAGACGGTTGACGTCCTTCGCCTCGAAGAAGTCGTCGAGGTGCGCGAGGAAGTCGGAGAGCAGGAACAGGCCGACGAGGGCCGCCGCGGACGCCAGGAAGGCGCCGGCCCACGCGCGGAGGACGTAGCGGTCGAGGATCCTCACAGTCTCACGAACCTCTTCAGGGTCACGGCGCCCGCCGCGAGGAGGACGAAGTCGGCGGCCCAGGCGCCGAGCCAGGGCGGGACGACGTCCTGCTCCGCGAGGCGCTGGCCGCCGATGGCGAGCGGGAAGTAGGCTCCCATGACGGGGAGGATGACGGCGGCGAGGGCGGCGACGCGGCCGCCGCGCCGCAGCAGCATCGCGAGCGGTCCCGCGGCGACGGCGAAGAACAGCGGCGCTCCCGCCCAGGACATCCGGCGATGGAATTCGGTGAGGAGCATCTCCTTCGAGTACCGGGTCTTCTTGTCCGCGTGGATCGCCGCCCAGAGCTCGCCCGGCAGGAGGTCGGGCAGGCGCTTGTTCTTCACGAACCGGTCCGACACGTCGATGTCCCGCGTCAGCTGCTCGAACATGAGGTCGCTCTGCACGTCGCGCCCGCCCGACGTCGAGTGGAACGTCACGATCGCGTCCCGAAGGTCCAGAAGGAGCTTCGCGTTGTCCTCGTCCAGCACGAGCCGGGCCTCGCGCGCCCGGATGCTCTCCCGGTTACCTTTCGCGTCGACGAGGAAGATGTCCGCTTCGACCATGGCGCCGTCGCGGAAGTCCTTGAACCGGATGAAGTGCTTCCCCAGGCGGAGCTGGCGGAGCGAGGCGCCGGAGGAGGTGGTCAGTCCCTCGAGGGCGCGTCCGAGGAGGTTGCGGCGGGAGTAGGTGGCGTTGGGGACGCCGACCATGATGAGCCAGCCGCAGGCGAAGGAGAGGAGGAGGCCGATGGCGACGCCGGGGACGAGGAGGCGGCCTAGGTGGATGCCGTTGGCGCGCATGGCGTTGAGCTCGTTGTCGCCCGCGAGGCGGCCGATGGTGAAAGTGACGGCGAGGAGGAGCGAGGCGGGGATGGTGAGGAGGAGGACCTCGGGGACGAGCGACGGGAAGATCTGGAGCAGGAGGGCGAGGGAGACGCCCTGGACCTGGTGGAGCTGGGCGAGGGTGACGGCGATGAAGATGACGGAGGAGAGCCCGCCGAACGCCAGCGCGAACGTGCGGAGGGTTTCCCCGAAGACGTAGCGGGTGAGGATCATGGGCCGGCTGGAAGGGTACCCGAGGACGGTGTTGCTCGCCATGCCGCGGGCGGGGCCCGATAATCCCGCGATGCCCCAGCGCCCCGTGGTCCGTCTCCGCGTTCCCGGCACGCGGGGACACCTGTTTTTCTACCGGAAGATGGTCGAGTACCCCGGACGGGGGCTCGCCGCGGGGGCGCTCGTGGACGTTGCGGACCGCTCGGGCGCGTTCGCGGGGACGGGGTTCTACAACCCGGAGTCGGAGATCGCCATCCGGCTCCTGTCGAACCGCCGCGAGGAGGGGGAAGGTTTCATCGAGGAGCGGCTGCGCGCCGCGGCCGCGATGCGGCAGGACCTGCTCCGTCTCCAGGACGTGACCGAGGCCTGGCGGGTCGCCCACGCCGAGGGGGACGGCCTCACCGGGCTCGTCGTCGACCGCTTCGGTCCCGTCGTCGTCGCGCAGCTCTGGTCGCGCGGATGGTACGAGCGGCGCGAGTCCCTCCGCGCCCTGCTGGGTACGATCATCCCCGGGGCCGTCGTGCGCCTCACGGCGGACGACCGCGCCATGGACAACGAGGGGTTCGAGCTGCCGCAGGAGCCGCCGCCCGCGCCCGCCGCGATCACGGAGCACGGCGCCCGTTTCCGCGTCAACTTCGCCACAGGACACAAGACCGGCTTCTTCTGCGACCAGCGCGACAATCGCCGCGCCGTCGCCTCGATCGCCCCGGGACGGAAGGTCCTCGACCTCTGCTGCTACACAGGCGGATTCTCGATCCACACCGCAAAGGCGGGCGCCGCGAAGGTCGTCGGCGTGGACCTCGACGAGGACGCCCTGGAAACGGCCGCCGCGAACGCGAAGCTGAACCGCCTCACGGTCGAGTGGAGGCACGCAGACGTGTTCGACGTCCTGCGCGCCCTTCCACGCCCCTCCGAATTCGACCTCGTCGTCCTGGACCCCGCGAAGCTCGCGCGGAACCGGCTCGAGCTCGGGAAGGCCCGGCGCGCGTACTTCGACATGAACCGACTTGCCTTCGGCGCCGTCGCGCGCGGCGGCGTCCTCGTGACGTGCTCGTGCAGCGGGCTGGTGAGCGAAGAGGAGTTCCTGGACATCGTCCGGGAGGCCGCCCGGTCCGCGGATCGCGAGTACCGCGTTTTCCGGATCAGCGGCGCGGCGCCGGATCACCCGGTGAGCACGCTCTACCCGGAAGGGCGCTACCTGAAAGCCGTCTTCGGCGTCGTCGTCTGAACGTGCCCCGTCGCATGGCCGATTCCCCGGATTCGTGCGGCCATTTCCCGCCGCCTTCCCTTAAGATGGCCCTTTCTCCGTCGACCCCCCTCACCCTCCCGTGACAGGACTCGACTCCAATTCCAACGCCGGCCGCGACATCCTGCTTGTGCAGGAGGATCCGGACGTGCGCACCGCCTGGTCCTCGGCGGTCAAGATCGCGGGATTCACCCCGCACGTGCTGGAGTCCGTCGAGGGCCTGTTCGAGGCCCTTCTCGACGAGCGCGCGTGGCGCGGCGTGGTGGTCGATCTGGGGTTCCGGGGGGCGGACGCCATGGCGTTCCTCGACAACCTCACGGCGATGGGCCACACGATGCCCGTCGTCGTAACGGCCTGGGAAGAGGGCGTGGCGACATCGAAGCACGCCCGGGCCTATCCCGCCTTCCGGTTCCATCCGGCGCCGCTTCAGCCGCGCGAGCTCGTCACCGCGATCCGGCAGTTCCCGGCGCCGCAGATCCAGAAGCCGAAGAACATGTCGGACTCGCAGGTGATCCGGATCCACCACCAGCGGGAAGGGATCCTGAAGAAGGAGACGAACCGGGACAAGGGCACGCTGCTGCCGCAGGCGGCTGCGGAGCGGGCGGAGCGGGAGAAGGCGGAAGCGGAGGCCGCGCGGGCGCCGGTTCGCGACGAGAAGATGGAGCGCGAGATGGAGAGGGCGCGGGAGATCCAGGCGCGCCTGCTGCCCGAGTCGATCCCGCATCCGGACGGGTTCGAGATTGCGGCGCAGTACATCCCGGCCGAGCACGTGGGCGGCGACTATTACGACGTGATCCAGCTGCCCGACGGGCGCGTGGCGATGCTCGTCGCGGACGTTTCCGGCAAGGGGATCAGCGCCGCCATGGTCATGGTCATGGCCCGCACCGTCTTCCACGCCGTCGCGCCGTTCGCGCCGAATGCCCGGCAACTGGTCGTGCAGGCGGCCGCCAGCATCGCCCGCGACCTCCCGGGCGGCATCTTCCTGTCCCTCGCGTGCGGCGTCCTCGACCCCGCCTCGGGCGAGATCTCGGTCGTCAACGCCGGGCACATGCCGCCCAAGCACTGGACCATCCTGGAGTCCAAGCCCGTCGTCTGCGACCTCGACGTGTCCGGGGGAGCGATCGGACTGGTGAAGGGCGCGCTGTTCGAGAGGACGCTGAAGGACATCACGATCACCCTGCAGCCCGACGAGCAGCTCGTCTTCTACACGGACGGCGTCAACGAGGCGATGAACGAGGCGAACGAGGAATTCGGCGACAAGAGCCTGCATCTTTCGGTGAAGAAGAACGGGGGATCGACGGCCGAGGAGATGGCGCAAGGGATCCTCGACGCCGTGCTGTACCACCGCGGCGACGCGCCGGCTTCCGACGACATCACGATCCTGGTGGTGCGGCGGATCTGGTGATCCCGCGCGACGCGGCGCTCCCGCCTATTTCTTCAGCCAGCGCTTGAACCAGTCCGCAATGCGCTCCAGCCGGTCGACGCGCCGGTCCGGCCGCCCGCCGCGCGACATCCCGTGCGGCTCCTGCGGGTAGCGGACGAATTCGCACGGGACCTTCTTCCATTTCAGCGCCGCCCAGAGCTGCTCCGCCTGTTCGACGGGACAGCGGTGATCCTCCTCCTGGTGCTCGATGAGGAGGGGCGTCTTCATCCGGTGGAGAGACGCCAGCGGCGACATCGCGAGGTACTTCCGCGGGTTCGCCCAGGCGCTCTCGTCGCCGTAGTAGCCCCGGGGCCAGGCGTATCCGAAGTCGCTGGAGCCGACGAAGGAGAGGAAATTGGAGATGGAGCGGGAGGTGACGCCTGCGGCGAACCTGTCGGTGTGACCGACGATCCAGTTGACCATGAAACCGCCGTAGGAGCCGCCCGCGCAGCCGAGGCGGCGCCGGTCGAGGCGCGGCTCGAGGCGGAGGCACTCGTCGGTGAAGGCCATGAGGTCGTCGTAGTCGAGCGTTCCCCAGTTCCCGGCGCAGTCGGCGAGGTGCCGCTCGGAATAGCCGGTCGAGCACCGCGGGTTGCAGTACAGGACGGCGAACCCGCGGGCGGCGAGCACCTGGAACTCGTGGATGAACACCTTGGAGTACTGCGTTGCGGGGCCGCCGTGGATGTAGAGGACCGCCGGACATTTCTGCTTCGGCTTCAGCCCGGGCGGGAGGAGGATCCAGCCCTGGGTCTCGTGTCCGGCCCGCGTCCGCGACCAGACCTCGCGGGGAAGCGCGATCCGCCGGGAGCGCGTCCAGGCGGAGTTGAAAGAAGTCAGCGTGCGCGGCGCGCCGACGACGCCGAAGAACGGGTCCACGCGGACCTCGCCGGGCGTGCGCGTGTCGGAGAACGCCGAGACGACGCGACGGTTCTTCCAGTCGACGTCCCAGTCGATCGGAACGCCGGCTTCCTGGAGCACGGGCTCGGGGCGCCGCCGCCGGATGTCGACCTTCCAGATCTCCGCCGAGCCTTCGCTGACCAGCACGAACGCCACTTCGCGCGAGTCGGGCGACCAAGACGGCCGCGGCGTCGGCGGGATGCCGAAGGTGTCGCTGATCGCGCTGTTCGAGATCGAACGGTCCAGCCCCCGCGAGAGCAGCACCGGCCTGCCCCCGCCCGAGGGAATCAGCCAGAGCTTCGTGTGAACCGAGTTCCACCGCGCGTCCGGGTCCGGCTGGCCGAGAAACGCGATCCACCGCCCGTCCGGGCTCACGCTGATGTTCGAGGCCCCGCCCGCGAACTTGCGGATCTTCGTGGGCCGCCCCCCGCCGGCCGGAATCTTCCAGATGTCGTTCCGGTCCAGGTCCCGCTCCGGGTCCTCCGAGCGGTTCGAAACGAAGTAGATCGACTTCCCGTCCGGCGCCCAGCACACGTCCCCCTCCGAGTACTTCTCGTCCCGGAGAAGCTGCCGGCCCTTCCCGCTCGAGGCGGACACCACCCAGAGGTGCGCCCTCCCGGCCGGGAGGAAACCCGCGCCGTCCAGCTTGTAGAACAGCCGCGACACCTCGCGCACACGCGGCGCCTCGTGTCCCGGCTCGCCGCGCTTCTTCATCTCCTCCCGCCGCTTCGCCTCCTCGTCCTGCGGCGTGAACACGACCGCAAGCCGGTGGCCGTCCGGGGACCACTCGAACTCGGAGATCGATCCGCCCAGCCTCGTGAGCTGCCGCGCTTCGCCGCCATCGGCCGGGATCAGCCAGATTTCCGATTTCCCGCTGCGGGCGGACAGGAAGGCGATCGTCCGGCCGTCCGGCGACCATTTCGGCGAGGACTCCCCGGTCTTCCCGTGGGTGAACTGGAACGGCTTCCGCGCGCCCGAGACGTCGCACATCCAGAGGTGCGAGACGTTGCGGAGCTGCTCGCGGTCGGGGCGGCTGAGCGCGGCGACGGCGCGCGAGCCGTCGGGGGAGAGGCGGCAGGAGGAAGGGACCGAGAAGCGGTAGAGGTCCTGGATGCGGACGCTGCTGGGCATGGTGGGATTCCGAAAGGGGGGGCCGGCGGGAAGGCGCGCAGGATAGCGGAAAAGAGGCGACCGGGCTCGCTTGCGCGCTTTCACCGAGTATTCATCTGCCATTCAGCGGACGAACAGGTCCATCTCTGACAATTGGCCCCGTAACCAGAAGCTACCGGAGAGGAACACATCATGAAGCGCAGAGTCGTCGTCACGGGGGTCGGCTCGATCTCGCCTTACGGGGAGGGTGCGGAAACCTACTGGCAGGGACTCCGGTCAGGCCGTTCGGCTGTCGGGCCCATCACCCTGTTCGACGCCTCGAACGCTTCTTCGCGCGTCGCCGCCGAGGTCAGGGACTGGACGCCGTCGCGCCACGTTCCCGAGAAGGAGCTGCGCCGCCTCCCGCGGGTCGCCATCATGTCGATCGGCGCGGCCCGCGAGGCGCTCCAGGACGCCGGCATCGACCCGCGCTCGCTGACCGTGGACGAGCTCCGCCGGGTCGCGTGCATCCTGGGGACGTCCTCGGGGGGCATCGAGTTCGCGGAGGAGCAGTACCGCCTGTGGTTCACGGGCGAGAAGGAGGCCCGCTGCTACCCGTTCGCCGTGTCCAGCGCATTCGTCGGGATGCTCTCGAGCGAGGTCTCCATCGCGTTCGGGCTGCGCGGCATGAGCCAGGTCGTCTCCACGGGCTGCACCAGCACGACCGACGCGATCGGGCACGCGCTGCGCCAGATCCAGCACGGGTATGCCGACACCGCCGTCACCGGGGGTGCCGACTGCTGCATCACGCCGGGGATCGTGGAGTGCTACGGGGCGATGAAGTGCGTCTCGACCCACTACAACGAGATGCCCAAGAAGGCGTCGCGGCCGTTCAACCGGGACCGGGACGGGTTCGTGATCGGCGAGGGGGCCTGGATGTTCGTGCTCGAGGAGAGGGAGAAGGCCCTTCGCCGCGGGGCCCGGATCTACGCCGAGGTGATCGGGTACGGGGCGACGTGCGACGCGTTCCACCGGGTGCAGATCATGCCGAACGGCGAGGAGTCGGCCCGGGCGATGGTGCTGGCCCTGGAGGACGCGGAGATCGGGCCGGACCGGATCCAGTACATCAACCTCCACGGGACGTCGACGCCGCTGAACGACAAGACGGAGACGGCGGCGATCAAGCTGGCGTTCGACAAGCTGGCCTACAACGTGGCGACGAGCGCGACCAAGTCGCTCATCGGCCACCCGCAGGGCGCGAGCGGCGGGGCGGGGCTCCTGGCAACCCTCATGAGCGTTCGCGACTCCTTCCTCCACCCGACCATCAACTACGAGAATCCGGACCCCGAGTGCGACCTCGACTACGTTCCCAACGAAGGCCGCGTCATGGCCGTGGACTACGCCGTCTGCAACACCATCGCGTTCGGGTCCAAGAACTCCGCCCTGGTCGTCGCCCGCCACGAGGAGAACGCGCGGTGAAAGTCCTCCTGCTCTCCGCCAACCGGGAGAAGGTGCCGTACCCCGTCCTTCCGATCGGCCTCTGCTTCGTCGCCGAGGCCCTGGAAAGGGCCGGCCACCAGGTCCGCATCGAGGACCTCTGCTTCGCCCGCGACCCGCGGAAGGCCGTCGCCCGCGCCGTCGCCGGGTTCCAGCCCGGCATGGTCGGCGTCGGCATCCGCAACATGGACAACTGCGATTACTACGTCCCCAAGAACTTCGTCCCCGACGCCGCCCGGATCGTCGCCGACATCCGCGCCGTCACCTCCGCGCCCGTGGTGATCGGGGGAAGCGCCGTCAGCGTCCTTCCCGGGCCGATGATGGAGCGCATCCGTCCCGATTACGCGGTCGTCGGCGACGGCGAACGCGCCGCCGTCGCGCTCGCCGCCGCCCTCGATGCCGGCCGCGACCCGTCCGGCCTCCCCGGCATCGCCTCCTTCCAGGACGGCGTGCCGCGCATCAACCACCAGGACCGCGTCCCCTCGCTCGACGTCAATACGCCGCCGCGCATCTACCGCTGGGTCGACACCCGCCGCTACATGAGCTTCGAGGGCGTCTACCCCCTCCAGTCCAAGCGCGGCTGCTCGCTCAAGTGCATCTACTGCACCTACACCAACATCGAGGGGTCGTCCTTCCGCTTCAAGAACGGCGAGGAGATGGCCTCCGAGATCGAGGACGTGATCACGCACTCGGGGATCCGCGACTTCGAGTTCGTCGACAGCACGTTTAACGTCCCCGAGAAGCACGCGATGGACATCTGCGACTCCGTCATCCGGCGCGGCCTCCGGGCCCGTTTCATCGGAAGCGGCCTGAACCCGGTTGCGGTGAGCGAGGCCCTGCTGGTCCGCATGAAGGAAGCGGGATTCCGCTCCCTGATCTGCACGGCGGAGAGCGCGAGCGACCCGGTGCTCTCGAACCTGCGCAAGGGATTCACCCGCGCCGACGTGGAGAACGTTGCGCGGCTGACCTCGAAGGTCGGGCTGCGCACGCTCTGGATCTTCCTTGTGGGCGGACCGGGGGAGAACCGCGACACGGTCCTGGAAACCCTGGACTTCATCCACAAGTGCGCCGGGCCGGGGGACGTGGCTTTCATCACGAACGGGGTCCGAATCTACCCGCACACGGCGCTGGCCGCCCAGGCGCTCTCCGAGGGGGTCATCCGCACGCACGAGGAGCTGATCGACCCGAAGTTCTACTTCTCGCCGGGCCTCGACCGTGACTGGCTCCGCGAGACGATGATCGAGCACGCCCGCCAGGACCCCCGCATCATGACGAGCGAGCGCAGCCAGCATCCGCTTATCCCCTACGGCCTGAGACTCCTCTCGATGATCGGCGTCCAGAAGCCGTTCTGGCGCTTCGCCCCGACCTTCAACCGGCTGATGAGGCTCGTCTCGTGACCCGCGACTTCGACGTCATCATCGTCGGCGCGGGCCCCGCGGGCTCCGCGCTGGCCGGGTTCCTCGGCCGCGCGGGCGTCCGCGTCCTCGTCGTCGACCGGGCGCGCTTCCCGCGCCAGAAGCTCTGCGGCGAGTACATGAGCCCCGGGGCGCTGGCGACGCTGGAGCGGCTGGGGGTGCTGGCGCAGGTCGAGGCTCACCCGCACCGCAAGCTGGTGGGGCACGAGATCTGCTCCTACGAGGGCGTCATGATGCGCGGCCGGTACATCCCGGTGGGGCCGCACAGTCCCCCGCGCCCCTACGGCCTGGCCATCCGCCGCACGTTCTTCGACCACACCCTCCTGCGCCACGCGGCCTCGTTCCCGTCCGTCACCGTCATCGAGGGCTTCCGCGTCGACGGCCTGGTCCGCGAAGGCGGCGAGGTCTGCGGCATCCGGGGCACGGGGCCGGACGGGGAGCGCTCCTGGACCGCGCGCCTCGTCGCCGGCTGCGACGGCACCGCTTCCGTCGTCGCACGCGAACTCGGGCTCACCCGGCTGGACAACCGGCTGCGCAAGGTCGCCCTCGTCGGCTACTGGCGCGGCATGGAGGCCGGGAGCTTCGGCGAAATCCACCTCGGCAACCCCGGGTACTTCGCCCTGGCCCCCGTCGACTCCACGACCGTCAACATCAACTTCGTGGTGGACGGGGAAGCGGTGAAGTCCGCCCATGGCGAGCTGGACTCGTTCTACGACACGCATCTCCTGCGGAACCTGCGCCTCGCGGGGCGGCTGAGGAACGCTGTCCGCACCGGGCCGGTCCTGGCCACGGGCCCCATTGCGCGGCGGAACGTCGGCTGCATCGCTCCGGGCGCCGTCCTGTGCGGGGACGCGGCGGAGTTCGTCGATCCCGTCACGGGGGAGGGGATCTTCATCGCCCTCCGCAGCGGCGAGGTCGTCGCCGGGCTCGTCCTGGAGGCGCTCCGTTCCCCGGGGCAGACGATTCACCTCCGGGACTGGCCTGCCCGCCGCGACGCGGAATTCGGCGAGCGCCTCCGGTCCTGCTGGCGCGTCCAGTCCTACCTGCCGCGCCGCTGGGCCGTCAACGCCATCCTCCGCCGCCTCGCCGCACGGCCGGACCTCGCCGACCGCGCCATCTCCGTCTCCGGCGACTACGTCCCCGCCGAGGCCGTCTTCAACCTCAAGTTCGTCCTGTCGTTCCTGAACCCCTTCGTGCGCACGGCCTCCGCTTCCGGCGGCGGCCCCCCGGAGCCCCCCGAGGGCGCGCCCGTCGAAGCGTTAGAATGCGGGGCGGAAGGGAGGCGGTGATGTCGCCGAAGCTGATGATGGTGGCTCGATCCCTGGCGTTGATGGGGCTGGGGGCGATCGCCGGTGCCGGTGGAGGAGTGGCGGTCTGGCAGAAGCTGCACCCGCCGGTGAAGCCGAGGCCGAATCTCTCGGGCGGACCCGGGGGCGATTCCCTGGCCCCTCCCGAGGGACCGCCGGAGGACGAGCAGCCCCCGGATGAGGGGCAGCCGCCCGACGACACGACGCCGCCGGATGTGGGCAGGCCCCCGGACGACACGAAGCCGCCGGTAGACACGAAACCCCCGGACGTCGCCAGGCCGCCGGACGACACCAGACCGCCCGACGTCCCCAAGCCCCCGGACGACGTCGCCGTCAAGCCCCCCGACGTCGGCCCCGAGTTCTTCGGCTTCCCCGTCGGTTCCGCGGCCCGCGCCCCGGAGCCCAAACCGGAGCCGAAGCCGGAACCGAAACCCGAGCCGAAACCGGAACCCAGGCCCGAGCCCAAACCCGAGCCGAAGCCGAAACCCGCCCCCAAGCCCGTCATCGCCCGCCTCAACTTCATGAAGGACCGGTGCGTGGCCGGATTCGACGGCAAGTCGACCCTCCACGACTTCTCCGGATGGACGAAGTCCGTCACCGGGACGATCGAGTACGAGAAGGGAAAGCTGGCCGAGACGGTGAAGGCCTCCTGCGTGGTCGACGCGCGGACGCTCGACACGGGCGACAAGGACCGCGACGCCGAGATGCACGAGAAGCACCTCGAGACGGAGAAGTTCCCGGAAATGAAGTTCGAGGTGACCGCGATCACGATGAACGGATCCGAGGCGATGGCCATGAGAGGCTCCATCGAGATCCACGGGGTGAAGAAGGACGTGGAGATCCCGTGCACGCTCAAGGTCCGCCGCGACGGCTTCATCTACGTGAAGGGCGAGATCCCCGCGAAGATGACCGACTTCGGCGTCAAGCCTCCCTCGAAGGGCGGGATCATCAACGTCTCCGACGAGATCCGCATCTGGTTCGAAGCCTGGGCGGAGCCGCAGAAGGGAGACAGGAAATGAACCCCCGGACCCTCGTCCTGCTGGCCGCGGCCGTCTTCGCGGCCGGATGCGCTTCGTTCGAAAAGAAACCGCCCCCGGACGACATGGGAGCGGCTCCGCCCGAGGAGGAGATCGAAGAGCCCGGGCCGGGGTCGTCCCCGGACGGGGTGCAGCCCGACAACACGCCGCCGGATGCCCCCCCGGCCGAGCCGGCCGCTCCGCCGGACCCGGTTCCCGCGGAACCCGTCAAGCCTCCGGATCCCGTGCCGGCCGGGCCCGTGAAGCCCCCTGATCCGCCGCGACAGGAGCTTCCCGGCAGCTGGACGTTCACGTCCGCGGCGGGTCCCGGATCGGCCCCGGTCCGGCACGTGGACATGGAGTTCGGCGCCGACGGCGGCTGGTGCGGGTCGATGCTGGTCGAGGTGGAGGGCAAGCGGCGGTTCCAGGCGCTGGAAGGGACCTGGGCGCTGGCCGACGGGAAGGTCACGGTCACGTTCGCCGACGGGCGCACCCGGTCCTGGGCGGTGTCCTGGGACGGCGGGACGCTCGTCCTCCGGGACGGCGAGGCCGAACTCCGCCTCAGCCGCCAGTCCCGGTAGTTCCGGGCCCGTGCTAGACTCCGCGCCGTGAGCGCGGAGTCCACGGGCCTGGGGGAGCGACTCTACCGGCGCTGGAAGGACGTCGAGATGTTCTTCCAGCGCGACATCTGGCTTCACAGGCCGGAAAGCCGGATCCGGAGGTTCGCCTACCACGTCCTGCGCATGGGCGTCCTGACGGTCGAGGGCTCCGTCCGCAGCGACGTCTTCCTCCTCGCGGCCGCCCTCACCTACCAGGTAATCTTCGCCCTCGTCCCGCTCCTCGCCGTCGTCCTCTCGATGTTCAAGGGATTCGGCGGCCTCTCGGGCGTCTCCACGAAGGCCAAGGACTACCTGCTCCGCTACATCGCCCCGGAGTTCGGCGACAAGGTCACCAGCACCATCGACGGGTTCATCGGCAACATCAACGCCGCCGCCATCGGCGTCGTCGGCTTCCTCGCCCTCATCTACACCGCGCTCTCCCTCATGCAGACGGTCGAGAAAACCTTCAACCGCATCTGGGGCATCAAGTCCCACCGCCCCCTCCTCCGGCGCTTCATGGTGTACTGGACCATCCTCACGGTCAGCCCGATCCTCCTCGTCGCCTCCGTCGCGATGACGACCTTCGTCCAGAGCAACAGCCTCTACAACTGGCTCACGCACAACGTCCCCTACTTCGGCGCCGCCTCCCTCACCCTCGCCCCATTCGTCTTCGCCTGGGTCCTCTTCACCGGCATCTACCTCTTCATGCCCAACACCCGCGTCCAGCTCCGCGCCGCGTTCATCGGCGCCCTCGTCGCGGGGACGTGCTGGGAGGGGATGAAGAGCCTCTACGTCTGGTACAACACGAAGGTCATCACCGCCTACACGTTCTACGGCTCGCTGGGATCGGTCCCGGTCTTCCTGCTGTGGATCTACCTGAGCTGGATCATCGTGCTGTTCGGCGCGGAGGTGGCGTTCGCCGCGCAGCACGTGGAGACGTACAAGCGCGAGGTCGAGGCGGTGAAGATCAGCCATGCGGACCGGGAGCGGCTGTCGCTGGCGATCGCGGTGCAGACGGTGAGGCCGTTCGAGGAGGGGAAGCCGCCGCCGACGGCGGAGGCGATCGCGGGGCTGATGGGCGCCCCGGTGCGCGTCGTGCACGACATCCTGTACGAGCTGGCGGCGAAGGGGATCCTGCGGGAGGTCGGGATCGGCGGGCGGAAGGACCCGGGGTACCTGCCGGCGAGGAACCCGGCGCTCCTGACGGCGCGCGACGTGCTGCACGCCGTGCGGTCGTACGGGGACGCATACGCCCTGCCCGACGGCGAGGCCAGCCGCGCGGCCTACCGGCTCGTGGACGAGGCGGAGACGCGGGCGACGGAGGCCCTGTCCCTGGTCTCGCTGAGGGAGCTCGCCGGGATCGGCGGAACGGCGCCGGAACTTCCGGTCCCGCCCCCGCCGGTATAGACTCCCGGCCCGTGAGACAGCTCGCCGCCCTGGTCTTCCTCGCCCTTGCGCTTCCCGCCGCCGCCGGCTGGCGCTGGGATCCCGACGAGGGCTTCGTGCAGGATCGCTCCGTGGCGGAGCCGGCGTCGCCGGAAAGCGCCGACGAACTCGCCGCGGCCGGAATGTTCGGCCAGGCCGGCGCGCGATACGCCGTGCTCGCGGAGGCGGCGGGACCGGACATCGCGGTCCGCAAGCTCGCCTGGCTCCGCTGCGGGGATGCCCGCATCCTCGCCCGAGACTGGCAGGGCGCCATCGACGCCTACGACGCCTTCGCCGCCCTCGCCGAGACCCACCCCGAACGCCTCCGCGCCGTCCGCTTCCAGGTCGAATCCTGCATCATGGGCGTCCGCCTCGGCGCCGGATTCGACTTCTTCGGGATCATCCGCGGCGCGCAGTGGGCCGCGAAGCGCGGCCGCGAGCTGCTCACGAAGTTCCCCTACGAGGACTGGTCCGCCAACGCCCGCCTGCGCTTCGCCATCGCCCTTCTCGATTCCGGGCAGTTCGAGGAGGCCGTCGTCGAGTACGAGTTCCTGCTGAACGACTTCCCCGACTCGCCCTTCACGCCGACGGCCCGCTACCGCAAGGCGGAGGCGCATCTGTCGCAGTTCGGCGGCGTGGGGTACGACCCGCAGCCGCTCGAGGACGCGCGGCGCGAGTTCCGGCGGTACCTGGACGACTACCCTTCGGGGGACAAGGTGGACCTTGCGAAGGCTCGGCTGGGGGACGTCGACGAGCTGCAGGCGGAGCTGGACTGGCAATCGTACGAGCACTATCGGCACCTCCGCCGGTGGCGCGCGGCGCGGACGTACCTGAGGGAGATCGTCCGGAAGTTCCCGCGGACCACCTGGGCCGAGAGGGCCCGCGAGGAGCTTCCCGGCGTTGAGGAGAAGGTGAAGCGGCTTCCGGCGCAGGCGCGGGAGAAGGGGGCGAGGTGAATCGCGCGCTGGTCGCGGCGGCGCTCGGGCTGGCCCTGGCGGGCTGCGGCTACGAGCTGGGCGAACCCAGGATCGGCGGGGCGCAGACGGTCGCGGTGGACATCCCGGAGAACCGGACGCTTCGGCGGGGGAACGAGTTCGGTTACGGGGGGCACGAGATCGACCTGGCGCAGCAGGTCCGGGACATGGTGCTGGCGCGGACGGACTACGACCTGGTTTCGGAGGGGGACGCGGACGTCCGGGCGCAGGTCGAGATCGTCGACTATGAGACGCCGTTCCTCGTGGCGGACGAGTCCGACCGGCCGCTGGTGAGCAACGTCGCGATCCAGGTCAGGCTGAAGATCGTCCGGCGCGACGGCACGGTGATCTTCGAGGGGACGCGGCGCGAGGTAGGGTACCTCGTTCCGACGCGCGACGAGGACGAGGGGTCGGCGCGCGCGGAGGCGTTCGAGAAGCTGGCGCGCTGGGTCGTGAACCAGCTCGAAGGCGGCTGGTAGGTCCGCCGCGGCAAGGGCGTTGGACGCGCCGGAGCGCCGCCTGTAGACTGCGTCGGTTGATCCGGCACCGGGGGGAATGCCTGCGCGCTCCCGGCCGTTTCAACAGGGCATGGAAAACCAGGACAAGCAGCCGCGAAACCAGGAACAGGGATTCAAGCCCCCCAAGGGCTTCCTGGTCCTCCTCCTCTTTTTCGCGGGCGTCCTGATCGTCCTGCACATCTCCGGGTCCGGCGGCGGACTCTCCGGCGGCGACGAGAAACTCGACCAGTACCAGTTCGAGGAGAAGCTCCGCCAGGGCCAGGTCAAGAACGTCCGCATCGACGGGCACGACGTCTCAGGCGACTACGTCTCCGAGGGGAACAAGGCGAAGAGCTTCCGCGTCACCTATCCGGAGGGGTACTTCTCGAACGACGAGCACCTGGACAAGCTCCGGGCGCTCTACGTCGAGAACGCGCGGAACGTCGAGACGAAGGACCGGAAGTTCGAGGTCGTCGCGCCCAACCAGCTCACGCAGTTCCTTTTCAACCTCATTCCCTGGATCATCCTCCTCGTCGTCGCCTGGTTCCTGCTGTTCCGCCAGATGCGCGCCTCGGGCCCGGGGTCGATCCTGGCGTTCGGCCGCAGCCGGGCGCGCATGACCAAGGGCGGCCGCGACAAAGTGACGTTCGACGACGTGGCGGGCTGCGACGAGGCGAAAGAGGAAGTGCGGGAGGTCGTCGAGTTCCTCAAGGACCCCCAGCGGTTCCAGCGCCTGGGCGGACGCATGCCCCGCGGCATCCTGCTCGTCGGCGCCCCGGGCACCGGGAAAACGCTCATGGCCAAGGCCGTCGCGGGCGAGGCCGACGTCCCGTTCTACGCCATCGGCGGCTCCGATTTCGTCGAGATGTTCGTCGGCGTCGGCGCTTCCCGCGTCCGCGACCTCTTCCGACAGGCCAAGGAAAACTCCCCGTCCATCATCTTCCTCGACGAAATCGACGCCGTCGGTCGCCGTCGAGGCGTCGCCGGGTTCGGGCGCGGCGACGAGGAGCGCGAGCAGACGCTGAACGCGATCCTGGTCGAGATGGACGGCTTCGACACCGACGACTCGGTCATCGTCATCGCCTCCACCAACCGCCCCGACATCCTCGACCCCGCCCTGCTGCGCCCCGGGCGATTCGACCGCGAGATCGTCCTCGACCTGCCGGACGTCAAGGGACGGGAGGAGATCCTGCGGGTGCACTCGAGGAAGGTCCGGCTGTCCGACGACATCGACCTCTCGGTGATCTCGCGCACGACGCCGGGCTTCAGCGGCGCCGACCTTGAGGCCCTCATCAACGAGGCGGCCCTGATCGCGGTGATGAAGCGCAAGGAGTCGGTGGAGGAGGACGACCTGGAGGAGGCGCGCGACAAGGTCCGGTGGGGCCGGCAGAAGCGTTCGCGCGTGATGGACCTGGAGGACAAGAAGATCACGGCATACCACGAGGCCGGGCACGCGGCGATCGCCTCGCTCCTGCCCGAGGCCGAGCCGGTGCACAAGGTGACGATCATTCCGCGCGGAGTCATGGGCGGCGCGACGATGTTCCTGCCCGAGAAGGACCGGCACCACTACTCGAGGAAGTTCCTGCTCGCCGAGCTCAAGGTGCTGTTCGCCGGCCGCCTTGCCGAGGAGGAGTTCTGCGGCGACATTACCGCCGGCGCCCAGAACGACTTCCAGCGCGCCACCGAGTTCGCCCGCCGCATGGTGTGCGAGTGGGGCATGAGCGACCTGGGCCCCGTCAGCTACGTCGAGCCCGAGGACGGCAGCTATCTCGGACGCGAGAGCCGCCCTCGCAGCTTCTCCGAGGCCTCCGCCGTCGCGATCGACGCCGAGATCAGGAAGATCGTCACGAGCTGCTACGACGAGGCCAAGCGCCTCCTGCAGGAAAACCGCGAGAAGGTCGAACGGATCGCGAAGGCGCTCCTGAAATACGAGGTGCTGGACGCGGTGGACGTGAAGCGGCTGATGGAGGGCGTGGCGATCGAGACGCTTCACGAGGGCAAGAAGAGCGCGACGAAGGCCGCGGAGTCGAAGCCGGCGGACGTGAAGGTTGCGGAGCCGCGGCCTGCGCCGGGGCTTGGGGGCGACCCCTCGCTGGGCGCGGCGCCGGCGTAGGCGGCCCGTGACGCCCGACGAGATCCGGCTGAACCCCCGCGTCGTCGCCGCCCTGGCGGTGTCCGCGGTGCGCGCCGAGCTGGCGCGGCTGGGGTTCGCGGGGGACGTGCGCGACCTTGCGCCGGCGCGTCGGGCAGGGATGGCGGTGGCGCTGGAGAACCTGCTGCCGGGGGAGGCGTTTGAGCTGAGGGCGCGCTGGGCGGCGGAAGGCGGGGAGGTGCTGGTGGGGGGAGATCCGTTCTCGACCGCGCGGGTGCCGGCGCTCGTGACGGGGACGCGGGAGCAGTTCGCGAAGGCGGGCGCGGCCCTGGCGGGGCTTGCGGCAGGGGCGGTCCTCGAGCGCGCGGCGGCGCTGTTCCACGCCGTGCCGCCGGAGGCCGGCGGACTCGCGTGGGGCCGTCGGACGCAGCTGATGGGAATCGTGAACGTGACGCCGGATTCGTTCAGCGACGGCGGGAGATTCGCGGACAGGGGCGCGGCGATCGAACACGGGGAGCGGATGGCCGCGGCGGGCGCCACCGTGCTCGACGTGGGAGGGGAGTCCACCCGGCCCGGGGCCGAGCCCGTCGCGGAGGAGGAGGAGCTCCGCCGCGTCCTCCCGGTCGTCTCCGCCCTCGCGCGCGGCGGCCGGGTTCCCGTCTCGATCGACACGACCAAGGCCGCCGTCGCGCGGGCCGCGATCGACGCGGGCGCCTCCGTCGTGAACGACATCAGCGGCCTCCGCGCGGACCCGGGCATGGCGCCGCTCGTCGCCTCCCGCGGCGTCGCGGCCGTCGTGATGCACATCCGCGGCACGCCGCGCACAATGCAGCAGAACCCGTCGTACCGCGACCCCGTCGCCGACATCTGCGCGTGGCTGCGCGAGTCCCTCGCGGCCGCGGAGACCGCGGGGATTCCCGGGGACAGGCTCATCGTCGACCCCGGCATCGGGTTCGGGAAGACGCTCGAGCATAACCTCGAGATCCTGGCCAGGCTCCGCGAGTTCCGGACACTTGGCCGGCCCCTCCTCGTCGGCGTTTCGCGCAAGTCGTTCATCGGGAAACTGACGGGGCTCGAGGCGCCCGATCGCGCCGTCCCGAGCGCGGGAACGGCCGCCTGGTGCATCGCCCAGGGCGCCGACGCCCTCCGGGTCCACGACGTCGCCGAGACGGAGCAGGTGCGCCGCGTCGCGGACGCGATCGCCCGCGCCTGACGGCCGCCCGCGCGCCGAATTTCGCGCATTCCATACCGCGTGCGGGACCGGTATCATCGCCTGCACGGCCGCCCGTTCGCACTCTCCCAACCCCCAGCGGGACCCAGGATGATCCAGAACCTCCTCTCCGGCGTCGATGCCTTCCGCGCCCTGGTCGAGATCATCCTCCTCTACGTCTTCTTCTACTGGACTCTTCGCTCCTTCGAGGGATCGCGCGGCGCCGGCCTCGTCCGCGGCATCCTTGTCGTCTTCGTCGTGGCGTTCATCGTGCTGATGGAAATCACCACCCGGTTCGAGCTCGACCGAATCCGGGCCATGCTCCAGGGGATCGTCCCGGCCCTCGTCATCATCGTGGCGGTCATCTTCCAGCCCGAGCTCCGCCGCGCCCTCGTCCGCCTCGGACAGGGCCGCTTCCTCTTCCCCCTCCTCAAGACCGAGACCGTGCCCGTCGAGGAGATCGTGAAGGCGTGCTCGCGGATGTCGAAGAACCGCATCGGGGCGCTGATCGCCATCCAGCGCGACCAGAGCCTGGCGCAGTACGTCGAGGGCGGCGTCAAGATGGACGCCGAAGTCACCGCGGAACTGCTGGAGACGATCTTCTACCCCGGCGCCGCCCTTCAAGACGGCGCGATCATCGTCATCGGCGACCGCGTCGCCGCCGGCGGCTGCCTCTTTCCCCTCACGGACAACCCCGACGTCGCGCGGAGCCTGGGAACGCGCCATCGCGCCGGCATCGGGATCACGGAAGAGACCGACGCCGTCACGCTGATCGTCTCCGAGGAGACGGGGAAGATCTCCCTGGGGGCGCGCGGTGTCCTCTCGCAGGACCTCGACAAGGACGAACTCGAGAACCGCCTCAGGCAGCTCTTCAGGGGCAACGAAAAGCAACCAGGTCCGACGTCCACGGCGGCGGCGCTGTGAAGCACCTCCTCGCGCTGCTCTTCGCCGACCCGAAAAACAGGCTGCTTGCGCTGGCCCTGGCGGTCGTGACCTGGGTTTCGGTGTACCGCGAGTCGACCGAGCAGGTGAAGGCGGAGGCCCGCGTGTCGCTGGAGTACGGGGGCGACATTGTCGTCCTCTCGATCGAGGACGAGGCCGGCGCCCCGTGCTCGACCGTCGAGGTGGTCCTCAACGGGCCGCGCGGCGAGCGGTCCCGGCTGCGCGACCTCCGGTTCGGGCGCCTCGTCGAGCTGCCTGCGGGAAGCGAGACGCCGGTGACGGTGACGTTCGAAGTGACGGAAGACGCGCTGTTTCTTCCGCCCAAGTTCCGGCTCGTGTCCGCGAAGCCGGCGCGGGTGAGGGTGAAGCTGGACCACCGGGTGCGGCGGTACCTGCGCGTGGTGGCGTCGGCGGAGGGGGGGGCGCCCGAGACGCCCGGCGCGGGGCTGTGCGAGGGGAAGCTGCCGGCGGGTCTGCGGGTCGTGCAGGCCGTTGTGAGCCCCGCTTCGGTGGAGGTTCTGGGGCCGAAATCGGTGCTGAACCGGTCGCTGACGATCCCGGCGGTTCCCGTGAAGATCGACGGGCTGCCTGCGGGGCGTCACCAGCTTGCCGCCGAGGTCACGGGGCAGCTTGGCGGCTACCCGATCTCGAGCACGACGCAGCTCTCGGTCATCGTGGAGGTCGCGGAGGAATCGCAGGAGGCCGTATTCACGGTCCGTGTCAACCTCGTCCAGGGCGTCGACTACGCCCGGGAGTTCCTCGCCGAGCCGGCGACGAAGGAGGCCGAGGTCCGCGTCCGCGGGCCCGCGTCGGCCATCACCGAACTCAAGGCGAGGCCGGAGCTGATCGACGTCTTCGTCGACATCGCGGGCATGCGTCCCGAGGAGTGCCAGCCCGTGGATGAGAAGGAGCTGATCGCCACGCGCCCCATCGAGTGGCGCTTCAGGACCGGCTTCGCGGCCTCGGCCGACCTCGAAGTCACCGTCCGAAAGCCGGAAAAGCCGGAGACCCTGGTCACGTTCCGCAAGCGCCCGAAATCGGAGCCGCCGAAATAGTGGAGAGACTCTTCGGGACGGACGGAATCCGGGACACGGCCAACACCAAGATCCTGACGCCGGTCCCGCTGTCGAGGCTGGGCCAGGCGGTGGGGTGGCTTCTCCGAAGCGAGCGCGGGATCTTCTCGTCGCGGCCGCCGCACAGCGTGCCGCGCAGCGCCTTCGGGGCCGCCCACGCCTTCAAGCGCCCGAATCTCCGCGACCGCGTCCTCATCGGCCGGGACACGCGGCTCTCGGGCCCGATGATCAGCGCGTCGCTCGCCTCGGGGCTCCTCTCCCAGGGCGTCAACGTCTTCGAGAGCGGCGTTCTTCCCACCCCCGCCATCGCCCACATCGTGCGCGAGACCGGCGCGGCACTCGGCATCGTCGTCAGCGCTTCCCACAACCCCGCCCCCGACAACGGCATCAAGCTGATTTCGCCGGAGGGGTTCAAGATCCCGGACGCCGCCGAGGAGCGGATCGAGGCGCTGATGCGCGCCGGCGTGCCGGACGCGCTGACGGGGCCCGAGGTCGGCGACCTGGCGCTGGAGACGGCGTACGATCCCGAGACGAAGCTGTCGACGGCGGCAGGGAAGTACGCGCGGGACCTGGTGGACCGGGCGCGGGAGTGGGGTGTGACGTTGAAGGGGGTGAAGGCGGTCGGGGACTGCGCGAACGGCGCGACGCGGGCTGTGGCGCCCTGGGTGCTGGCGGAACTGGGCGCGAAGGTGGTCGCGACGGGGGTGGATCCGGACGGCGCGAAGATCAACGACGGGTGCGGGGCGCTGCACCCGGAGGGGCTGGCGAAGAGGGTGAAGGAGGAGAAGGCGGACA
>JADLHC010000334.1 GCA_020849035.1 Planctomycetia bacterium
CAGCGACGGATCCCGCGGCACCGGCGCGCCCCGCCCCCGATCGTCCAGCCACAGGAACGCCACGTCGCTTCCCCCCGCCGGCATCATCCCCCGCAGCCGCTCCCCCTCCGCCTTCTGGCGATCCTGCCCGTCGACCACGTACACGCTCACCCGCCCGGGCCCGCGCTCGTTCTCCACCGCGAACAGCACCCGCCCGTTCTCCCGGCTCAGCCCGATCGCGCGCTGCGTCCCCGACCGGTTCCAGAGCAGCCTCTCCACCGTCCCGCCGCGCCGCACGAGCGTCTCGCTGCTGAAATGCACGGACCACGAGACCTCGTCCCCGGGACCCGACGTGTACCGGAGCGGATCGGCCCCGGGAGGCTCCGGAGTCTCGGCCGCGGCCATCGCGAAGCAGAGGAGGAGGGCGGGAAGCGCTCGCAGGTTCATGGCGCAGGATGATAGCAGCCGGCGCGGGAAGCGGCGAGGCGGCCGGTCGCGTAAACTGGGCGCATGCGCGTCCTCCCGGCGCTTCTCGCCCTCCTCGCCTCCGCAGCCGTCGCCGCCCCGCCGGGCGACGCTTCCGAGCGCCTCGCCGCCCGCGCCCGCGAGTTCGCGGGCCACGGCTGGAACTCGCGCGACCGCCTGCGCGCGGGGGAGGCGGACGAGGCCCGGCGATTCCTCGCCGCCCTCGAAGAGGAGTTCGCCGCAGAGCCCCTGCCCGCCGCGGACCGGCTCGACCTCGACCTCCTGCGCCACCGCCTCGGCCAGCTCCTCGAGTCCTGGAGCGAACTCGACCTCGCCCACCGCGACCCCACCGTCTGGCTGCCAACCGCCGCCGAACTCTCCGCCGCCCTCGCCGCCCCCTCCGACTCCCCCGAACGCGCCGCCGTCCTCCTCCGCCTCGAGAACGGCGCCCGCGACGCCCTCGCCGCCCTGCACGAGGTGGACCGCGAGGACGCCCGCGCCGGCGACCACGCCCTCTCCCCCCTCGCCAAAGCCCTCGACGACGGTTCCCCCAAGGCCCCCGACGGCCACCCCCTCCGCCCGCCCCTCCCGCGCTTCGGCGAACTCCTCCGCTTCCTCTCCGAACGCCGCAACCTCGCCGATCGCCGCACCCCCCGGCGCGCCCGCGACCTCCGCTGGCGCCGCTACCTGCTCTACTTCCGCTGGGAAGTCGGCATCGACGACGCCCCGCCCGACATCCTGGCGCTGGGGAAACGGCTGTACCGCGAGACGGAGGAGGAGCTGACGGCGGTGGCGCGCCGGATCTCCCCGGACCGCCCGTGGCGCGAAATCGCCGCGGACCTGCGCCTCGACCACCCCGACGCGGACGGCCTGCTCGACGCCTGCCGCGCCGAGATGGAGCGCGCCGCGGCGTTCACGGCGGAGAAGGGCTTCGTCACGGTTCCGGAGTGGGCGACGCACGTGCGCGCCGAATGGGGCGAGCCCGACGACCGCACCCCCTACGGCCACTACCGCCCCCTCGACCCCGCGGATCCCGAGCTGAAGGGCGCCTACGTCGTCCCGCCCCTCCCGCGCCTCAAGCCGGCCGAACGCGACGAACTCCTCGCCGGAAACAACCGCACCTGGATCCGCGTCGTCTCCCTCCACGAGGCCATCCCCGGCCACCACCTCCAGTTCGCCGTCGCCGCCCGCCGCACCCGCGAGGTCCCGAAATGGTTCTACAACCCCGCCTACGTCGAAGGCTGGGGCCTCTACTGCGAAGAGCTCATGGCCCGCCACGGCTACTACGACGACCGCACACGCCTCTCCCAGCTCAAGATGCGCCTCTGGCGCTGCGCACGCGTGGTCATCGACGTCGGCTGCACCTTCGGCGGCATGACGAAGGACGAGGCCGTCCGCCTCCTCGTCGACGGCGTCGGCCTCGACAAGGCGGGCGCCGCCCTCGAAGTCGACCGCTACCTCGCCACCCCCGGCTACTACTCCGGCTACATCGTCGGCCGCGACCGCCTCGAACGCCTCCTCGCCTCCGAACGCGCCCGCCTCGGCCCCGCCTTCGACGAACGCGCCTTCCACGACCGCCTCCTCTCCTTCGGCCCCATCCCCTTCGGCGCCCTCCAGCGCTCCTTCCCCTGACGCCGCTCGGATTCCTTCTCTTCCCGCCCGCCGCCTCCTATCATCCACCCCATGGCCAAGATCCAGTCCCTCGAAGACCTCCTCGAGTCGCCCTACTACCCGCGCGACGACCGCCAGCTCGACGCGGCCAAGAAGGCCATCGGCAAGGCCCTTCCCAGGAAACTCCGCTCCAGGGCGATGCCGAAGCGGCTGAAGTCCGACGTCCAGTGGCTTTCCACGGTGCTGGCGGAGGACCGCTGGCGGAAGCGGAAGGGCGTGGACGCGATCGTCGCCGCAGGGTTGCTGTACCTGCTGAACGGCAAGGACGCGATTCCCGACAAGACGCAGGTGATCGGGTATTTCGACGACTCGGTCGTCATCGACGTCGTCATCCGCTCCATCCAGATCGGCGTCGCGAAATAGACCCGCCCGGTCTCCCGGGCCGGAGGCACGCGTGAAGGCCATCGTTTTCCGCCGGCACGGCGGCCCGGAGGCGCTCGAGGCGGCGGAACTGCCGGACCCGCAGCCCGGCCCGGGCGACGTGCGCATCGCCCTCCGCGCCGCGGCGCTCAACCACCTCGACATCTGGGTCCGCATCGGCCTCGGCGCGACCATCCCGATGCCGCACGTCGGCGGCTCCGACGGAGCGGGCGTCGTCGACGCCGTCGGTCCGGACGTCACGTCCGTGAGCCCCGGCGACGCCGTCATGATCGCCCCCGGCCTCTCCTGCGGCGAATGCCCCGAATGCCTCGCCGGCCGCGAGTCCCGCTGCCCCTCCTTCCGCATCCACGGCTTCCAGACCCAGGGCACCTACGCGACGCACACCGTCGTCCCCGCCCGCAACTGCCTCCCCGTCCCCCCGGGCATGCCCTTTCCCGAGGCCGCCTCCATCCCCCTCGTCTTCCTCACCGCGTACCACATGCTCTTCACGCGCGGCGGCCTCCGCCCCGGCGAGACGGTCTTCGTCCCGGGCGCGGCGGGCGGCGTCGGCATCGCGGCCGTGCAGCTCGCCGCGGCCGCCGGCGCGCGCGTCGTCGCGGCGGCCGGCGGGGCGGAGAAGACGGCGCTGGCGCGGAAGCTGGGGGCGTGGGAAGCGCTGGACAGCTCTGCAAATAAAAACATTGGCGACGAGGTCCGCCACGTCACCGGCGGCCGCGGCCCCGACCTCGTCGTCGACCACGTCGGAGGCGACTTCACCCCCGCCGCCGCCGCGATGTGCGCCAGAGGCGGCCGCGTCGTCTGCTGCGGCGCCACCGCCGGGAAGCAGTTCGCCATGCCCATGCGCTCCCTCTACGTCCCCGAAGTCTCCATCCTCGGCGCCTACATGGGCTCCCGCTGGGAACTCGTCGAAGCCCTCCGCCTCGTCGCCCACGGCAAGGCACGCCCCGTCGTCGACCGCACCTTCCCCCTCGCCCACGCCGCCGACGCCCAGCGCCGCATGGACGAACGCCGGAACCTCGGCAAAATCGTCCTCG
Source organism: Planctomycetia bacterium (assembly GCA_020849035.1). GTDB lineage: Bacteria > Planctomycetota > MHYJ01 > WSZJ01 > WSZJ01 > WSZJ01. Next base: position 3,531 of record JADLHC010000334.1, read on the forward strand.
CCCCATGATGCCCCCGCCGCCCCCCATGAAACCCCACGGCCCCCGCCGCGCCGCGCTGTTCATGCGCAAGGGCGAGGCCATCCACCGCGTCGCCTCCACCGAGTGGGTCCTCAACAAGGGCGAAACCATCTGCTGGCGCGTCGTCTCCAAGCGCCGCCTCGACGCCCGCATCGAAGCCATGCACTTCATCGCCAAGAAAGACCTCTCCGACCTCGTCATCGCCCACGTCGTCTTCCCCGAGCCCAAGTTCGACGACTTCATGGCGAAGATCGTCCAGGCCATCGAACAGTTCGCGCCGGGGCTGAAACTGCGCGTCGGCGAACTGCCGGACTTCGACGCGGTCGAGTTCGGGATCTACTTCGTGCACGATCCCGAGGCGGAGGAGAGGTTCGCCAGGCGCCGAAATCCCCCAGAACAGGAAGGTCCTGGCGGCGCCTGACCGACAAGCTCATCGTGCCTTGTGCCGAACCCGGGACAGCCTGCGCCCCAGTTCGAATGAGGGATCGTTTTCCGCATCGTGACATGTGCTGCAGATCCTCTGGACGACACACGTGGGACACTTGTCGTCAAACCTGAAGATGGTCTGCAGTCGTTCTTCCGGCGAATTAGCCTGAATGTGGAGCTTGCCCGGTCCGTGACAGGACTCGCACCCGACCTCCGCGACGCCGGGAGTCTCCTTCAGGCCTTGGAACCCGCCCTCATGCCCGACTCCTGTCGTGTGGCAACGGAGGCAGGCCGGCGCGGACTCCTTGCCGGCCTCCGACAAGGACTTGAAGGCGCGGGCATGCGGACTTGCAGCCCACTGCTTGTGCTCCTGCTCGTGGCAGGACTTGCATGACTCTGAGCCGACGTACGCAGTCTTCGCGCAGAACTGGAAGTAGGTCTGTTCCTTGAACTTACGGATCGCTTCCTCTCGAAGGTCGAACACCACCCGATCCGCATCCTTCGCTTTCCCGTGCCTGACTTGCGGCAGGCTGAGTTTGATGTCGTGGGCGATTGAAGCGCTGGACGCATGGCAGGTTCGGCATCGGGCCGGATACTCCTCGATCCGGATCTTCTGGTCACCCGCGTGTGTGCGCTCCGGGTCGTGGCAGGCTCCGCACTGGACATCCGCGAGCCGACGGTCGGCGTCTCCCGCCGTGAACCCGCCCGGCTTGTCCCAGCCCGTTACGTGGCACGGCAAGCAAGCCGCGTCGGAGTCCCTTCCGATTTGTTCCAGATCCCGCAGCGCAACGGAATGCGGCGTAAGGAGCCAGTCGACGAACTGGGCCCTGTGGCAAACCGCACACTCGAGGGCGCCCTGATGCTCACGGCCAGGCACGGGTTGTTTCGGTCGCCCCCTCGTCGGGGCGGACTCCCTCATCAGCGAGTCGACTTCTCCCGCGATGGTGAGCGCATCCCAGTGAAATTCGGGCAGGTGCGCGAACCCGATCCTGCCGTCCGGCCCAACGACAAGGAGCGCCGGCCTGGTCGGCACGGCAACGAGAGCGCAGACCTCGGCATTGACTCCCGCCGCGAGAACCGCTCCACCCGTGCCTCGCACCTGCTCCGCTAGCCTCTCAGTCGGAGCGACCCACGCCCGATCCGCAAGTTCCAGTCCTGGTGCAAGCTCCTCGAATTGGCGCAGCACCTTGGCCTGATCGCTGACCTCGCCAAGCACAAGCACTAGCAGCACACGCCCAGGCTTGGGAAACACCTGCCCATTCACTTGGAGCCGTGGCATGGGAGGGCGGTCAACAATAACCCGACAGAGCCAGTCCCACTCGGAGCTGGGCGCACTCCGTTCATGCGCTCCGTCCCCATCCTTCTGGTCGTCTGCGCGAGCCCCCCAAAGTGCGGCCAAGAGCGCGGCCAGGCCCAGCAGGGTGACTCGGGTGTGACGGATCACTTTTCCGCGAGCCTCCACTCTACGGCCGTCGTGTCGTACATCGCGGAGTAGATGGTGGTCGGCCCCTGCCCCCAGCAGACCGCACGCACGACCCCTCCACTTCCTCGGAACAGCGCCCGCTGTGCGCCTCGTTCCGTATCGCACACGCGAACGGAATTGCCCACCGTGGAGGCTGCGACGAGCGACCCGTCGGGCGAAAACGCCACGCCGGTCACCTCGCCATCAAACCCGCGGATCGTAAGGAGCAGCCCTCCGGTCTGCCAATTCCAGATGCGAACGCCCGCATCGGTGCTCCCGACGGCTATCCGCAGTCCGTCGGCCGCCACCGCGATCGATGTAAGCGAACCGGAAGGTGAATCAAGCCACCTGGTCTTCCCGTCTCCCATCGTCCAGATCCCGACCCTCCCGTCCGCCCCGGCCGTCAGGACGGCACGCCCGCCCGGCACGCCCGCAACCGCACGAACCATGGCCGCGTGACCTTCAAAATCACGAAGGGTTTTTCCGCCTTCTATGGAGAAAAGCGTTGCCACCGTGTCCGTCCCGCCCGCCAACAGACCGACATCGGGGACGGCTGCGAGCCCCCGGACTGCACCCGGACCGGCCTGGCGGAGAAGCTGACGCTCCCCGCCTTTCGGATCCCAGGTCCACACGCTGCTTCCTCCGGCGGAGAAGAGCCGATCGCCCGACGTCGACCAGGCGACCGCCGATCCGGGTTGGGGCTCGGGCGAACTGGCGTGCAGGAGCTCTCCGGTCTCCGCGCGCCAGATGCAGACCTTTCCGTCAAATCCCGTCGATGCAAGGTATCGGCCGTCAGGCGAAATGGCAATGCATGAGACCGCGTCGGAGTGCCCTTCAGCGGATGTCAAGTCCGCGCCGGTCTTCGGAGAAAGGGCCTGAATCCGCCGATCCTCGCCGCAAGACACCAGGGCGCCGTCATCTGGAGAGAAGCACAAACCGTTCACCCACCCCGAGTGCGCCGGCTTTTCCCAGAGCAGTTTCCTCGAATCCACATCCCACATCCGAACGAACCCGGATCGTCCACCCGTCGCCAGGAGCTTGCCATCATGCGAGCAGGCAACCCGGTCAACGAAGGACTTGTCCGCCACAAGTTCGAAGGCGATTCGCCCGGACTTGATTTCCCAGGATGTGAGTTTGTCGGAGCCTCCGACCACAAACAGGACCCTGCCATCCGCCGAGAGGCTGATCTCATCCGGCAGGCTCGAGATGCTGAATCTCCCGACAAGATCGAAGTCAGCCCCCCAGATCGTGGCCTGGAGATCGGTGTTCACGGCGGCCAGGACACCCCCGGGCGACCAGCTCAGCGAGACGCACCTGGCCGGTCCACACTCGAGGCGCCGGACGAGAGCTCCGTCGGAGACCTTCACCACGTAGACAACGCCGTCCGTGGCGGCCACAGCGATCATCTCGCCGTCCGGTGATGCGCAGATGCAAGCCGGGGACGCAGGCAAGGTCGCGAGATGAAGGAGTTTGCCGCTGCTGACGTCTAGGAATGCGAGCGAGGAATCGGCGCGAGCCAGAACGAGCCGGGAACTCTGGCGGGATGCTGCCATGCAGACCACCGAGGCGCCTTCGGGAATCACGGTTCGCTGGAGCCGGCCTTCAGGCCAGCTCATGAGGGACAGGGCCTTGTCGGGGCCAAGCGCGCAGATCGTCGATGCGGCGGCGAACATGGCCTGCCGACAGGGGACTTGCGTGCGGAAGTGGACGGAGCCGAAGCGGCGAACCGCACCTGCGGGCAGGGGCTCAAGGAAAGGGCGCTGGGGCGATTCCGGGGGAGGAGGTTCGGCCTGGGCACAGGCGGGACGATGCTGGAGCGCGAAGCTGGCGATCAGGAGGGCCAGGAATCCTGCGTGCGCGCGTTGTGGCGGCAATCTGACCTCCCGGAAATGACAGGGGCCGCCCATCTGCGGGCGGCCCCCGATTGGCGACTCACATCAGGCGGTCCGGGACATTCGGAACAGGCCGAGGAGGATGATCGCGAGACCGCAGGCGAAAACGACCTGGACAGGCAGGCTCGTGGCCCCGGTCGTCAAAGCCCGGACGACAGGTGAGGACTCGAATCCCGGCGCCAGACGCGCTCCCGCTACGTGGTAGGAGCGAGACGCCACCCGACCGACCGCCAGGGCTTCCAGCGAGTCTGTTCGCCAGGCCTGGAGATTCCGGACTGCAGGCGCCGACTCGTTGGACCACGCTGCAGTTGCAATCCAGCAGCGACGGCCGTGGTGAGAGGAGCCATTCCGAACGCCGAATTCGAAGTCGTCTCCGATCCTGAACGACTGTGCAAGGCTGAATGCGCCCGTGAGTCCGCCGGCATCCGTGTACTGGATCCTCCAGTAGTAGATACGGTCGCGCGACAGGGTGATGTTGATCGTCAGGTCCGGACACCTTGTATCCACCGGAATCGGCGGGCTGATTCCGACGGAGCCGGAGTCGAACAGAAGCGTGGTGAACGTCGGGTCGTCGGTTACCTGAAAACGCAGCCCGATCGCGGTATCGGGAGTCACGTTCGGATCGCGATAGACGGCGCTGAAGACCGGGGTCTCGTCGACAACCGGATCGACAAACCCGGGATCGCCCTGCTGCGCTCCATTCGGGGACTCGTTCACGAACAGGCCGTCCGGCGCGCCCGGCGCCAGATTCACTTCGACGGTAAACGGACTCAGGGTGGTGAACGCGGACGGGTTGCCGCTCGCGTCCACGGCGCGCACCGCCCAGAGGTAGTCGCCTGCTGCCAGGACCTGCGAGGAACTTGAGGCGCTGATTCCTGTTACGAATACGTCAGGGGCGGGAATCGTGGCGATGTTGTCGATGTAGAGATCGTAAGTCACGCTGGAAGGTCCGCACGGTCCCGTATCGGTGGAGTCGGACCAGTCGAAGGCCACCGGGCTGATGACAGTGGCGCCTGAGGGCGGCGAGATCTGGACCGGGAGAGTCGGTGCCGCCACGTCGGGCAACGGGCAGTTGACCTGGATGTCATCCACGAACCAGCCGCCCATGTCGTCCTCACCGAACGGGGGCGTCACTGCGAAGATCGTGTAGTCGAACTCGGAGACCTGGTTGAACCTGAAGCGGATTCGGTAGTCGCCAGGAGCCAAAGAGGACAGGTCAACGGTGTGAGTGTGGTGGGTCTCCGTTTCGACGCACGCGCCATCGATCAACGGCGACGTGCTCGTGAACGGAACAACCCCATCCCCGTCCGCATCGACGACAAGCTGAATGGAAATGACCGTGACCCCGGACGAGTCGACGACCTCGACAAACCTCTGATCTAGCCCGAACGACGTCGTGGTCGCGGCGTCGGTGTCGCACGACATGCACTCGAAGTAGTCGTCGAACGTCAGGGTCACGCCGGCGGTGGACGAAATCGTGATGAGCGGGGACGTCGCAGCGCCGGAGAAGAGCGTTCCGCTCAGAAGGCCCAGCCCGTTGTTAAAGTTCAGGGCGTTGGGTGCAGAGGCGATGGTGGACACCGGCAGGAGCGGGGACGAGTAGCAACTCCAGTTATAGCCGATGTACGGGTACGTTCCAACGAACGGCGGACCGGTTGGAATCGTGCCGCCATTC
>JADLHC010000335.1 GCA_020849035.1 Planctomycetia bacterium
ACGAAGCCGTCCACGAGCCACGCCAGGGCGCGCTGGCCGGGGCCCGCGAGGTCGTAGGCGAAATCCACGGCCTCGGGGGTCGTGATGACGTGGACGCGGTCGATCCAGGAGGGGCTAGCCATTCGACCTCCGTGGCGCCAGCAGGTGCACCCACATCGCGGCGCCCGTGACGACGCCGACCGCGACCTTCGCCCACGCCCCGATCCCCGCCGTCGGCGTGATGAACGCCTCGATGAAGCCCGCGACGACGAGGAAAGGCGCCGCGCCGAGCGCGAGCGAAACCGCCTCCCTCCCCGCCTCCGCGAACGCCTCCCCGCGCGTCCGGCGCCCGGGCCGGATCAGGGCCCATCCGAGGAGGAGCCCGCCGGCGCCGGCGAGGACGATGCTCGACATCTCCAGCCCCGCGTGCGGGACGATCAGGGCCCAGAACGCGAGGTCCTGGTCCCATCGGTGGTAGTTGGCCGCGATCGCCCCCAGCAGCGCGCCGTTGTAGCCCAGCATCACGCCCGTCAGCGTCCCTCCGCTCGTCCCCAGCGCGAACGACGCCAGCGCCACTTTGATGTTGTGCGTGAACAGCATCGCCGCGAAGTCCCGCGAGCGCGCCACGCTCTCGCCGTGCCCGAACCGCGCCGCGCGCGGGTCGTCGCTCTTCTCCGCGTACACCGCGTGATACTCCGACGGCACCACGTAGTAGAACGCCTCGCGGTCGAAGAGAGTCGCGAAGAACCCGGCCGCGGTGCCGCCCAGAAGCAGCACCCACGCCGCCGCCACGAACGCCCACCGGCGCTTCACCGCCGCCGGCAGCCCGCGCGCGAACCACCCCCAGGCCGCCGCCGGCGTGAGCCACGACCGGCGGTAGATCGCCGCGTAGGAGTCGCCCACGAGCCGGTTCAGGAAGTCGCCGAGTTCGCCGTTCTGGAGGACGGTGCGAGCGTAGATGAAGTCGGAGCAGGCCTCGCGGTAGAGCGATCCGAGCTCGCGGAGCTGGCCGACCGTGAGCGTCTCCAGGCCGCTTCGCTCCACCTGCTGGAGCAGGACCTCGAGGCGCCTCCAGGCGCCCTGGCGTGTGGAGATGAAGCGGTCGAGGTCCATGGTCAGATGGCCTGCATGCGCTTGATGCGGAGGTAGCGGTTGACGGAGGCGACGGCGACTTCCTCGGGCGGGACGTCGACGATGGAGACGCCGCCGGTGCGGAGGCGGCCGAGGGCCTGGCGGCGCTCGGCGACCATTTCCATGGCGGCGACGTGCTCGTAGAGGGCGACGGGGGCCGGGGGCGTGTTGGCGAGGTCGAGAAGGGCGGGGTCGCGGAAGGAGACGCAGAGCGGGAGGTGGCTGCGGCGCAGGAGGGGGAAGACGTCGCAGATCTCCTGCATGGCCTCGGGGTCCGCAAGGTCGGTGTACATGACGACGAGGGCCCTTCGGCGCATCTTGCGGCTGACTGACTCGACCGCGGCGCGGTAGTTGGAGAATGTGAGGCGGGGCTGGAGGGGGACGAGGACATCCATGAGCCGGGCGAGGGCGGCGCGGCCGGCGCGCGGGAGGGAGAAGGACTCGACGTCGCTGGAGAAGACGGAGAGGCCGACGCGGTCGCCGTTGCGGAGGGCGACGTAGCCGAGCATGAGGGCGGCGTTGATGGCGTAGTCGAGCTTGGTGAGCCCCCCGGTCGCGGCCGCCATCAGGCGGCCCGCGTCGAGCAGGATCAGGACGTTCTGGCCGCGCTCGGTCTCGTGCACGCGCGACACCGGCCGCCGGCGCCGCGCGGTCGCCTTCCAGTCGATCGTCCGGAACTCGTCGCCCGGCGAGTACTCGCGCAGCCGCTCGAACTCGCGCCCCTCCCCCACCTTGCGCACTGCCCGGATCCCCTGCTGCGCCAGGAGCCGCCGCCGCGACAGCAGGTCGTAGCGCCGCAGGTCCTTCAGGTTCGGGTAGACCCGGACCTTCACGGGCTCTCCGAACGACAGCCGCCGCTCGATCAGCCCCAGCGGCGACCGCACGCGCACCTGCACCGGGCCGAGCGTGAACTCCCCGCGACCGCCCGGCCGCAGGACGTACGAGACCGTGTCCGACCGGTACGCCTCCACCCGCGCCCCCAGCTCCCCGGGCTCCGCCTCGAACTCCGCCGGCCACCCCTCGATCGCCCTCACCCTCAGCGGCAGCCACGCGAAACTCCGGAACGTCAGCGCGCACGCGTTGTCCTCGCCGACGCAGACCTTGTCGGGAAGCGTCCGCTCGACCTCGAGCCAGCTCCGCCGCACGCCGGCCGCTCGCTCGGCCACGAGCAGCAGAAGAAGCGCCGCATCCCACGCCGCCGCCGCGAACAGCCACCGGCCGTCTCGCGCGGCCATCGCCGCGGGAACCAGCCCGATCGCGAACAGCGCCAGGAACAGCGGCGTCGGCCTCACCGCGGCACCTCCACCTTCGCCAGGATCCGGTCGATCACCTGCTCCGCCCTCAGCCCCTCCACCTCCGCCTCCGGGTTCAGGATCATCCGGTGCCTCATCACAGGCACCGACGCCCGCTTCACGTCGTCCGGAATCACGTACCCGCGCCCCTCCATCGCCGCCAGCCCCTTCGCCGCCAGCAGCAGGTGGATCCCCGCGCGCGTCCCGCACCCGAGCAGCACGTCCGGCGACTCGCGCGTCACCCCTACGACCTTCCGCACGTACGTGATCAGCCCGTCCGACACCTGCACGGCGTCGATCGACTTCCGCGCCGCCAGCACCTGCTCCGCCGTCAGCACCGGCCGCACGCCCGCCCGGTCGATGTCGTGCGGCTCCTTCCCCTCGTGGTATGCGCGCAGGACGGCCTCCTCCTCCGCCGGCGACGGGTAGGTCAGGGCGACCTTGAACAGGAACCGGTCGGTCTGGGCCTCGGGGAGCGGGTAGGTTCCCTCCATCTCGATCGGGTTCTGGGTGGCGAAGACGGTGAAGACGGCGGGAAGCGGGTGGGACTCGCCGTCGATGGTGACGGAACGTTCCTGCATGGCTTCGAGGAGGGCGGCCTGGGTCTTGGCGGGCGTGCGGTTGATTTCGTCGGCGAGGAGGAGGTCGGTGAAGATGGGGCCCTTGCGCAGGGTGAAGGCGTTGCGCTGCAGGTCGAAGATATGGACGCCGGTGACGTCGCTGGGCATGAGGTCGGGGGTGAACTGGACGCGGCGGAAGGACGCCTGCAGGGCCCGCGCGAGGGTGCGGACCGCGAGGGTCTTCGCGGTGCCCGGGACGCCCTCGAGGAGGACGTGGCCGCGGAGGAACACGGCGAGCAGGAGCCACGTGAGCGGCTCGTCCTGCCCGATGATGACCTTGTGCATTTCCGCGCGTACGGCGTCCGCCGCGGCCTTGAGGCCGCCTGTCGTCTCATTCACGATCGTCACCGCTCACGCTCCTTCGAAATGCCGCCGCGCGCGCGACCCAGCCATGCACGGCATCCACCCCGGGACGGGCGAGCCCCGCGAGCCCGCGACCTTCCGCCTCCAGGGTCGCCATCGTGTTCGCGGCCGCGTCGCGGCCGGCCTTGTCCATGCGGGCCAGGGCGCGCGCCGAGGAAGGCCGCCGCCACCAGGCCGCCAGCTCCGCCAGCGCCACCGCCGCGGCGTGCGCTTCCGACCTCCCCTGGCGGTACAGCTGCGCCATCGTGGCCGCGTACTCCGCCGCCGGGCGCCGCACGAGGGTGGACGGGGCGAGCGGGGGCGCCTTGCGCGACCCCGCGACCCAGAGCGCGACGGCGACGACGAGCACGGCCTGCAGCGCCAGCGGCACGAGCCCGCGGTCCGACAGGTACTCCGGGATCGACGGCTCCCTCGCGAACCCGTGCACCGTCTCCAGGAACATCACCGGCCGCCCCGCCGCCAGCCGCCTGCACGTCTCCACCCACCACGCCGCGTTGTCCGCCGCGTCGATCCCCGCGTTCGTCGCGCAGAACGCGTCCGCCACGAGCACCGCCTGCCCCGCCCCCGCCACCACCTCCACCGCCTGCCGCGACTTCCCCCGCTCCAGCAGCGTCCGGTCCATCCCCAGCACCGTGATCGAGGCGTCGCTTCCCGTCGCCATCGCCAGCCGCGGCGTCACCCCGGCGGAGGGAAGCGCCAGGCCCAGCTCCCGCACCGTCGGAGGCTCCACCTCCGCGTCGAGCGCATCTCCCAGCGGACCCAGCGTCTCCCCGGCGATCAGCACCGCGCCGCCCTCCTCGATCCACTCCAGCGCCCGCGCCGCCCCCTTCGCGTCCATCTCCGTTCCCGGATCCACGATCACCAGCAGCCCCTTCTCCAGCGCCGCCGACGGCGGCCGCGTCAGGGGCGACACAGCAAGCCCCTCCGATTTCAGGAGCAGGAAGAGCGCTCGCGTGCCGCTGGCGTCGGACGCGAACACCGAACCGCGGTCCGTCACGCGCCGCGCCTCCCGCGCGCGGAACTCCCGCGCGGCACCCCACGCCAGCGCCGCCGCCACCACGGCCAGCCCCGCGATCCCCAGCCACCCGCGCTCACGCGTGGCCTTCATGCCCCTCCTCCTTCCCCAGCGCGCGCGCCGCCGCCTCCGCCCGCGCGTATTCCGCCGCCCCGAACGCGCGCCCGCCGTACACGGCCACGTCGAATTCGTCCACCAGCGCCCGGAATGGCGCCCGCCGCTCTTCAGGCCCCGCAAACGCCCGCACGCACTCGCGGTTCGTGCGCGCGCGGGTGTAGTCAATGAAGCGGCTGCGGTGGAGGCGCTCGAGGGAAGCGAAGAGCAGGCAGCGCAGCGCCTGGAGCCACTGCCCTGCCGCGGCGAGACGGCGCGCTTCCGCGAGCCACTCCTCGGGATCGCGCAGGATCGGCGGGGCCGCGCCGCCGCGTTCCTCCTCCGGCGTCGACTCCACGGACTCCCCCGCCCCGGGCGGCCGCCTCCGCGAGTTCAGCACCGCCATCGTGATTGCGTAGATCGCGAATGCCAGCACGGCCGCCGCGAGCAGGATCAGGACCGCCCACATGAGATTCCCGATCACCGAGACCGGGACCCCGCCGCCGGACGAACTCGCGGGCCGCGCGTCCCGCTCCTGATCCTCCACGGGCTTCTCGTCAGCACGCTTCTCGACACGCTTCTCCCGCGGCGGCGGTGGCGTCGCGTCCCGCGTCGTCTCCTCCCGCAGGATCCGGTCGAGTCGCTCCCGCATGGCCCGGTCGCCCCCGGCCGCCCCGCGCGACTGCTCCCACCTCCGCACGGCGTCCCCGTACTCCGGCGCCGCCTGCCCGCCCCGCAGGCGGTTGTCCTCCGCCCGCCGCTCTTCGTCCTTCACCGGCGGGACGCCCTGCGCCGCGGCGGCGCCCGCCAGCACCAGCAGCCAGAGCGCGCTACGCATGCGCTTCCTCCCGCGCCGCCACGGCCGCCCTCCGGCCCGCCCGGAACGTCTCCAGCCTCGTCAGCAGGTCCCCGCCCTCCCTCTCGATGCGCGCGTTCAGGTACAGGATCGCGAAGGCGACGGTGCGAAGGGCGTCGCAGGCGGCCCACGAGGCCGCGAGCGCGGCGACGACGAAGAGACCGTTGGAAGGAGCCAGGGCCTCCTCGAGCCGGGGGAGGTTGAGGCCGAAGAAGCTGCGGAGAAAGCCGGGGATGGTCGCTCCTGCGACGAGCGTGTTCACGAAGACGAGGCTCCACGCGACGAGCAGGACGCCCCAGACTGCCATTCCGTCGATCGAGCCGCGCATGAGGTCCATGGAGCGGCGGAGGGCGCGGACGGGGGGCGTGCGTTCGAAGATCGCGGCCGCGAGCGCGTTGCTCCACCGGTTCATCATGGACAGGCCGGGCCAGATGAGGAGCAGCCCCGCCCACTGCCCCATCGCGGGAACGCCGGCGAGGAACAGCGCGGCGGGCGCGTTGCGGAGCGCCGACGTCCAGCACTCCTCCGCAGGCTTCTCCTCCCCGCGCAGCGACGCGGCGAGCCTCACGACGGCGGCCCAGTGGCCGAGCCCGCGGGCAAGAAACAGCGCGGACAGCCCCGCTCCCCAGGCAGCAAGCTCCGGCAGGTGGTCGGACACTTCGGACCCCGCCGGCAGGCCCGTGAGGCGGTTCCACGCGACCACGACCGCGAACGCAAACGCAAGGCTCCCCGTACCCGCCGTCCCGAGCACCGAAGCGGCGTGGTCGCGCGCGAACCAGATCGCGGAGTCCACGACTTCCAGCGGGCCCAGCCGCCTCGACAGCGGAATCGCCGCGCGCCGCTCCATGGTCAGAGAAGCGCCACCACGACCGCGCCGGCCACCCCGAACGCCAGCGCGAAGAAGGCGAACGACGCCGCGATCCCCGCCGGGGTCGTCGAAGCAGCGGGGCGCCGCACCGACGTGTCCGAGGGCGCAACGCGCCGCTCGAGGCACTTCAGGCAATGGTTGATCCCCTGGACTTTCGTCGTGCAGTCCGCACAGATTGCGGATCGGCACCTCACGCACATCCCGATCGCTGCGCGATCCGGGTGATTCACACAGCGGAACACGGTGACTCCGGCCATACCCCTCCCTCGTTCCTCGCCGCCGGAACTCTACGCCTCCGCCGCTCCCTCCCCAAGAACTTCCCGCGGCTCGCGCCCCCGCCCGGCGCGCGATATCCTCCCCGCGTGCCCCACACCTTCCCCAAGCTCCTCCGCCTCACCCGCCGCGACGAATTCGACGCCGCCTTCGCCTCCGCCCACAAGGCGAAGGACGCCGTCCTCCAGCTCCACGCCCGCCCCAACGGCCTCGGCATCCCGCGGCTCGGCATCGTCGTCGGGCGCCACGTCAGATCCAAGCCCGTGCGCAACCGCATCAAGCGCCTCCTCCGGGAGTCCTTCCGTCTCAATCGCGAACGCCTGACCCCGGGCTGGGACTACCTCTTCCTCCCGCGCAAAACGACCGGCCTCACCCTCGCCGATGTGACCGCCTCCGTCGTCAGACTCGCCCTCAAGGCCGCCCCGCCCGCCGAGCCCGCGGCGCACTGATACAATCGCCCCCACGATGCGCCCCTGGTACGAATGGCCCTTCGAGCCGCTGCGGTGGTTCTGCATCGCCGGGATGTGGGTCTATCGCATGACCCTCTCGCGCATCATGCCCGACATCTGCCGCTTCCAGCCCACCTGCGGCGCCTACTGCCTCGAGGCCCTGCAGAAGCGAGGGCTTTTCGTCGGCGGCTGGCTCGGCCTGCGCCGGCTGCTGCGCTGCCACCCGTGGGGCGGATTCGGGTACGACCCGGTGCCGGAGAAGCGCCCGCCGGCGACCTAGCGGCCCGCCGCGAGCCCGATCAACTGCTCGATGCCCGCGGCCTCGTCCGCGAGCGCTTCCCGTGACGCTTCGTGGGCAGCGGCGACGAGGAGTCGCCGGAGGGAGCGGGCGAGGGCGGGCGAGAGGGGCGCGCCCGCGACGTGGTCGTCGAGGGCCGCGAGTGTCGCGGTCAGCCGGGGTTCCGGCGGGCCGGGCTCGACGGAGGCGCACCGGAGAACGCCGGTCAGCAGGGCGCCGAGGCGGAACGCCCAGCGCTCCCGCGGCGAGGCGGTCTCGGCGACGGCGTTGGAGACGACGCGCTCGATGCGCGCAAAGGTCTCGGCGAGCTCGCCCGCGTCGCTCGTCGCGTTCGGGTCGGCGCTGAGCTCGGCGTCGAGGCGGGCCGTGGAGCGGAGGAGGTCCGCCATCTTCGACCCGGACGCGAGCCCGAGCTCGCGGACGAGGATCGCCAGCGCCTCGAGCGGCCCGGAGGCGGCGCCGACTCCCGGCTGCCGCACGAGCAGCGGCGGCGGGGCCGCGACGCCGCCGAGGCGGAAGAACGCCGCCGTGCGGCAGGACCAGGCGGCCCCAGGATCCTCCCCGTCCACGAGAAGCGGGAGCGGCAGGTCCCAGCTCTTCACGCGCACCGCCTTCGCAGCCTCCGACGCGGCGCCCTGCTCGATGCGGCAGCCCGCATCCCTCAGGCGCAGGACGAGCTGCTGGACGGAACGCGCCGTGCCGTCGAGCTCCACGATCCCGCGGCGCTCCAGAAGCGCAGGGACCCTCGCCTCGCCGACGCGGACCAGCACCACGCGCTCCTCCTCCGGGCCGCTCGCCCGGCCCAGGATCTCCCCGAGCTCCAGCAGGAACTCCGGCGTCGGTCCGGCCGCCAGCTCCCCTTCCTCGTCCGCCGGCGAGACCAGCAGGGCGCGGTGAAGCGCGCCCGGCGCATCGCCGGAGAGGAGCGCGACGACGGCCTGGGCGCGCGACAGCGCCTCGTCCGCCACCGAGCCCGCGTGCAGCGGCCCCCCGACGGCCGGGATCGCCTCGGACCAGCGCCCGACGTGCAGCCCCAGCGCTTCGAGCAGCGCCGACACCTGGTCGGCGATCGCGGCATTGCGCCCCGGCAGCAGGAACACCGACGTCGCCTTCGAGGCTCCCGGCCGCGCCCGTCCGGGTCTCCTCAGCCGCCGGCCGGAGCGCAGGCTCACGCTACACGAACCTCCTCACGTCCTCGTTCGCCAGCGCGCCCTTCAGCCGCTGCTTCACGTAGTCCCGGTCGATGTTCACGGTGCCCTTCACCTCGTCCGGCGCCCCGTACGCGACCTCCTCGAGCACCTTTTCGATCACGGTGTGCAGGCGGCGCGCGCCGATGTCCTCCATTTTCTCGTTCGCCTGCGCCGCGAAGCTCGCGATCTCGTGCAGCGCGTCGCCCTCGAAGATGACCTTGACGCCCTCCGTCGCCAGCATCGCCGTGTACTGGCGCGTCAGCGCGTTCTGCGGCTCGGTGAGGATCTTGAGGAAGTCGTCGCGGCCGAGCGACTTGAGCTCGACGCGGATCGGGAAGCGTCCCTGGAGTTCGGGGATGAGGTCCGACGGCTTGGACATGTGGAACGCGCCGGCGGCGATGAAGAGGACGTAGTCGGACTTCACCGGTCCGTAGCGCGTCTGGACGGTCGCGCCCTCGACGATCGGCAGCAGGTCGCGCTGGACGCCCTCGCGCGACACGTCCTGCCCGCTCGCCGGTCCCTGGCGGAGGGCGACCTTGTCGATTTCGTCGATGAAGATGATGCCGAGGTTTTCCGCGCGCCAGATGGACTCGCGCAGCATCCTTTCGCGGTCGAGCAGGCGCTCGGACTCCTGCGCCTCCATGACGCGCCGCGCCTCGGAAACGGGCATGCGCCGCGTGACGTGCTTCGTCGGGAACGCGTTTCCCATGAGCGAGTGGAAGTCGATCCCGTACTCCTCGAATCCCTGCGCGCCGAACGCCGGCATCATCGCCTGCGGGCGCTCCTCGACCGAGACGTCGATCCGGTCGTTGTCGAACTCGCCGCGGCGGAGCCTTCCGCGCGCCGCCTCGCGGGCTTTCGCGTTCTCCTCGCGCTGGGCCGGCGTGACGTCGGGCCCCAGGCGCCTGTCGATCGGGGGCACGAGGGAGTCGAGCAGCCTCTCCTCCGCGGCCTTCGTCGCGGGCTCGCGGACCTCCTCGACCATCTCGGCGCGCACGAGCCTCACGGCGTTCTCGGTCAGGTCGCGCACCATGGACTCGACGTCGCGCCCGTGATAGCCGACCTCCGAGTAGCGCGACGCCTCGACCTTGAGGAAGGGCGCCTTGACGAGCGAGGCGAGCCTCCGGGCGATCTCGGTCTTCCCGACGCCGGTCGGCCCGATCATGAGGATGTTCTTGGGGATGACCTCGTCGCGCATGGCGGGCGGAAGCTGCTGGCGGCGCCAGCGGTCGCGCACGGCGATGGCGACGGCCTTCTTCGCGGTGGCCTGGCCGACGATGTACCTGTCGAGATAGGCGACGACCTGCTTCGGAGTGAGTTCTTTCATGGGGCGGGCAGTGTAATGCCGGGAAGGCGGGGACGCGAGTGCGCGGGGAGGGCGGGGGCGCGGAGAGGCCGGGACGCGGGGACGCGGGAGGGCAGTGGAACGAGAAGGGCACCCGATTCGCTTCGGCGACGATTCTCGCTTCTCCGACCGCGCCCTCGCGCCCCCGGCTACCTCTTCTTCGCCGCGATGAAACACATCACACGGTTCTCGCCGGCCTGTCGAAGCCGGTCGTTCAGCCAGGCGTTGTTCGGGTCCAGCTCAGAGGCGGCCTCGTACTCCGCGCAGGCCTTCTTGAATAGGTCGAGCGCCTTCAGGTTCTCACCGTCCCGGTCGGGGTTCTTGTCGTCGAACGACTTCTCGAGATGCACCATGCCCTCGTCGTAGAACTTGTTTCCCTTGTCCACCTTCCCCTGCACGACCGGGTTCGAGAACTTCGGGGGCGGCTGCCCCGACAGGTCGCCTGAACCCGTGCCCGCGCCGGGGTCCACCGGATCCGGCGGCGGGTCCACAGGCGGATCGGTCGGCTTCGGCGGATCCTTCGGCGGGTCCGTCGGCTTCGGCGGGTCCTTCGGAGGATCCTTCGGCGGATCGACCGGCTTCGGCGGATCCGCCTTCGCCGTCATCCCGCCCAGCATCTTCACGTACTTCGAGTCCGGATACTTCTCCACCAGCTCCTTGCGCTTCACCTCAGCCGCGTCCCTGTTCCCCTTCTTCACGAAATAGAGGTACAGGTTGTAGACCATCTTCGCCTTCGTCTCCGTCGCCGCCTGCATCACGTTCCGGTCCAGCTTGACCGCCGCCTCCAGCAGCCCCGGCACCTTCGAACTCAGCTGGTTCTTGATGCAGAACACCGCCAGCTCGTAGTAGTCGAGCCCCGTCGGCTTCGGCCCCATCCCCTCCACCCTGTGCCCGTACTCCTTCTCCAGCGCCGCCAGCACCTCTTCCTTGCTCTGCTTCTCGACGCGCTTGATCTGGATGGCGGAGAAGCGCCCGATGATGCCGTTGTCCTTGCGGATCTCGACGTAGTCGGAGCCTTCCTTCACGAGCACGCCGCTGATCTCGCCGCCGTTCTCCAGGAAGACCGTCGCGCGATTGTCCACCGGCAGGATGTCGCTCGGGTTCACCTGGTCCACCAGCCCCTGGAACAGCGCCGCGTTCTGGCTCAACCCCTCAATCCTCTTCCGGTCGTCCGCCGAGAGCCTTCCCGAGAGCGCCTGCTGGAACTTCTTGCGCGCCGCCCCGAAGCTCGCGGCCTGGTAGAGGCGATTCCCCTCCTCGACGATCGCGACCAGCGCGGGATCGCTCGCGCGGATGTCCACGGGGTCCGGCGGCTTCACGACCGGATCGGGCGGCTTGATCACCGCGTCCGGCGGCTTCACCCCGGGATCCGGCGGCTTCACAGGGTCCGGCTTCTTCACCGCCACCGCCGCGTCCTTCAACCCCTCGACGACCGTCTTCTCCGGCGGCGGATTCTGCTGGCGGTATTCCCAGACGCCCCAGGCGAGGCCGCCCGCGACCGCGAGCAGGCACAGGAACAGGAAGAAGCCGATGCGCATCGGGGGGAATTTTACCAGAACGAGGGGGAGGAAGGGCCTGCAAGTTGGACGCGCGGGGGAGGCCGGAGTTCCACGGCGCGCGGAATCTACCGGGCCAGCCGGCGCTCGATGTTCCTGCGGGCGCGGCGGAGCCGCGATTCGTTCTCTTCCCGGACCGCCTCCGGCAGGCCGGCCGCCCAGGCTTCGAACCACGTCCGGGTCTCTTCCGTGGCGATCCTCGACAGGGAGTTGAGCGCGAGCATCCGCAGGTTCTCCGACGGATCGGACTCTGCGACCTGCCGCAGAAGTCCCCGCGCCTCCGGGGTATCGCTGAACGCCAGGAGCCCGATCGCGTAGAACTGCATGTCCGAAGGTGAGCCCGCGAGCGCGCAGACTTTCTCGAGCAGCGCCCCGTCGACGGAGAATCGTGCGAAGCCGAACGGGCTGACACCGCGGTCGCAGGCCTGCTCGACCGGCCGGAGCGCCGGATCCAGCGGATCCCGGTCCAGCAGCCCGAGCACCCAGGACGACGCCTCCGGGCCGCCGCATTCCAGAAGCATCCAGGTGACAACCTCCACGTCCCGGGCCTGGCCGGATCGAAGGGCCTCCGCGAAGACGACGGCCATGTCCGGCTCGAGGTCGGGAATCTGGAAGCGATAGCGATCGCGAAGCGCGGGGTCCCCCGAAACCGCCGCAAGGTTCACCAGATCCAGCAGATCGCGGGCGAACGCCAGTTTCTGCTCCCGGCTTCTCCGCTGCGGAATGCGCTTCCGCAGCTCCTCGGCGCGACGCTTCAGTTCCTCGATCTCCCGGTTCAGCGCCGCAACCTCGCCGGATGCCGCGGCATCTTCCGCCGGCCGGCGCCCAGACGCCCCCTGCGACGACTCGGGAACCGCCGTCTCCTCCTCGACCGCCGGCGCCGGCTCGGCGCGCCTGCCCGACACGAACCCCATCGCACCGCCTGCACCAAGCGCGGCGAGGAAGACGACAACGGCCGCCGGAGGCGGAATGCCGTTCATCGCCCCAGGCTCCTTTTCAGGCGCTTCACCGCATCCTGCGCCTCGAACTGCAGAGTGGCCTTCTCCGTGCCGTAGTAATTCGAGAGGCGGGGGAGGAAGTCCTCTTCGAGCCACCGGAGCGCTTCGGCATCGCCCGACAGCCCGAGGCCGGCGATGGCGCCGGTCCGCACGACGACGTTCGAATCCGCTTCGACCATGCGTCGAAGCGTCTCGATGGAGTCCTCGCGCGCCGAGATCCCGAGAAGCGTCGTGGCCGCGGCCCGGTCCTGGTAGGAGGTCGAGGTGGAGAGGCGCCGCGCGGTCTCGAGGAGCTCGCTGGTGACGGGAAGGGCCTCCAGGTTCGCCCAGGTTCGCTCCGTCCCCATGAGGAAACGCACGACGGCGTCGCGGTCCTCGGGGAGGCCGAAGCGCCCTTCGAGGACGTCGAGCAGGAGTGCCGCTGCGTCGGCGCCGCCGCAGCCGAGGACGGCCGAGATGAGGGCGTTGCGAATCGGCTGTTCCTGCGCTCTTTCCAGTTCGCCGCGCAGCGCCTCGGCGTCCGCGGGCTCCAGCAGCCGCCGCAGTTTCAGGAGTTCCAGGCCCGCAGGCCTGTCCCGGTCCTCGATCCTGCGAACCACATCCGCGAGGCGCACTGCGAGGGCCTTTCGTTCTTCGGGAGTGCGCGGGCGTGGAAGTGCTGCCTCGAGCGCGGAGACTTCCTGGACGAGCGCCGCGCGGGTGTCGCGCAGACGGGGGAGATTCCCGGTGGCCGCGGCGTCCTCGAGAGCGGAGGCTCCCGCGGCCGGCCGGCGGGCGGAGGCCGCCTCGGACGGCCCGTGTTCCCGGACCGCCGCCGCGCGCGGGAGGCCGGCCGCGAGCCGTCCGATCAGGAGCCCGAGGGCGATTCCGAACAGGGCGATGCATGCGAGGCCGCCGGCGGGCACGCCCCGAGACCGCCCGGGTGGAAGAACCATGGCGCCACCGTACTCCAGTGGCGCCTCGCGAATCAATCGCGCCCTGCTCCGATGCCGATAAGTACCGAGGTCCGCGATTTGCATCGACGATGAGCCTGGACTCCCCCCCCCTGCTGCTGCTCGCCCTTCCCTCGATTGCCGTCGCCCTGTGGCTGCGGCGCAGGGTCTTCCTCCGCTCGCTTTTCGCCTGCGCCGCTGTCCTTGCCGCCGCCGCTCCGAGGGTCGGCGAACCCGGCGCCCCCGCCCGCTGCCGCGTCTACGTCCTCGATGCGTCGGCGAGCGTCGGGGGGGCAGGGGAGGCACTGGCCCTGGCGAAGGCGGACGCGCGCGACCTGGGTCCCGCGGACGAAGCGGCCGTCGTCTGGGTCGCGGAGCGCGCGTCGGTGGAGTTCGCAGCCGGTCCCGCCGCGCGCCTCGCCGCACTCCAGCGCCCCGCCGCGCCGATCGCCGCGGGCGCCTCGCGGCTCGCGGACGGTCTCGACCTCGCCGCGTCCCTCGTTCCCGCCGGCCGCTCCGGGGAGATCGTCCTCATCTCGGACGGGCGCGACACGGGGGGCGGAAGCGCCGTCGCCGCGGCCTCGGTCCGGCGCCGCGGTGTCGCGGTCCGGGCGCTCCCCTGCGGCGCCGGCCGCCGCGCCGACGCCCGCGTGGACCGCGTCGAGGCGCCCGGGCGCGTCCGCGCCGGCGAGCGCTTCGAGGCCGTCGCGGTCGTGAGCGCCGACTTCCCCACGCGCGTCCGCATCACCTGCGGCGGCGACTCGCGCGAAGTCGGCGTCGAGCCCGGCGTCCCGGCGCGCGTCGTCTTCCCGCAGGAGCCTGCAACGAAGGCCATCACCTGGCTGGCCGCGCGCGTCGAAGCGCTTGACTTCCGCGACGTCGCACCGCAGAACGACGCGAACGAGGCGCCCGTCCTCCTCGACGGCCCGCTTCCCGTCCTCGTCCTCGCCCCTGAGCCCGGCCGCGCCGCCGAGCGCGCCCTCGCCGCGGACCGGCGCTTCTCCGTCGAGACCGCCGCTCGCCCCGCAGACCTCGCGCTCTTCGCCGCAGTCGTCCTCGACGGCCTCGCGGCCGGCGACCTCGGCGACCCGGCGCTCGAACGCCTCGCCGCCTTCGCCCGCTCCGGCGGCGGCCTCCTCCTGCTCGGCGGCCCCGCGGGTTTCGGCTCCGGCGGCTTCGGCGACACCCCGCTCGACGACGCCTCGCCGTTCCAGGCCGCCCCCGAGGAGAACTTCACCCTCGTCGTCCTCCTCGACGCCTCCGGCTCCATGAACGAAGAAGCCTCGCCCGGCCGGACGAAGCTCGCCGAGGCGCGCGAAGCGCTCCGCTCGCTCGCCGGCGCCGCGCGCCCCGGGACGACGTTCGCCTTCGCCGCCTTCGCCGGCCAGGCCCGCTGGATCCACCCGCCCACGACCGACCGCGCCGCCCTCCTCCGCGCCCTCGAGAAGCTCGACGCGGGCGGCCCGACGCTGATCGCCCCGGCACTCGAACTCGCCCGGGGCGCGATCGGCGGCGGAAAGTCCCACGTCGTTCTCGTGAGCGACGGGCAGAGCGCCGAACCGGAAGCCGACCTGACCGCCCTCGCGGCGGCCCTCCGCGGCGCGGGCGCCACGGTCTCCGCCATCGCCGAGGGCGCCGACGCCAACGCCGCCCTCCTCGAGAAACTCGCCGGCGCGCCTCCCTACCTCATGCGCAACTTCTCCGAACTCGCCCGCCTCCTCCGCGAGGACCTCGCCCGCGAGCAGGGACTGACGGCAAAAGGGACGTTTGCGAGCGAAGGGCTCCCCGCGGTGCTGCAGCTCAACGTCGTGAAGCCGAAGGAAGACGCCGAGCCGCTGCTCTCGGCCGGCGGCCGCCCGCTCGCCGCCCTTCGCCCGTTCGGCCGCGGCCGCGTCGCCGCGTTCGCCAGCGCGCTCGATCCCGTGTGGGTCGCCGACCCCGCGCGCTGGGGCGCCGAGATCGCCGTCCTCGCCGCGCGGATCGCGCGCCCCGACCCCGGCGGCCGCCTCTCCCTCGCCGTGGACGGCGCCGACCTCGTCGCCGACTGGCTCCCCGCCGACCCCGGCGACACGCCCGCCGCGGCCGCCGAACTCACCCTCCCCGACGGCTCCACCCGCCCCCTCACCCTCATCCGCAGCGGCGCCGCCCGCTTCTCCGCCCGACTCCGCGAGCCCTCCACCGGCCGCTTCGCCCTCGCCACCGGCCCCACCCGCGCCGCCGCTTCCCGCCCCTGGCCCCCCGAATTCGCCGCCTCCGGCGCCCGCCCCGATCTCCTCGCCGCCCTGGAGGGCCCCGCCTCCGGCCCCGCGCCGCAGCCGACGCCGCCCCGCGAACTCGCCCCGTGGCTTCTCGTCCTCGCCGCGGCCCTCGTTTTGCTGGAGTTCGCCCTCGAGGCCCGCGCTTCCCGCGCACCGGCCCAGCGAACTGAGGAAAAACCGATCAGTCTGGCATAGAATTGACCGATCGGCCGAACCGGAGAGCACCCATGAAGATCATCGACCCGCACGTCCACATGTACTCCCGCACCGTCGACGACTACCAGAAGATGGCCGCCAACGGCATCCAGTGCGTCATCGAGCCCGGGTTCTGGCTCGGCAGCGACCGCCAGTACCCCGAGTCGTGCTGGGACTACTTCAACCACATGACGACGTTCGAGCCGAACCGCGCGAAGAAGTTCAACGTCGCCCACTACGTGTTCCTCGCCGTGAACCCGAAAGAGGCGCGGAACGCGATCGCGGGCAAGGCCGTGGACGGCATGTGGAAGTACGTGGACGCGCCCAACTGCCTCGGCATCGGCGAGGTCGGCTTCGACCTCATCACGGACGCCGAGGAGGACATCATGAAGCGGCAGATGGACTGGGCCGAGAAACACAACCAGCTCATCCTCATCCACACGCCGCACGTGAAGAAGCCGCAGGGGACGGAGCGGACGATCAAGGTGATCGAGAAGATGGGACTGACGACGAAGCGCATCCTGATCGATCACAACACCGAGGAAACGATCGAGATGTCCCTCGCGTGCGGCCAGGTCACCTGTGGCTTCACGATCTACCCGATCACCAAGATGTCCCCGCCGCGCATGGTGGCGGTGCTGAAAAAGCACGGGACCGACCGCATGGTGATGAACAGCGCCGCGGACTGGGGCATCAGCGACCCGCTCGCAGTGCCGAAGACCGTGGACCTGATGTGGAGCGAGGGTTTCAGCGAGGCCGAGATCCAGAAGGTCGTGTGGGACAACCCGCACAAGTTCTTCGGGCAGTCGCCGAAGTGGAAGCTGGAAAAGTAAGAGGGCGGGTGCGCGGGAGGGCGAGAGGGCGGGAAAAGAGAAACGGCAACCGATGTCCGGTTGCCGTTTTCATTTCCGCCGGAGTAACTACGGCCTTGGATCCTCGCCCGGAATGTAGACGGCCGGAGCGCTGTGCTTCTTCCACGCCTTCCGCCCGGCGGCCCCCAGGCACCGGAACGCCTCCGCCGAGAGCGTGACCGTGCGCGCCGGCAGCGTCGCGGCGGTGTTGACCTCGTTGCCGATCACGTCGAACCGGCCGTCGGGGCCGAACGGGCCGGCGACGGCGCGGCCGAAGTGAGCCTTGACGACGAGGTGCGAGTCCCAGCCCTTCGAAGCCCACCAGGCATCGATGTTTTTTTTGACGCCGGGGAGCGCGGCCACACCGTTGCCCGCCGCTTCCCCAGGCCACACGGCGAGGAACGCGTCGCCCATGAACTTGACGACCCGGCCGCCGGCGCGGGCGACCTGCTCCGTCGCGTGGCGGTAGAAGGCATCCAGCAGGTCGGCGAGCGCCGCGTCGGGCGTGCCGCGGGCGTTGTGCTGGAAACGGGTGATGTCCGCAAAGACGATGAGCAGCGGCTGCCCGGCGCGGACGGCAGGAGAGAGAGATTGCGGCATGGAAGACCTCCGTGACGTGGGTCGTGTTTCGCCGATCTGGCGGTCGGCAGGAAGGACGGGTGGCGCCGGCCCGTGCGTCCGGCAGTTCCGTGCAGGGTAGCGCCAACCCGACCGGGCGACAAAGGCCCTGCGACAAGCCCTACGGCCCCGTTTCCCCGCTGACATGGACGGTGGGTCGGGCGTCGCGCCCAAAGGCCCGGAGTGTCCGGGTCTCCACCACAGGAGGATCCCATCGGCCCGGCGCACTCGAAGTTCCGTTGGAAACCCGGAAAGAAACCACCCCGCCCGACAGGCCCGGCGCCGTGGTCCAGGGGACTCCGGCGGCGCAGAGTCCGACGACGTGCTCGGGCTCCCCTCTCCTGGAGTCGCCACCGGGCGGCAACGGAAAGGGCACGGCGTCGCTCGTGACGATCTCGGCGGTGCAGCGTTCCGTCCGACGCAGCGGCCCTTCGACAACGGCCGACAGCGTCACCTTCTCGGCCTTGAGGAGCCTCCCTCCGAGCGGGACTTCGACCATCGAACACTCCCCGGAAGCGTCCCGCACGGTCCCGTTGAGAACCGGCGCGGGTCCCGTATCCGGAGGTGAGCCGGAGTAGATCGTCATCGGGGCCGGGGATCGCCATGGCTTGTCCTGCCACGCGCCGACGACCTCGCGTGTCCGCCGGTTGACCCTGACAAGCTCGACACGACCCCAGGAGTCGCTCTCTGCAATTTCGATCCAGACCTCTTCCGGGGTCGCACGCACGCACGACAGCTTGGTCACGCCCTGGGCTGAACGGCCTGCCACGCTCCAAGTCCACGCAAACTCGACCCAGTCACCCTCGGCAAGGCGCGACAGGTCGCCCCCCATGTTCCACGTGTTGGTCCAGACTGAGTCCGGATATCCGAATCGCCGGGACAGGTAGTCGGTCGCCGGGTAACTCAGCCCCCTCAGGACCAGCGCGCAGACCATGAGCAGCCCTACACGCACGACGGGGCGGCACCAGCCCGACCGCAACTCGACGCTCCCGGCGGACTGTGGTCTACTCTCGGTCTTCATCAGAGTTCCCTCGAGGCACGCCCATGGGCATCTACAAAGCTTACGACATCCGCGGGATCTACCCCACGGAGATGCACGAAGAAACCGCGGAGCGCATCGGCCACGCGCTGGCGGCCTACCTCCGCACGAAGACGATCGTCGTCGGCCGCGACGCCCGCGAGTCCTCCCCTTCCATGAGCCGCGCGCTCATCAAGGGGATCGCGGACGCGGGGACGAACGTCGTGGACATCGGGCAGTGCACGACGCCGATGATCTACTTCGCCGTCGGCACGGGGAAGTACGGCGGCGGCGCGATGGTGACGGCGTCGCACAACCCGCCGAAGTACACGGGGATCAAGCTGTGCCGCGAGGAGGCGATCCCGCTCTCGGAGGTTGCGGGGATCAAGGACATCGAGCGCGCGGTGCTGGCGATGAAGGAAACGCCGGGGCCGGCGCGCGACCGCGGGCTGGTGGCGCAGAGCGACATCCTCGAGGGGTACGTCAAGCACGTGCGGTCGTTCGTGACGGTGCCGCCGCGGAAGATGAAGGTCGTGGTGGACACGGCGAACGGGATGGTCGGCAAGTTCTTCGAAAAGGTGTTCGGCCACCTCCCGCTCGAGGTCACTCCCCTGTTCTTCCCGCCCGACGGGCGCTTCCCCAACCACGAGCCCAACCCGCTGAAGGACGAGAACATCCGGGACCTGGTGGCGAAGGTGCGCGAGACGAAGGCGGACTTCGGGGCGGCGTTCGACGGGGACGGGGACCGGTGCATGTTCGTGGACGAGAAGGGGGACCGGATCGCGAGCGACTTCGTGACGGCGCTGGTGGCGCGGCGGATGCTGGCGAAGGAGAAGGGGGCGGCGATCGTATACGACCTGAGGTCCTCGTGGGTCGTGAAGGAGGAGGTCGAAGCCGCGGGCGGGCGCGCCGTCCGCGACCGGGTCGGTCATGCCTTCATGAAGGCGACGATGCGCAAGCTGAACGCGCCGTTTGGCGGCGAGCTGTCGGGGCACTACTACTTCCGCGGCCACTGGTTCGCGGACAGCGGGATGATCGCGTTCGCGCACATGCTGAACGTGCTGATGGGCGACTCGAAGCCGGCGTCGGCGATCGCGGCGCCGCTCAAGCGGTACTTCGCGACCGGCGAGATCAATTTCCACGTCGAGGACAAGGACGGCGCGATCGCGACGCTGACGAAGAAGTTCGCGGACGGGAAACAGGACACGCTCGACGGGATCACGATCGAGTACGCGGACTGGTGGTGCAACGTGCGGAAGAGCAACACGGAGCCCGTGCTGCGGCTGAACCTGGAGGCGAAGACCGCGGCGAAGCGGGACGCGATGCTTGAGGAGATCGTCGCGATCGTGGGGCCGCCGGAGACGGGCGGCGGGCACTAGCAAGAGGCTATCTGCGGCGGATCCCGAGCGTCCGGTGCACGACCATCGAGCACGCGTTCCGCACGGTCAGCAGCCCCGCTTCGTCCGCCCGATCCGCCGCCGCCTCGTTGAGGGTTTCGAGCTGGAACCACGCGCATTTCGCCTTCGCCGCGATGGCGTCCTCGATGACTTCCGGGGTGTGTTCCGGGCGGCGGAAGATGTCCACGATGTCCACCGGGCGGCCGATGGAGACGAGCGTGGGGTAGCAGCGGAGTCCGTGGACCTCCGCGTATTTCGGGTTCACCGGGACGACCTCGTACCCGGCGCCGATGAGGTACTCGGCGATCCGGTGGGCGTCGCGCAAGGGGTCGGGCGAGTCGCCGACGACCGCGATCGTCCTCGCCGTCGCGAGAAGCTCGCGGACCCTTTCGCGGTCGCCGGTGATGTCCATGCTGCTCAGCGCTTCTTCTTCGGGGCCGCCGGCGCAGGAACCTCGTCGCGGAACTGCGCCTGGATCTTCTTCACCTCGGGCTCGTTGAAAATCAGCGCGTCCACGCACTCCGCGTCGAGCTTCTCCACGGCGAGCTTGCGGAGCATCGCGAACGCCTCCGGGTTGGTCCACGCCTGCTTATAGGGGCGTTCGCTGGTGAGAGCGTCGAAGATGTCGGCGACCGCGACGATGCGCGCCTCAAGGGGGATTTCGTCGCCCTTGAGGCCGTGCGGGTAGCCCTTGCCGTCGAGCGTCTCGTGGTGGTCTTCCGCGATGTGGCGGAGAATGTCGAGTCCTTCGAGGTGCTCGAGGCCGAAGTTGCGTGCGAGCGCGTCGATCATCTGCAGGCCCCGCGTCGTGTGGGTCTTCATGACGTCGCGCTCGGCCGGCGTGAGGTGTCCCTTCTTGAGGAGGATCCGGTCCGGCACGGCGATCTTGCCGAGATCGTGAAGCGGGGCGAACTCGAAGATCTGCTCGATCATGCGGTCGTCGATGCGGTGGGCGCCGGAGGCGGCGAGGCTGCGCGCGATGAGGCGGGAGAACCGGGACATGCGGTCGATGTGCGCGCCTGTCTCGGGGTCGCGGAAATGGACCATGTCGTGGGCGGTCTTGACCGCGGCGGCGAGGATGCGGATGGAGAGGAGCTCGGTGGTGACGAGCGCGGCGATGAGGTGGCCGAACGGATCGAGGACGCGCAGCACCTCGGGCGTGAAGACGGCGGGCTGCAGGGAGTTGAAGAAGATGAACCCCCAGAAGACCCCGTTCTGGAACATCGGCATGGTGTAGCTGGAGCGGAAGCCCAGCGTGTTGATGATCTGGGCGTGGGCGTGCGGCGAGCCCTGGAAGAGCTGGAGGTTGTTGACGACGCGCGGCCGGCCGGCCTTGAGAACCGACTGGAGGGAGGGCGAATCCGCGAGGCGGGCGTCGTAGTAGACGAGCTGGTCCTTCGCGACGCCGCTTGCGATGAACGTCTTGAGCACGTCGGTGCCGGGATCGTAGGTCGCTATCGCGATGCGGTCGATCCCCTCGACCCGGCTGAAGACCTCCTCGTGAACGGCCTCGATCTTCCGCCGGAGCGTCGCCGAAGTGTTCAGTACCCCGAGGGGGTCTTCGTGCGGAAAGAGCGGGGCGTACGGGGGGACGGGCTTCGGGGCGCGGCTTCCGCGCCCTGCCCCGGGGCCGCCTGCCGTCCGCTTCATTGCTTCGCCCCCGCCTCCCGCGTAGACCGCGCGGGAATGGTCGAGCGCTTCCCGCACCGGCAGGTCGCGCTCTTCCCGATGTGCTTCGCGGCGGCGGAGAGGCGGGCGCCGCAGTGGGCGCAGGAGAACCGGATGACGGAGTCGGGGGGCGGGGTGTCCTCGCGGGGCGGGATGGGGGGCATTTCGGAGGTTTCGGCAAGGTTGGGGGACTGTTTGAGGCGGAGGTCGGTGGTCTCCGCAAGGGCCCGGGGGGAAGGCGTGTCGAGGCTGAACGGCGGGGAGTCGATCGAGGACGAGTCCGAGCCGGCGACCCGCAGGCTTCCCGTTGCCGTGCGGAGCGAGGCGAGCGCGGCCTCGACGTCCCGTCGCGTCTCCTCGGCCTGGCGCGTAAGATCGTCGAGGCGCGGCAGCAGCTCATTGAGGCGCTTCTCCGCGGCGGACAGGGCGCGCACAGCCGCGGCGACGTCGGCGCCGGCCTGGGACTGCGGACGCGAACTCATGGAGAAGCCCCTCCCGAAGGCGACCCCGGGACTCTAGCGAATTCCGGGCGGTTGCGCGCTATTCGAAGACGTCGTCGCGCTCGCTCATGATCTGCGGAACGTAGGTGCGCTGCTCGTCGCGTTTCTTCTGGAAGCGGCGGTTGACCTGGCCGGGGCGGGGCCCGATGAGGGCGCGGTCGTGGTGCCCGATGAGGTCGGTGCGGCCGGCGGCGACGAGCGCGTCGCGGACGTCGTGCCAGTTCTTCGGGTCGCTGAACTGGCAAAGGGCGCGGTGCCAGCGGCGCTCGCGGGCGGTCTTCGGGACGTAGACGGGTTTCATCGTCATGGGGTCGATGCCCGTGTGGTACATGCAGGTCGAGGCGGTCATGGGGGTCGGCGTGAAGTCCTGGATCTGCTCGTTGAAGAACCCCTGGTCGCGGATGTACTCGGCGAGCCGGATCGCCTCGTGGATGTCGGTGCCGGGGTGGCCGCTGATGAAGTACTGGACCTGGTACTGCTTGCGGCCGAGGCGCGCGTTCTCCTCGCGGTAGCGGCGGAGGAACTCGTCGTACTTCGGGATCGGAGGCTTGTTCATGGCGCGCAGCGACTTCTCGCCGGCGTGCTCTGGCGCGACCTTGAGCTGGCCGCCGACGTAGTGCTTGCAGAGCAGCTCGATGAACCCCTCGCTTCCCGGCATCGTCGCCATGTCGTAGCGGATGCCCGTCGCGACCCGCACGTGCTTCACGCCCTTCACCGCCCGCACCGCCTCCAGAAGCTGCATGTAGGGCTTGTGGTCCACCTTGAGGTGCTTGCAGACGCTGGGCGCGAGGCAGTGCTCGAAACGGCAGGTCTTCTTCACCTCGATGTCGCAGCCGGTCTTGTACATGTTGGCCGTCGGGCCGCCGACGTCGCTGATCGAGCCCTTGAACGCCGG
>JADLHC010000336.1 GCA_020849035.1 Planctomycetia bacterium
GGAAGCGCTCGGGGATCATCCTCACGCACTTCGGCATGATCCTGCTGCTGCTGGGCGAGCTGGCGACGAGCCTGTTCGCGGTCGAGAGCCGGATGACGATCGACGAGGGGCAGACGGTGGGGTGGTCGGAGGACACGCGGGCCGGGGAGCTGGCGGTGATCGACCCGTCGGCGCCGGACGCGGACACGGTGGTGGCGTTCCCGGAGGGTGCACTGTCGGCGGGGGCGACCCTGCGGCACGCGACGCTCCCGTTCGAGCTGGTGATCGACGAGTTCCATGCGAACAGCGAGCTGCTGGGGCCGCGGCAGGCGCCGGCGGGGTCGGTGTCGAAGGCGACTGCGGGGGGCGGGCGCGGCGTGGTGCTGGTTCCGCGCGAGCGGTCGGCGGGGACGGAGAGCGCGGTGGACATGGCGTCGGCGTACGTGACCGTACGGGCGGACGGGAAGCCGCTGGGGACGTGGCTGCTGTCGTACTGGTTCGACCAGCCGCAGGCGGTCGTCGCCGGGGGTCGGACGTTCCTCGTCGCGCTGCGGTTCGAGCGCCACTACAAGCCGTACACGATGACGCTTCTCAAGTTCTCCCACGACCGCTACATCGGCACGAACATCCCGCGCAACTTCTCCAGCAGGATCCGGCTGGTGGACCCGGCGGCGAACGAGGACCGCGAGGTCCTGATCCGCATGAACGAGCCGCTGCGCCACGCGGGCGAGACGTACTACCAGGCGAGCTTCAAGCCCGGCGACAAGACCACGATCCTGCAGGTCGTGCGCAACCCGGCGTGGACGATGCCGTACGTCGCCTGCACGGTCGGCGGCCTCGGGATGCTCGTGCACTTCGGGATCATGCTCTGGGCCTTCATCCGGCGCGCGCCGGCCGCGGCCGCGGCGGCGCCTGAAGGTGCCCCGGTGGCGGCGGCCCCGCCGCCGCGCGGGATCGGCTCGTGGGCTTTCCCGCTCGCGGTCGTCGCGCTCGTCGCCGACTGGATCGCCGGCTCGCTGCGGGCCCCGCGCGCCGCCGAGGGCGGGTTCGACTACGCGGCGTTCGGCGACATCCCGGTGACCTTCGACGGTCGCGTCCTCCCGATGGACACCCTCGCCCGCAGCTCGCTCCAGGCCATCTCCGGCCGACAGGCCACGAAAGCCCCCGCCGACAGCGTCCCGCCGGCGGACTGGAGCAAGCAACCCGCCGGGGAGTGGAAGAGCGTCCCCGCCACGCGCTGGCTCGCCGACGTCATGGCCGGCACGGAGCGCGCCGAGCACTACCGCGTCTTCCGCATCGACCACCCCGGCGTCCTCGGCATGCTCGGCCTCGACGAGACCCGGAACCCGAGGCTCTTCTCCTTCCACGAGATCCTCGAGCAGCAGGAGAAGCTCGAGGAGCAGATCAACCGGGTGATGGAGGTGGACGCGAAGAAGCGCGACCCGTTCCAGCGCAAGGTCGCGGACCTTTACGAGCGCCTGCAGGTCTACCTGCGGCTCGCGGAGGTTTCGTCGCTCTATCTCGCGGCGCCGGCGAAGGCGGGCGGCGAGTGGGAGCCGATGGGCAGGTACCTGCCGACCCGCCACGGGCAGATCCCCGAGTCGACTCCGTCGGCCCGGGCGATCCTGGACCTGCTGTCCGCATACCACGACGGGAAGGCTGCGGACTTCAACCGCGCCGTCGCGACGGGGCTCGGCGTGGCGGCGGAAACCGCGCCTTCGCAGGCGTCCATGGCGAAGTTCGAGGCGTTCTTCAACCGCGTCGACCCGTTCTACCGCGCGCAGGTCGCCTACGTCCTCGTCTTCGTCCTCGGCTGCGTCTCCTGGCTCGGCTGGAGCCGGCCGCTGGGCCGCGCGGCCTTCGCGCTGCTCTTCCTCGCCCTGTTCGTCCACACCTTCGGCCTCGCGGCGCGCATCGCGATCTCGGGACGCCCGCCGGTCACCAACCTGTATTCGTCGGCGGTGTTCATCGCGTGGGTCGGGGTGCTGCTCGCGGCCGTGCTCGAGTTCTTCTACCGCAACGTCGTCGCGAGTGTCACCTCCGCCGTCATGGGTTTCACGTCCCTGCTCGTCGCTCACCACCTCGCGGGCGACGGCGACACGATGCGCCAGATGCAGGCGGT
Source organism: Planctomycetia bacterium (assembly GCA_020849035.1). GTDB lineage: Bacteria > Planctomycetota > MHYJ01 > WSZJ01 > WSZJ01 > WSZJ01. The sequence continues at coordinate 2,102 of JADLHC010000336.1, forward strand.
CCTCGACACCAATTTCTGGCTCGCGACCCACGTCGTCGCCATCACGCTCGGCTACGCCGCCACGTTCCTCGCCGGCGTCCTCGCCGTGTTCTATGTCGTCTCGGGCGTCTTCTCCGGCTTCCTCACGGCGAAGAAGCCCGGCCGCGCGGAGGCCGACGCGCCGGCGAAGACGCTCCCGCGCATGGTCTACGCCATCCTCTGCTTCTCCATGCTGTTCTCCTTCCTCGGCACCGTCCTCGGCGGCATCTGGGCCGACCAGTCGTGGGGGCGCTTCTGGGGCTGGGACCCCAAGGAGAACGGCGCCGTCCTGATCGTGATCTGGATCGCGCTGATCCTGCACGCGCGCTGGGGCGGCATGGCCCGCGACCGCGGCGTGATGCTCCTCGCCGTGTTCGGCAACATCGTCACCGCATGGTCCTGGTTCGGGACCAACATGCTGGGCGTCGGCCTGCACTCCTACGGATTCATGGACTCGGCGCTCTTCTGGCTGCTCATGTTCGTCGCGTCCCAGATGGCCGTGATCGCGCTGGGGAACCTGCCTCTGGAGAAGTGGCGGAGCTTCCGGAAGGCGGCGGCCTAGAAGTCCAGCTGGGCGCGGAAGGCCAGGACGTTCTCGCGGCGCGCCCGGGTCCCGCCGTCGAGGATGGCGCGGCCGCTGGCGTACTCGACCTGCGCGAACATCGCCGACAACCGGACGCGGCGGTTCGGGTACCAGTTCACGCCGAGGGCCAGCTCGAGCGCGCGGCGCGCGCCCTCGAAGGCCGCGTGGTGCGCGAACGCGTCGTCCAGCACGGTGCGCGAGACACGGCCGGTGAACTGAAGCGCGCCGAACCCGCCGTCGAACAGCGGCGACTCGACCTCCGGCTCCTCCGCCGGCCGGCGCGAACCGCCGATCCAGAATCCGGCGGTCGCGTAGGCCGACCAGGCGCGGAACGGGTGGTTCCGGCTCCCGGGGAAGTCCACCTGCGCCCGCAGGATCTCCGCCTCGCCCCTGAGCTCGAACGGCCCCGCGATCCATGCGATCTGCCCCTGGGCCCGCCAGAGCCGGCCGTCCGTGCGGAACGCGACGGCCCCCGGATCGGAGTGCCACGTCGTCCCCGTCGCAGGAGCCGCGAAGTCGAACGGCGTCGCCCCGGGCTCCTTCCTCGCCCGCCCCACCGAGGCGGCCAGCCCCGCGTGCAGGAACCCCAGCGGCGTCTCCTCCAGCCGTCCCCGCACGCGCGCCACGACGTCCTTGTCGCCGTTCTCGTCGGCGTCCTGCCCCGGGCCGTTCCCATTGAACACCCCCACCGCCCAGTCCGCCGCCCCTTCCGCCACTCTCCCCGAGGCCAGGACGCCCAGGGCGATGTCGGGGTCGAGAACGGACGTGAGCGAGTACGCGGGAAGGTCGATCCACTGGACCCACTCGTCGAACTCCATCGAGAAGGGGGCCGTGATCACGCCGGCCCGGACCTGGAACTCGTCCCACAGGACGAATCCGGCGTGCGCGAGGTAAAGCTGCGCGCCGTCCGGCTGGAACGAGCCGTGGACGTATCCCTCCCACGCCCCGTCGACGGCGGCGAGGACGTGGATCGAGGCGTCCTCGACGGCGAAGGTGTCCACCTGGTCGCGCTCCCGGTGCCGGAGGAAGAAGTCGCCGCGTGCGATCAGGTAGCCGCCGAGCACGACCTCCCACCCGGCGTCCTCGGCCCCTGCGTGGAGCCCGTCGTCGTACCAGGCGCGCACGGGCGGCGCCTCGCGGGACTCAAGCCCTTCCTCCAGCGCCCGCACGCGCTCCTCGAGTCCCTGGGCGCAGGTTGCGCCCGCGGCGGCCACCAGCGCGGCCAGGATGCGAAGCGTTCTCATCCCTGGGCGCCCGGCGTCGCCCGGCGCCCCCCGACCAGCAGCTCCAGTTCCCCCACCGCAGCCGCCAGCAGCTTGAGCAGCTGCTTCACCGCCTCCTGCGCCTGCGGTCCCTTGCCTTCCCGGGCCAGCTTCTCGACCTCGTCCGCCGCCGCCGAGGCGCGGCGGGCGCCAAGGGTGCGGAGCGAGCCGTTGACGCGGTGGGCATGCGCCCCGAGGGCGCGGAGGTCGCCGGACTCGCACGCCTGGAGGATCTCCCGCCGGGCGTCGCCCGCTCCCTTGAGGAAGACTCCCACGATCTCGTGCAGGAGCGCCTCGTCGTTGCCGACGTGCCTGAGCAGCTCCCCGCGCACGATCGCCGTCGCCGTCGGCGTCTCGGAACGGCGTCCGGGAACAGGCGCGGGCGCGTGATCGCCGACGGCCTTGCCCAGCGCCGCCGCCAGCCGCCCCGGGTCCAGCGGCTTCACCAGGTGCTCGTCGAACCCGGCGCGCTTCGATGCCTCCGCCGCGCCCGGCATCGCGTCCGCCGTCAGCGCGAACACCGGCGTCCGGAACGCCAGTTCCGCCTCCCGCGTCCGGATCCTCCGCAGCGCCTCGAACCCGTCCACCCCCGGCATCTGGATGTCGAGCAGGATCGCGTCGAACGACGACTTCTCGCACGCCTGCACCGCTTCCTCCCCGCCCGGCACCACCGTCACCGAGTGCCCCAGCTTCTCGAGCGTCTTCTGCCCCACCAGCCGGTTGACGGCGTTGTCATCCGCGAGCAGGACCCGCAGCCTCTTCGTCACCATCGGGAACCCGCCGCTGTCGCCCCTCTCCCGCGCGACCTTCCCCTGGTGCACCGGGAAAACCGCCTCGAACCAGAACGTGCTCCCGTGACCCTCCCTGCTTTCGACCTTGAGCTGCCCGCCCATCAGCTCGACGATCTGCCGGCTGATGGCGAGCCCCAGCCCCGTCCCGCCGAACTTCCGCGACGTCGAGCTGTCCCCCTGCGCGAACGCCTCGAAGATCTTCCCCTGCACCGCCCCCGGGATGCCGATGCCGGTGTCCACGACGGCGAAGCGAAGCGTCGCCGTCCCGGGGGCCGCCGGCCGGGAGCGGACCTCGATGGTCACCGAGCCCTGAAGCGTGAACTTCAGCGCGTTCCCGGCGAGGTTGGTCAGGACCTGCCGGAGGCGCAGCGGGTCCCCGACGAGGGCCGCCGGGACGCCGGAGGCGACGTCGGTCTGGAGCAGGATCCCGCGCTCGTCCGCCCGCGGACGAAGGGGGAGAAGGGTCTCTTCGAGGACGGCGCGCAGGTCGAAGGGGGTCTTCTCGAGAGTGAGTTTTCCGGCCTCGACCTTGGAGAAGTCGAGGATCTCGTTCACCAGCAAGAGCAGCGTCTGGCCCGACGAGCGAATCGCCTGCAGGTACTCGCGCTGCTCGGGGGAGAGCGGGGTCTCGAGGGCGAGGCGCCCGAGGCCGATGATCCCGTTGAGCGGCGTGCGCAGCTCGTGGCTGACGTTCGCGAGGAAGCGGGCCTTCGCCTGCGCCGCCTGCAGGGCCTCGTCGTGAGCGCGCACGAGCTCGGCCTCCGCCTTATCGACGCGCGCGAGGAGGTCGTTGACGCCCGCGGACAGCCGGCCGATCTCGTCGTTCCCCGCGACCGTGACCCGCCGCGAGCGGTCGCCGGAGGCGGCGATCGCAGCGACCTCGGCCTGCATCGCCAGGGTCCTGCGGACGACGAGGCGGTCCACGAAGAACAGGAGCGCGCCCGTGAAGAGGACCGCCAGGCCGCCCGCCGAGGCCAGCGCCGCCCACAGGCTTGCCCGCGCCTGCGCGTGGATGCTCCTCGGCATCCGCGCGCGCAGCAGCACCGCCGCCTTCCCCTGCACGTCGGTGTAAAGGGCGTAGCCCCTCAGCCACTCGCCGTCTTCCTCCCGCACGAACGCCCCCCCCGGCGACCCCTCGAGCCTCCCCAGCGCCTCGCCGTCCCTCGCGTCCGCCATCGCCCGGTCCGCCCTCAGCGCCGCCAGCGACAGACGCGTCTCCTTCTCGACCTCCTTCACACGCTCCGCCGACAGCCACTTCGACCACACGATCGTCCCCGCAATCGGACCCGTGCGCTCCGAGGTGATCACGGGCAGCGAGGCGACGATCAGCGGGCCGGAGTCCAGCGAGACGATCCCGACCTTCCGGTCCGTCACTTCGCGGTGCGCGTTGAGCGGCCTGCCGGGCGCAATGTGCGCCAGAAGGCCCGCAGGCTCGGAAGCGGGGGCGTTCGCGTCGAAGTCCCAGAACTTGCTGTGGACGACCCTGCCGGACGGGTCCAGGAAGATCATCCCGTTGAGCTTCTGCTCCTGCAGGGTCAGGTCCTGGAGGTTGCTCGCGACGAAGGCCTGGTTCCCGTCCTGCACGAAGGCGTGGCAGTCGTCCCAGGCGGACCAGTCGTTGGCCCGCAGGAGCAGCAGGTCCATCTCGCGGTCCACCGCTTCGCGCACGCGCGCGACGTTCTTCTCGGCATCGGCGGTCTCGACGCGGGCGAAGCCGCGCAGCACGATGGTGGCCGTGACGCCGAAGACGAGAAGGGTCGCCGCGAGGAGGCTCGCGCCGACGACCGTCACCGCGCGAAAGCGCAGCCCCATGGGCCCCCTCTGCGGAAGAGCGCGGCGCGGGCCCCCCGCCCGACGCGCCTCCGGAGTATAGCGACCTGCCCGGGTTTCCCGCCTGCTCGTGCCTGCGCACCCGATATCGCCTATCATCCCGTCCATGGCCGGCGACTCCCTCGTGCTGCGGCAGGCCGTCACCCTCGGGTACCTCTCGGAAGACGAGTGCCGCGCCGCCCTCGAACGCGCGGGCGATCCCTCGCAGGCGATCGCGGAGCTCGTCACGACCGGAAAGCTGACGCAGGAGCAGGTCAACCGGGCGCGCAGCGTCTCGGACGCCGGGCAGGCGACGCAGAAAGTGACGGGTGCGCCGACCCTCGTCGTGAACTCGAACCCGCACCTGCACGCCGACGACCCCGGCCTTGTCGGCCGCACCATCGGCGGCTGCCGGATCGAGGGCGCCCTCGGCGCCGGCGGCATGGGCGCCGTCTACCGCGCCCGCCACCTCGGCCTGGACAAGCCCGTCGCCCTCGAGATCCTCCCGCCCCACTTCGCCCGCTCCCAGGAGATGATCGACCGCTTCCAGCGCGAGGCCCGCGCCGTGGCGAAGCTGGACCACCCCAACATCGTCGGCGTCCTCAACGTCGGGTTCGACAGCGGCCTTCATTACATCGTCATGCCCATCGTCGACGGCTCGAGCCTGACCGACAGGCTGTCCCGCGGGGCGCTTCCCCCCGACGACGTCGTGCGCCTGGGGCGGGGGGTGGCGGAAGGGCTGGCGCAGGCGCACCGGAACGGGATCGTGCACCGGGACGTGAAGCCGGACAACATCCTGGTCTCGCAGAGCGGGCTGGCGAAGCTGATCGACTTCGGGCTTGCGCGCGAGAGCGCCGCGACGGGGCTCACGGAGGCGGGGCAGCTCCTCGGCACGCCGCACTACATGTCGCCGGAGCAGTGCCGCGGCGAGCAGGCCGACGCGCGCAGCGACATCTACGCGCTCGGCGCGACGATGTACCACGCGCTGACGGGGCGCCTGCCGCACGAGGCGAAGTCGCTCTACGAGCTGCTGGACGCGATCGTGAAGACGCGCCCGAAGGCCCCGCACGAGCTCAACCCGGGCGTGCCGCACAACCTGTCGATGTTCGTGCTGTGGATGATGGAGCCCGACCGCGGGCGCCGGCCCGGGACGATGGAGGAGGTCGCGAGAGGGCTCGCGGCGCTCGAGCGCGGCTCGATCGTCGCCGTTCCCGCGCCGTCGCGCCCGTCGCGGTCCCTTGCGCGCCCGCTCGTCCTCGCCGGCCTGCTCCTCGTCGTCGCGGCGATCGCCGTGGCCGCCATCGGGCCGACGCTCTGGAAGCGCCCGGTCGAGCCGCCAGGCCCGGGGCCGGCGCCCTCCCCCGCGGCCGCCACGAAACCGGCGCCGAAGCCGCCGAAGCCCTTCCCGCCGCTGCGCACCTACATGGACAAGACGATGACCCCGCCGAACATCGAGCGGTCGAACATCCGGATTTTCGCGGAGCCGGAGGGGGCGCTGGTCACGCTCGACAACAAGTACGCGACGATCACGCTGACCGCGTATCGCGGCCGGTGCGAGTTCAACGCGGTGCCGGTCGGGGCCGCGAAGCTGTACATGGACGCGCCGGGACACGTGTCGTTCGAGGGGGACATCTACATTTTCCCGAAGCAGAACGGCGACCGGTTCGTGCCGCTGGACCCGTACGCGGCCGACGTGAGGTTCGAGACGGTCCCGCCGGGAGCGAAGATCTCCCTGGACGGGAAGGACCTCGCGGAGCGGACGCCGGCGACGCTCAAGGACGTGAAGGCCGGCGAGCACGCCTGGCGCCTGACCGCCCCGGGAATGGCTCCCGAGGAGGGGACGTTCACGGTCGACTCGGCGGACCCGGTCGAAGTTCGCGTGGAGATGAAGAAGCAGGACCGATGACGGCGCGCCGCTACAATGCGCCCCGTCCACCGCCACCCGGACTCCCCTCTTGATCCCCGAACTCATCACCGGCGCAGCGGCCTCGGCCGCCCTTTCGGGCCTCACCGCCTGGGCCGTCTTCGGCCCCCGCAGCCGGTTCTTCGGCCCCCTCGTCTGGCGCGGCGACGCCGCCGGCCCGCCGCGCGTGGCCCTCACGTTCGACGACGGCCCGCACCCCGAGTCGACGCCGCGCGTCCTCGACCTGCTGGCGCGGCACGGCGCGCGCGCGACGTTCTTCGCGATCGGCCAGAACGCGGAACGCTGGCCGGGCGTCGTCCGGCGGATCGTGGAGGAAGGGCACACGGTGGGCAACCACAGCTGGTCGCACGCCGCGTGGGCCGGGTTCCGGATGACGGCGTACTGGGAGGGGGAGATCCGCCGCACCTCGCGGGCGCTGGAGGAGGTCGCGGGGACGGCGACGGCCTGGTTCCGCCCGCCGTTCGCGGTGAAGCAGTGGCACATGCACCGCGCGGTGCGCCGCACCGGCCACACGATGATCACGTTCACGCGCCGCGGCATGGACGGGCTTCGGACGACGCCCGAGAAGATCGTCGCGCGCCTCGCCGGCGCGCGGGCCGGCGACATCCTGGCGCTGCACGACGGGGCCGTCCCGTGGAACCCGCACGACAACGGCCCCACCCTCGAGGCGCTTCCCCGCCTCCTCGAAGCCCTCCACGAACGGGGGCTGGCGGTGGCGCCGATGGAGGAGCTGATCGGGCGGGCGCCGTACGTGCGGGCGCGGGCCGAGGCGCGGAAAGAGCTGAGCCGGGAGACGGCGTAGGCTACCGGCGCAGGCGGACGACGGCGGCGAGCAGCGCGCAGCCGATCCAGCAGGCCTCGAGGAGGCCGTAGCCGGCGAAGACGATGTCGCCGAGCGCCGACCAGACGGCCCGATCGAAGAGGCCGACGCTTCCGCCCGCCACGGCGCGCGCCGCCACGACCGCGGTGAGCCAGCGGCCGAGCGCGTAGCCGGGAAGGACGGCCGCCGCGCTGACGAACGGCCAGGCGCACCCGGAGCGCCACGGGAGGGCGGCGCGCACGCCGAGGCGGGCGCCGAGGCCGGCGAGAACGCCGAAGACGCCGAGCGAGGTGCCGAGGACCGCCGCAAGGCCGCCCCAGGCCAGTCCGCCGAGAAGGGAGCCGGCGACGCCGCCGGCAAGCGCGCGGGGGACCTGCGTCAGGCCGACGAGGTCGTTGATCCCGAGGTCGGCCTCCTCACGGACCGGGTCCGGCCTCCCCACGCAGGCAGGGCAGACCAGCTTGCCGCCGTCGGGCACCCCGCAGTTGTGGCAGATCCACTTCGAGCACCGCGGGCACGGCCGCATCGAGCCGGCGAAGGAGCGGGGGCAGCAGGGGGAGGGCACGGCGCCATCGTAACCTCGGCCCCCGTGCCCGGCCCGCAACGGCGTCGCGCTCCCGGTCCTCCGGGTCCCCTGCGGCCCAACTCCGTCCGCCGCGGGTCCGCCGAGGGCGTTCGCGCCTCACCACCTTGCGCGCCCCGCGCAAATAGCGTCCAATGCGGGGCTCCCCCTTCCCGGGCCCCGCACCATGCCGCGCTGCGTCATCGTCCAGTCGGACCGCTCCGTCCTCCTCGAGGTCGACACCCCGGGGTTCGAGGAGGCGCGCGACCTCCTCGCGGCGTTCGCGGAACTCGAGAAATCCCCCGAGCACGTCCACACCTACCGCATCTCCTCCCTCTCGCTCTGGAACGCCGCCAGCTCCGGCCTGACCGCCGCGGCGATCCTCGCGGGCCTCGAGAAACACGCGAAGTACGACATCCCCCAGAACGTCCGCGCCGACGTCCGCGAGCAGATGGCGCGCTTCGGCCGCGTCCGCCTCGAAGCCGCGGGCGACGGCTTCGTGCTGCGCTGCGCCGAACCCGCGCTCGCCCTCCAGATCTGGTCCAACGCGAAGGTCCGCCCCCTCCTCGCCGAAAAGCCCGACGACCTCACGATCCGCATCCAGAAGGTCCAGCGCGGCCCGGTGAAGCAGGCCCTCCTCAAGCTCGGCTGGCCCGTGGAGGACCTCGCGGGCTACGTGCAGGGGGACGCGCTCCCGTTCGAGGTGAGGGAGAAGCGCCTGTCGGGCGCGGCATGGGGGCTGCGCGGGTACCAGAAGGAAGCGGCGGACGCCTTCTGGGCCGGCGGGGCGGCGAAGGGCGGGAGCGGCGTGGTGGTGCTGCCGTGCGGCGCGGGGAAGACGATGGTGGGGCTGGCGGCGATGGCGCGCGCCGGGATGCGGACGCTGATCCTCTGCACGAACGTCGTCGCGGCGCGGCAGTGGCGCGACGAGCTGATCGACAAGTCGACGCTGACCGCCGACGACATCGGCGAGTACACCGGGCACGCGAAGGAGATCAAGCCGGTCACGATCGCGACCTACCAGATCCTCACGTGGCGCAAGAAGAAGACGGACCCGTTCGTGCATTTCGACATCTTCAATCGCGCCAACTGGGGCCTCATCATCTACGACGAGGTGCACCTGCTGCCGGCGCCGGTGTTCCGGGCGACCGCCGAGATCCAGGCGCGGCGGCGGCTCGGGCTGACGGCGACGCTCGTCCGCGAGGACGGGCTCGAAGGAGACGTGTTCAGCCTGATCGGGCCGAAGAAGTACGACGTGCCGTGGCGCGTGCTCGAGAAGCAGGGCTGGATCGCCGCGGCGGTCTGCAGCGAGATCCGCGCGGACCTCTCCCCCGCCGACCGCCTCCGGTACGCCGCGTCCGGCGACCGCGAGCAGTTCCGCATCGCCAGCGAGAACCCCGCGAAGGTCGACGTCGTCCGCCGCCTCCTCGGCAGGCACGGGCGCGACCAGATCCTCATCATCGGTCAGTACCTCGAGCAGGTCGAGGGCCTCGCCGAGGGCCTCGGGGCCCCCGCGATCACCGGGAAGACGCCGGTCCGCGAGCGCGAGGCCGCCTACGGCGCGTTCCGCGAGGGAAAGCGGAACCTCCTCGTCCTCTCGAAGGTCGGGAACTTCAGCCTCGACCTCCCCGACGCCAACGTCCTCATCCAGGTGAGCGGCACCTTCGGGTCGCGGCAGGAGGAAGCGCAGCGGCTGGGGCGGGTGCTGCGCCCGAAGTCGGACGGCGGCAAGGCGCATTTCTACAGCCTCGTGACGCGCGCGACGAGCGAGGAGGAATTCGCGCAGAAGCGGCAGCTGTTCCTGACGGAGCAGGGATACAGGTACGAGGTGGTGGATGCAGGGAGCGTGGAGAGGAAGGACGAATGATGAAATTTGAATTTTCCATTTTCAATGGTCAATGGCCCCGGTCGAGAGCTTGCGGCCAACCAGGACTCTCTCATCCCGGGAACATTGAAAATGGAAGATTGAAAATCCAAGTTTGAAAATTCTTCCGTCCCCCCCCCCACCCGAACCCCCACACCATGAAAAAACGCACCTCCTGGCATCACCTCCCCCACCCGGGCCCCGACCCCGCCCGCACCAAGACCCTCCGCGAACTCTTCGACTCCCTCGGGGACGGCTCCCTCCTCCTCATCTCCCAGGGCCGCCTCCCTCCCCGCCCCACTCCCCGCACGCGCACCCAGCTCGCCGACGAGCTCGCCGACATCCTCGTGCACACCGAGGTCTTCAAGCGCACCTGGTGGGAGCTCCGCCCCGACCTCCGCGAATCGTTCTGGCGCTGCCTCGACACCCTCTACCGCGACGGCGGCTTTTCCCGGTTCAAGGACGTCGCGCAGCCCCCCACGCCGCAGGAACTTCACGACCTCGAATGCGCCGGCCTCCTCTTCCCCATCCCCTCCGCCGTCCGCCCGCAGTTCCTCGCCGTCCCCTACGAGTGGTTCTTCATGCCGGACATGCCCGGCACCGGCCCGCGCTCGCTCTGCCAGGCGCTGCGCCACTACTCGGACGCCGGCGCCCGCGTCCTCGCCACCGACCTCGGCCTCCGCGAGACGCTTCCCCGCGCCGCGGCGCGTGCGCGCCTGCACCGCAAGCTCATCGAGGCCGCGCCGCGGCTGGCGCAGAACCTCGCGCCGCCGGCGATGCAGCTGCTCGAGTTCGTCGCGCGCCGCGGCGGCGTGATCGCGGCGAAGTCGCTCTCCGACCGCGTCGCGGCGATGCGCCCGGACTGGGCCCTCCGCCTTCCCCTCTCCGCCGACGATCTCCTCGGCGCACGTTTCAACCCCAACTCCCCCGTCCAGCTCCTCTCGCGCCGCGCGCTCCTCGCGCCGTGCGGCGAACCGGGATGGAGCGCGTTCCCGCAGGTGGTGATCCCGGAAGAGCTGCGGGAGGCGGCGTGCGCGAAGGTGGCGGAGAAGGCGAAGGCGGCGCTGGAGGCGGAGCGGAGGAAGCTGGCGGCGGCGATCCCGGACGCGCATCCGGACTCGCGGTCGGGGCAGTTCGCGGCGGACCTGCGCCGGCTGGCGCTCGTGGCGCACATCGAGCGGCTGGACGCCCGGAAGGGCGGGCGGATCGGCAAGGCGGCGCGGGCGAGACTGGAGGCGCTGCTGCACCTGGCGTCGGTGGAGCTCGACGAGCTGCTCGGGTTCGCGGCGCGGCGCGCGGCGCCGGGGGCGGAGACGGAGGTGGAGGCGGACCCGCTGGGCGGGCAGGCGCTCGAGCCGTTCCTGGCGCTCAAGCCGGCGGAGCAGACGAAGGCGCTCGCGGAAGACTACCTCGGCCCCGCCGGCTGGCTCCGCGACTTCCGCTCGCACCTCGTCGCAATCCTCGCCGGCGCCGGCGACCACTGGGTCGCGGCCGACGACCTCGCGCGCCATCTGGCCGCCGACCCCGTCGCCATCGGTGCCTGGGAAACCGCGCACGCCGGGGAGCCCGGCCCCGCCGAGGACGCCTGGATCCGCGCGCGGGTCGCCGCCGATCTCAAGACGCTCCATCGCCTCGGCTTCGCGGAACGCGCCACCGGCGCCTCCCGCGAGTCCTGGCGACTCGCGAAGGCCTCCGCCTGGGCGCTCCTCTCGAAGAAACCGCCCGCCGCCGCCCTCCGCGCCGCCCGCACCGCCCCCGACTCGGAAACCGGCTTCGCCGTCCTCCCCACCCTCGAGGTCCTCGCTTCCCCCGCCGGCGGCACCGCCCTCCTCACCGCCCTCGCCCGCATCGCCCGCCTCGAGCGCGCCGACGCGGCGTTCGTGTTCCGCGTGGACAAGAAGAGCCTCGCCGCCGGCCTCAACGCCGGAATGACCGTGGACGAGATCCGCGAGTTCCTCGAAAAGCACTCGCGCAACCCTCTCCCCGACACCGTCCGGTTCCTGCTCACCGAGCTTGGCGGCGACGACATCCAGGTCGTCTGGGAGGAGAAGGAAGGCCTGCTGCGGTGCGCGGACCCGATGGTGCTGCTCAAGCTGCGGCGGCTGAAGTGGCTGAAACCGTGGCTGCTCGAGGAGTCGCCCGAGGGGACGCTGAAGTTCACCCCCGAGGCGGCCGCGACGGAACTTGTGACGCGGCTGGCGAAGGAGGGGTTCGTGGTCGGGAAGCGCGTCTAGAACAGGTCGCGGGAGAGTTTCCGCGACGCGGCGGTCAGCGCTTCGATCTCCGGGAACGCCCACGCGAGCTCGGAGTAGCCCTTCGCCTCGGGAGCTCCTTCCAGGCGCACCTCGTAGAGGGTGGCGGTGATGCGGTGGTGCGTGATCGTGTGCTTGGCGGCGGCAATCCTGCGGCCGACATGCGCGGAAACTCCGAGTTTCTCGCGCAGCTTCGCGGCCAGCTTCGTCCTCGGGATCCTGTCCCCCGGGAATTCCCAGAGCCCGCCCAGCGGCCCCGGGGGCCGCCGCCCGAGGAGCGCGCGGCCGTCCTGGAGAACGAGGGCGTAGGAGGCGTCCTCCTCCACAGTCTGCGGGCGCGCCTTGGCCGCGGGCAGGCGTTCCGCGGTGCCCTCCCGCCGCGCCACGCACCCCGCCGCCAGCGGGCACTCCGCGCATCTCGGATCGCGCGGCAGGCAGACGGTCGCACCGAGCTCCATCAGCGCTTCGTTCCACGCGCCGGGATTCCGCGCCGGCACCAGTCCCGCCGCCCGCGCCTCCAGCTCCCGCGCCCCGTAGTCCCTTCCGTCCAGCCGCGAAATCACGCGCCGCACGTTCCCGTCCACGCAAGCCGCGCGCACCCCGTGCCCGATCGAGAGGATCGCGCCCGCCGTGTAGGCGCCGATGCCGGGAAGCGCCCGCAGCTCCTCCGCGGTTGCGGGCACGTCACCGCCGTGCCGCTCCATCATTGCGCGCGCCGCCCGGTGCAGGTTGCGGGCCCGCGAGTAGTACCCCAGCCCCGCCCACTCCTCGACGACCTCCTGCTCGGAAGCGGCCGCGAGCGCGCCGAGGTCCGGCCAGCGCCGGAGGAACCGCTCGAACCTCGGGACGACCGCCTTCACCGTCGTCTGCTGCAGCATCAGCTCGCTGACGAGGGTCCCGTAGGGCGTCCGGAACCGCCGCCACGGCAGGTCCCTCGCCGCGTGCCGGAACCACCCCAGGAGCGCCGCAGCCACGCCGGATGGCCGCCCCCCGCACTTCTCCCCCGCCTCACGCCCCCGCCTCACGCCCCCGCCTTTCGCCCCC
>JADLHC010000337.1 GCA_020849035.1 Planctomycetia bacterium
ACCGACAACCTCGTCCGGCTCCGCATCCTCGTGGGCGGCTCCGAGGTGGACGCCCTTTCCATCGTCTGCCACCGCGACCAGGCCGAGTACAAGGGCCGGAAGGTGATCCAGATCCTCCGCAAGGAGATCCCGCGCCACCTCTTCGAGGTCGCGCTCCAGGCCGCCATCGGCAGCCGCGTCATCGCCCGCGAGACGATCAAGTCCGTCGGGAAGAACGTGCTGGCCAAGTGCTACGGCGGCGACATCACGCGCAAGCGCAAGCTGCTGGAGAAGCAGAAGGAAGGGAAGAAGAAGATGAAGAACGTCGGCGCGGTGGAGATCCCGCAGAAGGCGTTCCTCGCGGTCCTGTCCGTGGACAAGGATTAGTCGTTCAAGGAAGAGCGATGCCCCTGACGATCCGCGGCCTGCAGGACAGGCTCTCCGGCGACCTCCGGACGCGCTGGGGCGCAGTCATGGGGCTGCTGGTGACCGCCATCGGCCTGGGCGTGGTGGCGCATCGCGCCGTGAAGGGCGTACCGGGGAGCCCGAACGCCCCGATGATCTTCGCGATGATCGCCGTCCAGCTCGGCGCCGTCGCCGCGGTGAGCCTCGGCTCGCGCCTCGGCTGGGTCGTCGGACAGTACAGCTGCCTCGTCGGGGCGATCTACAACATCGTCCAGTTCTACCGCGCCCGGAACGCCGGCCGGCTCGACCCGAACTTCGGCGACGAGCCCTTCAACGTCACCTTCTTCCTCTGGTTCGCCGGCCTCGGCGCCCTCATGTACCTGGGCACGCCGTCCGCGACGCAGGCGCCGGCTCCGCAGGCCCCCTCTTCCGGACCGAGCCCGGAGCTCGCGCCCGCAGGCACCGCGAAACTGCCCGCAAAGCAGGGCGACCCGGTGGAGTGGATGCGCGACAACGTCGAGGCGATCGCCGTCGCGTTCCTGATGGCGCTCATCATCCGGTGCTTCTGCGTCGAGGTGTTCAAGATCCCCACCGGATCCATGGAGCCCACCCTCTACGGCGACACCAAGCCCGGCGAGCCGCCCCCCGCCCACCAGGGCGACCGCATCATGGTGGACAAGATCGGCCTCGTCTTCAGCGGCGTCCGGCGCTTCGACGTCTGCGTCTTCAAGTACCCGCTCGACCGCTCCCGCAATTTCATCAAGCGGATCGTCGGGCTGCCCGAGGAGGACCTGCGCGTCGACCACGGGGACATCTGGACGCGGCCGCACGCGGGGAGCGACGGGAAGTTCCGGGTCGCGCGGAAGCCCGAGCGGGAGCAGGCGGGGATCTGGCTGCACGCGTGGCCCGGGGACGACGTGAGCGCTGAGAAGTGCCGCAAGGAGTGGGACGGGGCGCCTGCGGCTTGCTACCTCGACGGCGCGGTTTTCGACACGGGCCCGGCGAACGGGGAGGCGACGTTCCGGAAGCAGTCGCCCGTAAAGGACTGGTACCGCGGCAAGGGGACGAACGGCCGCGTGAACGACGTGGCGATGCGGTTCAAGGCGGTGATGAGCGCGGGATCCGAGCTGTTCGTGACTTACGCGCGGAGCGACGGCTACGGTCGCTTCACGACGCGGATCGCGGCGAACGGGACGGTGAGCTTCGCGCACCTGCCCGACGCGGGCGGCACGTTCGAGCCGCTTCCGATGCCCCAGCCTGCGACGCAGGGGGCGGTGGCGGAGGGGGCGGAGGTGGAGGTCGGGCAGTGGGACGGGGCGGTGCACGTGCGGATCGCGGGGCGCGAGGTGGCGGTGTGGGAGTACGTGGACGTGCTGCCGGACCGGCTCCGGATGCCGGACGCGCCGCCGTTCCAGGTGATGTTCGGTTCGCACGGGGGCGCGGTGCGGTTCGAGAAGGTCTGGGTGGGACGGGACATCCTCTACAACGAGACGGGGCAGAACGCGGGGGAGTCGGTGCTCACGGGGCAGCCCTTCCTGTCGATCCCGAAGGACCGGTATTTCGCGATCGGGGACAACGTATGCAACTCGAAGGACGGGCGGCTGTGGAAGGAGCGAATTCTCAAGCTGAAGAACGGGCTGGTGATGCACGGGGACGGGGATTCGCCGGAGAACTATCCGCAGAACCGGGCGGAGGAGGGCGGGATGGAGAGGTTCCGGGACCTGGACGGGACGGACCACTGGTTCCGGCGGGAGGACGTGGAGGACGAGGGAGATCAGGAGAAACCGTGGCATCCGTTCGTGGCGCGGGAAGAGATGGTGGGGAAGGCGCTGGTGGTGTGGTGGCCGATGGAGAGGTTCAAGAGGATCAGGTAACGGCAGGGGCGAGGTGCGAGTGGCGAGCGGGGCTTGGGCGAGGGAAAGGGAGAATCGAGATGAAGAACGTGGCGGCGGTCGTCGCGGTGCTGGCGGCCAGCGTGATTTCGGCGGAGGCGGAGGTGAAGACGAAGGCGGTGGAGTACCGGCACGGCGAGGTCCTGCTCGAGGGGTGGAGGGCGTGGGACGACGCGGCGAAGGAAAAGCGGCCCGGGGTCCTCGTTATCCACGAGTGGTGGGGCCACAACGCGTACGTGAGGAAGCGCGCGGAGCAGCTGGCGGCGGAGGGGTTCGTCGCGTTCGCGCTGGACATGTACGGCAAGGGCGTGCTGGAGACGACGTTCGAGGGCGCCGGGAAACAGGCGGGGAAGTTCAAGGACGACCGGAAGCTGATGCGCGAGCGGGCCCGCGCGGGGCTGGACGCGCTGGCGAAGGACGAGCACGTGGACGCGAAGCGGCTTGCGGCGATGGGGTACTGTTTCGGCGGGACGGTCGCGCTGGAGCTGGCGCGGGACGGGGCGGATCTTGCAGCGGCCGTGTCGTTCCATGGCGGCCTGGCGACGCCGATGCCCGCGGAGGCGGGGAAGGTGAAGGCGAAGGTTCTGGTCTGCCACGGCGCGGACGACAAGTTCGTGCCGGACGAGGAGGTGGCGGGGTTTGAAGAGGAGATGAGGAAGGCGGGTGCGGACTGGCAGCTGGTGAAGTACAGCTCCGCGGTTCACGGGTTTACGAACCCGGATGCGGGAAACGACCCGAAAAAGGGGCTGGCGTACGACGAGAAGGCGGACAGGCGGAGCTGGCGGGCGATGAAGGACCTTCTTGCGGAGGCGTTCGGGAGGTAGGGGAGGGGGGCAGGCGTGCGCAGGTTGTCCGCCGGTTTTCAACAATCCTGCTGAGGGGACGCAGGGATTGTTGAAAACCCGTCAGAAACGATCTAAAGACTGAGCTGAATTAATCTTACGTAGGATTAGGGCGAGACGGTGGCCTTTCATCGATCGGAGTTTTAAGACGGTTTTCAACGGAGGCAGATGCCGCTTCTCAGCGTCCAGGAACTCGTCAAGACCTATGGCTCCCGCACCGTCGTCGACGGTGTGTGCTTTCACATGGAGCCCGGAGAGATTGTCGGCCTCCTCGGACCCAACGGAGCCGGCAAGACGACGACCTTCCGCATGACCATCGGCATGATCACCCCAGACTCCGGCCACGTCTTCTTCCGCGACCAGGACATCACCGCCCTGCCCGTCTACAAACGCGCCCGCCGCGGGATCGGCTACCTCTCCCAGGAACAGTCCGTCTTCCAGCGCCTCACCGTCGAACAGAACCTCCTCGGCATCCTCGAAACCCTTCCACTCTCCCGCCACGACCGCCGCCTTCGCTGTGAAGCCCTTCTCAACGAGTTCGGCCTCTCCCACGTGCGCTACAACATGGGCGGCCTCTGCTCGGGAGGGGAGAAGCGCCGGCTGGAGATCGCGCGGGCGCTGATCACGCAGCCTCAACTGCTGATGCTGGACGAGCCGTTCTCGGGGGTCGACCCGATCGCGGTGGAGGAGATCCAGAAGATCATCCGGAAGCTGCGCGAGAAGGGGATCGGAATCCTGCTGACGGATCACAACGTGCGAGAGACGCTGTCGGTGACGGACCGCGCCTACATCATCGCCGAGGGGCAGATTCTCGCGCACGGCGCAGCCGCGGAGCTTGTCGAAAACCCGGAGGTGAGGAAGGCGTACCTCGGAGAGTCCTTCCGGATGTAGCCCCCGATGAAAAGAGACCCCTTCATCGCCATCGCGCTCGCCTGGCTCGTGCCGGGGCTCGGGCACCTTTTCCTCGGCCGCCCGAAGAAGGCGCTCTTCTTCTTCGCTGCACTCACGCTGACGTACCTGGCCGGCTACGTCCTCGCGGACTTCCGGTTCGTGCGGATCGAGGACAATCCGTTCTACTACGTGGGGCGGTGGGGATCGGGGATGACGTGGCTGGCGACGTGGCTGATCCGGGACAACGGGCCCCGGGGATTTTCCCCGCACGAGTTCTACGAGCCGGGGCTGCTCTACATGTGCGCCGCCGGGCTGCTGAACGTCGTGCTGGTCCTGAACATCCTGGGCCTGAAGGCGCCGGGGGAGGCAGCCTCTTCGCCGCCGTCCCCGCCGCCGCAGCCTTGACGGTCGACGCCGGCGCGCCGAAGATCCGCGCGCACCTCGTGAC
The DNA here is from genome assembly GCA_020849035.1 of Planctomycetia bacterium. Taxonomy (GTDB): domain Bacteria; phylum Planctomycetota; class MHYJ01; order WSZJ01; family WSZJ01; genus WSZJ01. The sequence goes on from JADLHC010000337.1 coordinate 4,458, forward strand.
CTGGAGACGCCCCGATGCCTGGTGACCTGCAGCTTTCGACGGCCGGCTGGATCCTCGCGGCTCTCCTGACGCTTCTGACGATCCTCGGCATGGGCCTGCTCGCGCGGGCCACGCGGAAATAGGCGCCGCGCGGATCACGTGCTCGCCGACATCCTCTTCCAGCATGGTACGTTCGTCCTCACCGCCGAGGACCTTGTCGCGATCGGCCTGCTCGTGGTCCTCGAGGCGATCCTCAGCGCTGACAACGCCATCGTGCTCGCGCTCCTCGCCTACGGACTGCCGAAGCACCAGCAGAAGCTCGCGCTCAAGATCGGCATCTGGTGCGCGTTCATCTTCCGCCTCATCGCCGTCGTCTTCCTGCTCGAACTCCTGAAGCACCACGGAACGAAGATCGCGGCGCTCGCTCTCGGCGGCGCCTACCTGACGTGGCTGCCGATCAAGCACTTCCGGGAAAAGGTCGCCGGCGGCCTCGCGACGGACGGCAACGGGCCCGCCGTCGCGGCCGCGACGAGCCTGCTCGGCATGTCGCTGTTCTGGTCCACCGTCGCCCGCATCGAGTTCACCGACATCGTCTTCTCCGTGGACTCGATACTCGTCGCGATGGCGGCGTCCAAGAAAGGCTGGGTCATCATCACCGGGGGAATCCTCGGCATCGTCGCCATGCGCTTCGTCGCCGGCGGATTCCTCAAGGTCATCGCGCGCGTCCCCCGCGTCGTGGACGGGGCGTACGTGATCGTGGGGATCGCGGGGATGAAGATGCTCATCGAGCTGGGACACACGCTTCTGAGGCCCGAGCCGGACGAGCAGTTCGAGAAGCTGCTGAAGCTGGTGTCGTTCGGGCTGATCGCGGTGATCTTCACGGCGAGCCTGCTGTTCGGGCGGCGTGCGGAGGCGGAGAGGAAAGAAGAGGCAGGGGTGGAGGAGGAGGAGAGCGGGGGTGAAGAGGACGGGGGGGCGGGCCCGGAGAACCCGCCGGCCTGACGGGCTACACGAACCGTCCCACGAACCAGACGAGCACGCCGCCGCCGAGGATCGCCAGGCTGAGCAGCCCGAACGTGCGCAGGCCCTTGCGCGCGATGTTCGCCGCGCCGTCCTCTTTCGCCGCCGTCAGAACGAGGGATGTCACGAGCGCGACGGGGAAGTAGAGGAGCAGGTACGAGAAGGGTTTCGGGGCCACCTGCGGATCCTACCGTGCGGGGCGGGACGCTGCAACGCGTGGTATGCTGGCCATCCGGGAGGGAAATCGGAAAGGGACAGGAGGACGCATGTCGAACCAGAAACGGATCGTGATCGCGCTGGTGATCCTCTCGATCGCCGGCGGCGCATACTACTTCTACGCGAAGGGCCTGAAGTCGAAGAGCGACGGGGACCTGTTCGCGATGGTCTCGGGCGGCGGCGCCTCGGCGAGCGCTGCGGAGGCGGAGCTGACGCTGCGCGCGCGGACCGGGAAGACGGCGGCGGCGGCGTATCGCGGGCACCTGAAGGACGACGCGCCCGCGGCGCGAAAGGTGGCGATCGGCGGGCTGGCGATCCTGAAAGACAAGGAGTCCGCGAAGCTGCTCATCGGGATGCTCGAGGACCCGAAGGAGGACGCGGAGGTCAAGGCCGCGGCCTGCCGGGCGTTCTCCGACATCCGCGTGAAGGAAGCCATCCCGCCCCTCCTCGCCATGCTCGACTACAAGAGCGAGGACGTCCGCACGGCCGCGAGCGAGGCGCTGCGTTCGATCACGAAGCAGCCGTACTCGAACAAGGAA
>JADLHC010000338.1 GCA_020849035.1 Planctomycetia bacterium
GATTCATCCCCGGGCTTGCCTGCGCCAGGTAAAGATTCGACCTCGTGCCCGACGGCGAGCACAGGTTAGCCGAGGAGCCTACGTTTTCGTGCTTCGTGGTGAGGCGAAGCCTCGTGACGATTCATCCCTTTTCATCCGCGACCCCGACGTTTCTATCCGTCTTTCATCCAGTTTCCCCGCACTCAGGGAGTTGAAATGGATGAAAAAGGGATGCGAACGTCGGGGTCGCGGATGACTAGGGATGAAAACGGATAAGGCGGGGTCTCCCGACTACTTCTCCTTCTTCGGCATCGCCGGGTTCAGGTCCCCGTCCAGCACGAACCCGTACCGCTTCCCCAGCTCCACCCGGATCCTCGCCACGCCCACCCGCTTCTCCTTCCCCTTCGGCGCCTCGATCGCGATGTCCACGTCGCCCGGGTAGAGGCCGATCTCCTTCGTCGCGATTTTTCCCTGCCCGCCGGGGGCGGCCGGCAGCGGCACGTCGCGCGGCGACACGCCCGCGATGTGGATCACGATCGGGTCGGGGCCGGCGTTGCCGACGACGAGGCGCGGGAGCAGGCCGCCCGTGAGCGCCTCGCTCGGCGGGGCCTTCACCTGCACGGGCTTGTCCGTCGTCGAAAGCGCCTCGACGCGCTGGACCATCTTCAGCGCCACGCCCTTCGACGGCACCTCGAACAGCGGCGACCCGAGGTCGGCGAGCGCGAGCGCCGACCGCTCCGCCTCGGCCTTGTCCTTCGCCCGCGCGGCCGCCGAGGAGAGCGCCTTCCACGACGCCTTCCAGGCCGGCACGTCCTCGCCGGTCTCGGGCGTGATCAGGACCGCGCCCTGGAGCGCCTTGACCGCCCCGGCGGCGTCGCGCGCCGACTCGCACGCCTTCGCCAGCGCCATCGCCGCCCCGCGGTCGAGCGGGTTGCGCGCCACGGCGTCCGTCAGGTACGTCACCGCCCCCGCCGCGTCCCCCGCCTTCAGGCAGCAGTCCCCGAGCAGCTCCAGGGCGTCCGCGCCCGCGCCGTTCTCCGCCGCCTTCTTCAGGATCGGGATCGCCTCCTTGAACTTCCCCGTCGCCGCAAGCGCCCTCCCGAGCGGCTCCGCCGCCTCGACCGCGTCCGGCACCACCCGGCGCGCGTTCTCCAGCGCCGCGATCGCCTCCTTGTGCTTCCCCGCCTCCACCAGCAGCTTCCCCATCGCCAGGTTCGCCTCGTAGTTCATCGGCGAAATCGCCAGCGCCTTCTCCACCACCGCCTGCTTCGCCTTCGCGTCCGCCGCCCCGGAAAACTCCAGGATCGCCGCCAGAAGCGCCTTCACCGTCCCGGTCCCCGGCGCCAGCCCGCGCGCCGCCATCTCCCTCTGCAGGAACGACATGTCCTTCGTCCCCCCCGCGAACTTCACCGGCAGCCCCGCCAGGTCGTCCATCACCTGCTTCGCCGCCGCCATGTCGCTCGCGTCCAGCGCCGCCTCCAGCCGGTCGTACGCCTTCGTCGCGATCCCCCAGTTCCGCTCCTGCGGCTCCTTCATTCCCTTCGACCACGGCGCGTACAGCGGGTCCCCCACGTACACGCACATCCACGAGTTGATCCGCGCCGCCATCGCGCACGCTTCGCCCCACGTGTACCCCTTGAGCATCCGGTCGTAGACGATGTTCATGGCGGGGAAGCCGATGGTGAAGGGCTCGTACACGGTGCCGAGGGTGCACGTGATGCCGTGGGCGAGCAGCGGGCCGACCCACTGCGCCCGGTCGCTGCGGATCGTCCCCGCGCTGAACGAGTGCAGGTGCGCGCCGATAGCGCCGGTGTTGAATGTGTACGGCTTCGTGCCGTTGTACGTCCCCGTGTACCAGCCCCAGTAGAACAGCGCGTCCGCGCACGTCGAGACGTCCACCAGGTCGGGCTTGTCGTCGTCCTTGTACGGGATGCCGTACTCGTCCCACACGAGCAGGCACGTGCGCATCTCACAGTCCGTCGAGCCGTAGCTGCCGCCGTCCTCCTGAAGCCCGCGCGTGTCGAGCCAGGCGATGCCGCGCGGCCCGTACGTCTCGGCGTAGACCGCCTTGTCCACGAGGGCCCGCGCGATCGCCGGCGTCGGCCCGTCCAGCCGCGACACCATGAGATACCGGTCCTCCCGCGTGATCCGCCGGTCCTTCCGGAACAGCGGGTTGTCGATCCACGCCTCGATCTCGTGGTCGGGCTGAAGCGCCAGCGCGAGCTCGGCGTCCACGCACGCGGAATTGCCGAGGCCGCTAGGGCGAGCCTCCGGATTGCGCTCGGACTTCTCGTTCTTGATCTTCACCGGGACGCCGTACGTCGGCACGACGAAGATCGCCTCGGGAAACCTGTCGAGGTGCCCGAGGAACGGCCCGAGAATCTTCTCGAGGAACACCGTCCAGGAGATCTCCTCCTCCTTCGGCGCGTTCAGGTGGAGGATGTTGGCCTCGGGAACCTTGCGGACGGCGCAGTAGTGCCTGCCGATCTCGACAGATTCGGGAACCGCGTCGTTCACGATCACGACGACCGTCGCCGCCGGGTCGAATGGCCGGTCGATCAGCCCGGTTTCCGCGAAGGCGGCCGAGGCAAGCAGCAGGGCGGCGAGGAAGCGCATGCGGGTCTCCCGAGGGAAGGCGGATTATCGCACGCGGGTCATTTCGGTGCGAGGGCGTCCGCCTTCTCGAGAAGATCGTCGTTCGACAGGTCGGTGGGCGGGTGGATCGGGTCGAGGGCGAGGGCGAGGAGCTTCGGCAGCTCCTTGAGGCGCGACTGGAGGCCGAAGCGCCTTGCGGCGGTGTCCTCGAAGCGGTCGGGCTCCGGCTTGCGGCGCGGGTCCTTCGGCTCGCGGCGCTGCTTCCCGTCCTCGTCCGCCTCGCGGCGGGCCTTGCGGTACTCGGCGGCGTAGTACGCGGCGGCCTCGCGGCGCTGCGCTTCGGTGAGGAGCGGGACGAGCCATTCGCGGAGGGCGGCGGCCTGGGCGTTCTTCGCGGCGCCGCCGTCGAGGATGAAGGCGTGGGCGCGGGCGACGGCGTCGCGGAGGGCGGCGTTGTCGCGGTCGAGCGAGGCGGAGAACCGCCGGGCGTCGTCGAGGAGGACGCCCGCGGCGAGGTCGGCGTCCCCGCAGCCTTCCTCCGCGAAATTCGCGGCGAGGGCGAGGGCGCAGGCGAGGGCATAGTCAGCGTCGGACTTCGCGGCGAGCAGCGCGGCGACGAGCGCGTCGGCCTTGTCGGCGGCGCGGCGGCGCTCCTCGCCGTAGGCCTTTGCCTGCTCGGCGCTTTCGAACGACAGCCCGCCGGCGGGCTCCGCGAGGCAGCAGGCCTCGAGCGCCCAGCCGTGGTCGGTCCGGCGCGCCAGGGCGATGCAGCTGCCACCGGCCGCCGGGAGCTTGCCGAAGAACGGCACGCCGTTGCCCAGGATGCCGCCTGGGCATGCCAGGTCCCCGGAGAGTCGCTCCTCGTAGCTCTCCGCGTCGTAGGCGAGCGTGACCGTGTCGCCCTCCTTCGCGCCGCCCTTGAACACGCGCCCGACCAGGGCGTCCACGCTTCCCGGGTCGCGTTTCCCGACGTGGATCCTCGCGACGAGCCCCGCGGCATCCAGGTCGGCGCGGAAGCCGCGGTAAGGCGCGGGTTCCTCGGCGAAGCCGTGGAGGGTGCACAGGAGGGCGAGGAGGAGCATCCGCATGGGAGTCGAGTATAGTCGCCCCGCGATGTCTCCCCGCACACTCCGCATCCGTGCCGCCATCGTCGGCGGTCTGGGCCTGGCTGCCGGGATCGGCATGTTCCTCGCGAGGCGGATCCCCCAGGATCCGGAGTACCACAACTTCGCGGACCGGCGGCCGTTCCTGGGGATCCCGAACTTCGGCGATGTCGTCTCGAACCTGCCGTTCTGCGTGGTCGGCGCCTGGGCGCTGGCGTGGCTGGCGCGGCGGAGCGAGCGGATCGGTCCGGGCAAGCCGTTCCTCGCGTACGCCGAGTGGTGGGGATGGTGCGTCGTCTTCGTCGGCGTGTTCTTCACCGGCCTCGGGTCGGCCTACTACCACTGGGCGCCGGACACGTTCACGCTGTTCTGGGACCGCCTGCCGATGACCGTCGCCTTCATGGGCGTCCTCGGCGTGCAGGTCATGGAGCGCATCAGCCTGCGCGGCGGCTCGATGCTCATCGTCCCCTTCCTCGTCACCGGCTTCTCCAGCGTCGTCGCCTGGCGCCTCGGGGAAGGTCAGGGGACCGGTGACCTGCGCCTCTACGCGCTCGTGCAGTTCTACCCGATGGTCGCCATCCCCCTCATGCTCTGGCTCTTCCCGGCCCGCTACACCGGCGCCGCGGACCTGCTCGTGGCGTTCGGCTGGTACATGGCCGCGAAGGCGAACGAGGCGCTCGACGCGCGCATTTTCGAGTGGACCTCGCACGCCGTCAGCGGCCACACGCTCAAGCACCTCTGCGCGGCGACCGGGACGGCGTGGATGTTCTGGATGCTGACCCGTCGCCGGCCGCTGGACGGGGTGCGCCAGGACGAACCGGAGGGCGGGACCCGGTCATCGCGTGTCTGAACCGCAGTCCGTCGTTCGAAGGTCGAACAGAAGCCCTGGAAGCCCGGTCGCCATCGCCAGGCGCCTCGCCTCCCCGCTGGCGTCGCGCGCGCGGGCGTCATCGCCCAGTTCCGCCGCCGTCAGGGCCAGCGCGACGAGACACTCGATCCGCGGGGCAGGATCCGCGATGTCCGACAGCAGCGCCCGCCCCTGCTCAAACGCTTCACGCGCCTCCGCCGGCCTGTCCGCGCGCGCCCGGGTCCGCGCGATGATCAGCAGGGCAAGCCCTTCTCCCGCCCTGTCCCCGGCGCGCTGGGCGACCTCGCGGGAGGCCCTGGCGATTTCCCCCGCCTCGGCCGCTGAGCCGTCCTCAAGTTCCAGGGCCGCGAGCAGCAGCGACGCCTCGATCTCTGCGGAAGCGCCGCCCGGCGTGCGGGCGCCCTGGAGCGCGGCACGGGCGAAATGCCGCGCCGCGGCGCGATCCCCGCGCCGACGGGAGTGCATCGCGAGCGAGAGGATGCTCGTGGACTCGACCAGGCGCCCCGACTCGACGGCCCCGCGCACGGCGGTTGCGTAAGCTCCGGGTTCGTCGTCGCGGCCGGCGGCCACCAGGATCCTCAGCACGACGCCGCCGGCGTCCGTGTGCTCGTGCAGGGCGGCCCCGTCGTTCCGGAGTATGGGCGCGACGGCGTCCAGCGCGCCGGCGATGTCGCCGGCGAGAAAGCGGGACTGGGCAAGGAGCTCCCGGATTCCGACCGTCTCCCTCATGTGGCCGAGGGCCTCCTTTCTCCGAAGCGACTCCTGGAGGAAAGGAGTGGCGGCGGATCCGCAGCGGAGGCACACGTGGACGAGGCCGAGATTCAGGCAGACCGCGGCGGAGGCTGCCGGATCGGCGACCCGGGACAGGAGGGCGTGGGCGCCGGCGTAGGCGTCGCGGGCGGCGGACAGGGCGCCCCGTCGGAATTCGATGTTCCCGGCGAGGACCAGCGCGTTCGCGTTCAGCATCGGGTTTTTCAGACGGGACGCGATCTCGGCCGCCTCGCGTGCGATCGTCAGGGCTCCCTCCAGATCGCCCCGCGACGCCGAGGCGATGGCGAGATTCGAGAGCGAGCTGAAGACCCCCGCGAGATCGCCGATCTCGCGTCGGATTCCGAGCGATTCGCGGTAGTGCGCCTCGGCGTCGAGATTGCGGTCCGACTCGGACAGCGCAATCCCGAGATTCGACAGGGACGTGGCCAGCCCGGCCCGGTCGGCCGTGTCGCGGAACGCCTCCGCCGCGCGCTCGAACCAGCGGACCGAATCTGCGGCCCTCTTGCTGCGCAGATCCGCGAGGCCCATCGTGTTCATGGCGAGCGCGGCGCTCCAGCGGTCACCCGCGGATTCGGCCGAGGCCACGGCCCGCTCGAGCAGGGCTCGCGCTTCGTCGTACCGTCCCAGGGACGTCAGGCACGCCGCACGCTCGCGCCAGAGTCCCTCGTGGGACCCGGCCGCGGCCGGTGCCCGGTCGAGCGCTTCAAGGGCCTCCGCCGGGCGACCCAGCCGCTCGAGCGCGGACGCCTGCCAGATCAGGGACTCCTGAATCGCCGTCGGGTCGGAGTCCAGGGGTTCCGCCTCGGCTGCGGCGGCGCGGGATTCCTCGAAGTGACCGCGGCGGCTCAGGACGCGCGACAGGGAACGCAGCGCGGCCCCGCGGCGAGGTCCCGTGGCTGCCGGGTCCGCGAGCGCCGCCTCGAGGTGTGTCATCGCGCGATCCATCCGACCCTGGTACGCGAGGGCGTCGCTCGCGACGGTCCGCAGCGCGCCGTTCCCCAGCCGGATCGCCTCCTCCGCCGCCGCCGCCGCTTCCAGCCACGCTTTCTGCCGCAATCCCGCCCGTGCCGCCTGTCCCCACAGCGCCGCGGCCTCCGGGACTTGCCCCGCCTGCTCGCGGTGGCGGGCGGCTGCCGGTGCGGCGCGTCGCGGATCGGCGGCGGCCAGCGGCTCGAGGTCGTCGGCGGCGCGTTCGTGGAGGGACTTGCGCTCGCGTTTCGTGAGGAGCTGGTAAGCCGCATCGCGGACCAGGGCGTGCTGGAACGACCACTCGTCCTCGCCGGAAGGCTGGCGGCCGGAAATGCGGGAAACGATGCGGCGGGAGGCGGCGAGATGGAGCGCGTTCGAGGCGTCGTGTCCCGAGACGCGCGAGACCTGGGGAGCTGAGAACTCCCTGCCGAGGACGGAGGCGACCTTGACGGCGGCGCGGGCGGAGGGAGGCAGGCCATCCAGGCGTGCGGTGAGGAGGCTCGTGAGGCGGTTCGGGAGGCGCGCCGGCGCGACGAGCAGCCGCGAAGGGCTGCCGCCGGCGAGGTTGTTCTCGCGGAGATACCGGGCGAGCTCGAGGGCGAACAGGGGGTTTCCTTCGGAGCGGGCGGCGAGGAACTCCTCGAGGTCGGGGGCGAGCGCGGAACCGAGGACCTGGGACGCGACGGCGGCCAGCTCCCGGCGGCCGATGCCCTTCAACGCCATGACGTCCCAGTCCGGGGGCGGCGGCGCATCGGGCCGCGTCGTGGCCAGCAGCGCCACCGGGCGACGGGCGAGGGCCGATGGAAGCAGCTTGAGCAGTTCGCGGGAGCCCTCGTCGGCGGCGTGAATGTCCTCGAACACGAGGATGGCGGGACCGTCGGCGGCGAGGCTGCCCAGGACGAGCGACCAGGCCCGGAGAGTCTCGGGCAGGACTCGCGCCGGATCGAGCGCGTCGGCCCCCCATCCGTCGGCGGGCGCGCCCACCGATTGCAGGAGCAGTCCTGCAAGGGCCCGGCGCTCCGGTTCGCGGGGGACGCTGGCTGCCAGCGCCTCGAACACCCTCGGCCCCAGCGGATCTTCGGCACCCAGGCCGGGCGCGCCGGCCGCCAGCGCTTCGCGGACGAGCGTCGCCGGCCCGTGGAACGGCGCGTCGGGAGACATCGGACCCACGTACGACCGGAATGCAGGCGTGCCCGCGCGGAGGCGGCGCCGCGCTTCCGCAGCGAGGCGGCTCTTGCCGATCCCCGGCTCTCCCGTGAGCGCGATGCAGACGGCCGTGGCGCCGGCCGCCGCCCCCAGCCGGCTCGTGAGCTCCGCCAGCTCCGCTTCACGCCCCTGGATCGGCGTCGCCAGGTCCGGCACCACCCGCAACGACGTGCGCGCCTCGTCGTCCGCGACGATTTCGAGGACTTCGACCGGCTCGGCGCGGCCCTTGAGCTCCATCGGCGGCAGCGCCCGCGCCCGGACGCCGCGTCCGGCGGCATCGGCGAGGGCGCGCGAGACGACGATCGTCCCGGCCCGCGCGCCGGCCATGAGCCTCTGGGCGACGTTGACCGGGTCCCCCATCGCGGTCGGGCGGTCCCCTCCGACGGAGCCGAAGAGAACCTCGCCCAGGTTGAGGCCGGCGCGGAGGCTGAGCGGGAGCCCGGACTCATCGGCGTAGCGTGCTGTTTCGTCGGCCATGAGAACTGCGGCGCGGGCCGCGCGGGCGGCGTCGTCCTCGTGGGCGACGGGGGCTCCCCACAGCGCCATGACGACGTCCCCGATGAACTTGTCGAGCGCGCCGCCCCGCGCTTCGATGATGCCGCGGAGCCGGCTGAACACGCCGTCCGCGTGGCGGGCGCGCTCCGATTCGGGGAGTTCCGCGAGACCGTCCACCCGGGCGAACATGATGACGACCGTGCGGCGTTCCTCGGACATCCTTCCATGATAGGCGCCTGCCGCCCGGACGTCCCGTCACCGCTACTCCATCTCCTCCAGCGTCCGGGGCCAGTCGCCCTTGAGCAGCCGGGAGAGCGACCGGTCGGCGAGGATCCGCCCGCCCGTCTGGCAGCGCGGGCAGTAGTTCGTCTCGTTTTCCGCCCGCACGATCCGCTGCACCGGCGCGCCGCAGGCGGGGCAGGGTTTGCGGAAGCGTCCGTGAACGGCCATGCCGTCGCGGAAGGCGGTGACGCCCTCGGGGAATCCCTCAGCCGCGGAGGCGCGGATGCGGTCGGTCCACTCCGCGAGCGAATGCCGAACCGCGTGCAGCAGCCGCTCGACGTCGGCGTCCGTCAGCTTCGACGTCAGCAGGATCGGCGACAGCCGCGCCCGCCAGAGGATCTCGTCGGAGTAGGCGTTTCCGATTCCCGCCACCGTCGCCGGGTCCGTCAGCGCACGCTTCAGCGTGCGGTTCGTCCGTCGAAGGGCCTCGGCGAACGCGGCGCGGGACGCGGTCATGGGCTCGACGCCGCCCGGGTCGTGTGCCGCGAGCGCGGCCTCGCCGCGGACGGCGTGGAGCGACGCGCGGCGTTTCGTGCCCGCTTCCGTCAGCAGCAGGGTCCCGTCCGGGAAGTCGAACGCCGCGAGGCCGATCTTCCCGGCCGGCTTCGTTCCCGGCGGCTTCCAGTGGAGCCGCCCGGCGATCATGAGGTGCAGGACCAGAAACAGACCCTCATCGAAGCAGAACACGAGGCGCTTTCCAATTCGCCGGAAGCCCTTCACGACCTTCCCGCGGAACGCGTCGAGCGGCGGCTCGACGGAGCGGAGGAGGAACGGGGAAGCGAGCCGGACGCCGAGCAACGGCCGGCCCTTGCAGCGGCGGTCGAGGTGCTCGAGGTAAACCGTGAGGTCGGGCAGCTCCGGCATGGGTCCGGCGCTATTTCTGCTTCGGCGGCAGCAGCTTCGCGAGCTGTGCCGGGTCCGCGCGCAGGGACCCGATGTGACCGCAGTCCATGCAGACGGTCGCCTTGATCTCCGGGGCGGCGAACAGCTTCTTCATCGTGCTGGCCCGGTCGAGCTGGATGGCGGCGCTCACGATGGCGGCCTGTTCGAGATTCGCGGACTTGCAGGCCGGGCAGGACTCGGGCATCCGATTCTCCTCTTTTTGGACGGAGGATAACCGCTCACCTGCGCTCCCGCACCGTGATCCGCCGCGGGCCCGAGACGCCGCTGTTGTCGGGAGTGTAGTACTCGTATGCGCCGCTCGCGGGGGACTGGGCGATGACGGGGAAGCGCGGGCGGAGGTCGTATTCGACGCGGAGGGTCTGGCCCTGCGAGACCCTGCCGAAGTAGAGCGTGATCTGGCGGCCCGTCAGCGAGTACTTGTCGACGGTGCCCTTCTCGACGAGGCGCTCGAAGGCCGCCGGGTCGGGCTCGAAGCCGGGGGGGACGCCGAGGTCGGCGATGACCATGAAGGTCTCGCGGCCGCGGTAGGTGAGGACGGCGGTCGCGTGGAGGACGCCGTCGAGGTCGATGGCCTCGGCGTCGTACGCGACCTCGATGGAGAGCGGGGGAGCGACGGGCCGGGGGGCAAGCAACCAGGGGAGGTAGTAGCGCCCCGAGACCTGGAAGGAGGCCGAGAGCTCGCCGTCCGCTTCGAGCTCGACGGTGTTCTCCCCCTCCTCGACGGGGATCTCCGCCTGCTGGTACAGGTCGAACGTCTCGCCGTCGATCGCCCGGAACGCGCCAAGGATTTCCTTCCCGTTCACCCGCAGGCGCACGTGCACCGGCTTCTCCGGCTTCTTCGCCGCGCCGCCGTCCTCCATCAGCGCCTTGATCGCCAGGATCGTCGCCTGTGTCGAGCCCCAGTCGCCCGCCGGGCCGCGCTTCTTCGAGAGCCACGCCAGCGCTTCGGGCGCCCGCGGCGACCGCTGCCGGCCGCACGCCAGCGCCGCGAGAGCCGTCGCCTCGACCGCCGCCGTGTCGCCCCGCGCGCCGACCAGGCCGTCGCCGGACGTCGTCCAGTGCGCGAGGGCCCCCTCCCGGACCGCCGACTTCTCGAGGGCCGCCGCGTCCCTTCCGAGCGCCAGCGCCACCAGCGCCTGCACGTACGGGTCCGCCGCCTCGCCCGCGTGCGCCGCCACGTACGCCGCGCCGCGCTCGACCTCGGCGTCGCGCAGCCCCGCTTCCCGCAGCGCCCACACGACGTACGCCGTCAGCGGGAGCCGTCCGCCGCCCACCGAGGACCACGTGTGCATCGGCACGTCCAGCGCCCACGACCCGTCCCGCTCCTGCCGCGCGTACAGCACCCGCTTCGCACGCTCCACCACCGCCGGGTCCACGTCGCGCACCTTCGCCATGTCGGTGAACTCGAGGATCCCGTACGCCGTCAGGATCGTCTTCGCCGGCGCCCGGCCGTACCAGTCGAAGCCGCCGCCCCGCACCTCGAACGTCAGCAGCCGCTGGTAGCCCGCGTTCAGCGCCTCGTCGAGCTTCATCTGCCACTCGGGGGTCAACTGACCCGTTTTCTTGAGGTAACCCATCACGAGGACGTTCGGATAGGTCACGCTCGAGGTCTGCTCGAATCAGCCGTAGGGGAGCCGCACGAGGCCCTCGAGGCCGGAGACGACCTCGGAGAAGCGGCTGGGGTAGAGGCGGACCCAGGCGCGGGAAGCGCCGTCCACGGCGTCCGTCGGGACGGAGACTTTCGTGACGGCGCGGTCGCGCAGGACGTCGTTGACCGAGAGCGGCATTTCGCGGCCGTCGGGGACGACGTCGATGGCGCGGCGGATGGCGTCGCCGAACTCGGGAGAAGTCGCGGTGACCTTGAGCTTGTGGCGGCCGAAGTCCCGGGCGCGGACGCGGAAGTACACGGAGCGGACGTCGTTCGCGGCGATGTCGAGGGACTTCTTCGCGTCGTCGAGCAGCTCGAACCCGCTCTCCGCCTCGAACGCGAGTTCCACGCGCTGCCCGCGGTCGAGGTAGTTGTAGACCGCGACCGGGATCCACACCTGGTCGCCCTGCGTCAGCGACACCGGCAGGTCGATGTCGCAGAAGAACGGCTGGAACACCCGCAGCGGCGCGTCCGCCGCGCCCAGCCGCCCGCCGCGGTCCACCGCGCTCATCCCCATCCGCCACGTCGTGATCGAGTCCGCGCCGGGGAAGCGCAGCGTCGCGCGGCCCTGGTCGTCGGTGACGATCTCGGGGTTCCAGTAGAGCGTCTCGGGGAAGTACTCGCGGAGGCGCGGCGGTGCGGAGGAGCCGTCCTTGCTCTTCGGAGCCGCCCTCAAAGGGATGATGTCGACGGCACCCGCTGTGGGCGCAGCCGTCTCGAGTTGGAGCGCCTTGAAGACCCGCCCCTTCCGCGAGCCGAGCGCGGCGACGGACAGGAAGGCGACCCCGAGCAGCAGGACGGTGGCGCCCAAGGCGACCGTCGCACCGGCGAGGGGGGCCGCCCTGCGGAGCGACCCCTGAACGATGCCGCCCAGCGCCCAGGGGGCGGCCAGCACGGCCAGCGCGATGAACACCCCCGGCTCGCTTCCCGACGGCAAGAGCGCCGCGCAGGCCGCGGATCCCGCGACGACGCCCATCGGGATCCTCCAGCCCAGCGTGGAGAACCCGAAACCGACGGCGACCCCGATCACGATCGCGAGTCCCGTGACCACCGCGAAGACCTCCTGCGACGCGCGGCGTGCGCGGGCCTGCCAGCGCCGGAACTCCTCCACGCGGGTCCAGAACCCGTTCGTGGCGAGAACGGGCGGGCGCGGCTTCTCTGCGATCGCCACGCGGGCGGGCGTCGGGTCCAGGGAGGCAAGGGCGCCGGCGGGCTTGAGCTGGTAGCGCGGCTTGAGGAGGTCTTCCTGGATCGCAAAGTACGTGGACTCGAGGCCGGGGCGCGACTCGTGCAGGGCGAAGACGGCCTCGTCCACGACCGAGACGCTGAGCGCGGACGGCGCGGGGCTGCCGTCCGGGCCGACGACCTGGATCTCGGCCGTCATCTCCTCGCCGGGCCGGAACGGCTCCGGGCGTATCGCGGGGCGGATCTCCAGCCCCTTCGAGGCCGTCACGACGATCGGCCGCGAGTCGCGCCAGATGTGGCCGTCGGGGCGGACGCGGTAGGCCGACACGCGCGCCGTGCCGCGCAGTTCCTGCGGGAGGTCGATCGCCGCGTCCGCGCGCCCGTCCTTCACGTCGAGCGTCTTCGTCAGGAACGTGAAGGACCCGCGCGTGATGTCGAGGTAGACGGGGCCGTCCTGGCGGGCGAGCACCGTGACCTGCATCGTCTCGCCGGCGGCGTACCGGGCGAAAGACGTGCGCAGCAGGAAGTCCTGCTCGGCGGCGCCCTGCGCCATGAGGTCCGCGACGAGCCGGCCGGAGCGGCCGCGGTCGTCCCGCGCGAGCAGCTCGAATCCCGGCTCCGGGATCGGCACCTCGAGCACGCCGTTGTCGTCGGCCTGCCGCTCGCCCTGTCCCTTGAACCGCACCCACGCCTTCGCCGGGCGGCCGTCCGGGTACGAGCACACGATGTACATCCGCTGCGCGACGCCGGGGACGTACTCGCCGCCCTCGGGCACGGCCACCATCCGGATCGGCGCGGCCGCGACGGGCACCAGCACCGCCTTGCGCTCCACGTGCCCCGCTGTGTCCGTCACCGCCGCCTCGCAGCGCACGAGCGCGCTTCCGCCCTCCAGCTCCGTCCCGTACAGCCGCGCGGGGATCTCCAGGGTCACGCGGGCATGCCCGGACGCGTCGGCCCTCGTCACCGCGGTTCCCGCCTCGCGGAAGTCGTCGCCGACCCAGTGCGACAGCGTCACGCGCACCTCGGCGCCCGCGCACGGCTTCCCGAACAGGTACGCCGCGTCCACCTCCGCCGCCATCGTCCGCCCCGGCTCGTAGAACCGCTCGTCCGTCGCGAGGTCCACCCGGAACTTCGGCAGCACGTAGCGCTTCACGTCGAACACCCGCTCGCTCGTCACGCCGCCCGCCGAGGCCTTCGCGCGCCAGGGGCCGAGCACGACTTCGTCGGCGAGGTCGAGGTCGAGGGAGGCGATGCCGAACTCCGACGTGCGGAGCGTCCGGCGCTCGACCTTGTTCCCGTTGGCGTCCTCGATCTCGAGGGAGACGTCGCCCCGGAACGGCTTGAGCGCGACGTCGTCCATCGCGAGGACGCGCAGGTGCACGGTCTGCTGCGGCTGGTAGAGCGGCTTGTCGGTCGAGATCAGGACGCGCACGGGCCGCTCGATGGCGACCTTGCGCGTGATGCGGTCCTCGCCGATCGCCGAGATGACCGTCAGCACAAGCACGGCCTCGGGCGCCGCCGGCGCCGCCAGGCGCAGCTCCGCGCACCCGTCGGGCCCGGACTGCGCCTCCGCCTTCGCCCCGCCCTCGATCTCCGCCACCACCCGCGCCCCCGCCAGCGGCTCCTGCGTCGCCCCGTTGCGCACCAGCACGCGCAGCGTCCCCGTCGCCCCCTCGACCCACGCCGTCGTCCCCAGAACCGACACCTGCTGCGGCGGGGGAGACTGGCGTTCGATCCAGAAGCGCCACGCGCCGACCGACAGCAGCGCCGCGGCCGCCGCGGCCAGGAACCCCCAGCGGAACCGCGGCACGCCGCCGCCGCGCGGGATTCGCACCGGCGCGCCGCCCGCCGCCTGCGCGTGCAGCCGCCCCGCGGCCTGCGCCAGCAGCCCGTCGGCCCGGCGCAGCTCCTCCAGCTTCCCGCGGCACGCCGCGCAGCCGGCCAGGTGCTCCTCCAGCTCCGGCGCCTCGCCGTCGAGGTACCAGGAGAGCTTCGCTTCGCAGTCGCGGCAGTCCATGGTCACGCCTCCGCTCCTTCCGCTCGCGCCGACATCCGCTCCGCCACCATCTTGCGCACCCGGTGCAGCTTCTCGCCCACCGCCGTCGCCGTCATCCCGAGCACCTCGGCGATCTCCGCGTAGCTCATCTCCTCCACGAACCGCAGCAGCACCAGCTGCCGGTAGTCCTCGCGCAGCCCGTCCACGATCCGCACGACCCGGTCCACCAGGTCGTCCGGTCGCCTGTCCGCCGCCGGGGCCGCCACGTCCTGCACCAGTTCCTCCGCCTTGTGCCGCTTCTCCCGCCGCAGCCAGTCGATCGCCGCGTGCCGGGTCAGCGTGTACATCCAGGTCTTCGCCTTCGCGGGGTCCCTGAGAGTCCCCCACGCCTTCCACGCCCTCACGAACGCCTCCTGCGTCACGTCGTCCGCCGCGGACGGACTCCGGACCCAGGACAGGGCGAGGGCTCGCACCATCCGTTCGTGGTCACGCACGAAGGTCTGGAAGTCGGCCGGCACGGGTTGTCCTGGGTGGACCTTGTTCGGTTTCCGGGAGAATGGCGGTGCGGGTGGAGGAAGCCTTAGACAATTTCGGATTTCAGAAATCGGGTCACGGAAGTGTAGCCGCGGGTCCGTCCAGCCGCGGTCACTGCTTTCCTCGCCGCAACGGGCCGAATCTCGGGCAGAATCCCCCGCACTCACCCGAGGCCAACACCGGAGGAAGCGAATGCGCCTTGCCGCCACCGTCCTGCTGCTCCTGTCCGTCGCCGCCACCGCCCAGGATGCCATCCCTGGCTACAAGGCCGGGGACAAGGTCGAGGTGTTCTGGGGCGACAAGTGGTGGCCGGCGACGGTCCTGAAGGCGGAGGAGAAGCGCTGGTTCATCCACTACGACGGGTTCGCGGACAGCTGGGACTCCTGGTTCACCGCGGAGAAGATGCGCGCGAGGGCCGGGGGAGGTGCGACGCCGGAGCCGGTGAGGCCCGCGGAGGAGAAACCGCCCGTCACCGGCGATCCGGTGGTCGGGGAGGTCTGCGAGGGATCGTGGAACCAGTCGTGGTACGAGGTGGACATCCTCAAGGTCGAGAACGGGAAGTACTTCGTCCACTGGCGCGGGTACGGGACGGAATCCGATGAGTGGCTGACTCGCGACAGGCTGCGGCGTAAGGGCGAAGAGAAGGAGGTCCTGCCGCGAAAGGGGCGCGAGGGGAATGGCGGAGGACTCGTGCCCGACCAGATGATCGGCAAGGAAGTGGAGGTCTTCTGGCACGGGCGCTGGTGGCCCGCGGTCGTGCAGAAGACGGACGGGAAGCGGCTGCACATCCGGTATACGCGCGGCACGGGAGGCGGCGCCCTCAGCGAGGAGTGGGCCGTCCCGGAGCGCGTCCGGGAGGTGGGCGGCGCGGCCCGGATCAAAGTGGACCCGCAGGCGGTCCCCGGCCGCAAAGGCCTGACCGGCCTCTGGTGGCGCCAGATCGGCGCCCCCGGCTCGTTCCATATCCAGCACTTCCTGTTCTTTCCGGACGGCCGCCTGTACTTCGGGCTTCCCGACAACCCGGACGAGTTCGACTTCGAGGGCCACCAGAAGTCGAATCCGGACGGGTGCGGCGGATACGGACTCCGGGACGAGCAGCTCTTCGTCGAACTCGGCGGCGACGCCGACGAGTGGAAGCCCATGACATGGGAGAAGGTCTCGGACGACGTCGTCAAGCTCAACGGAGTCTTCGCCTATCGCGCCCGGCCGCTCCCCGAGGACCTTCGCCTCGAAGGGCGGTACGTGAGCGTCGACGCGGCCGCGATCACGGAGATGGGGGAGAAGGGCGGCGTGGCGACTTCGACGGCGGATGTTTACGTGTTCCGGAAGGACGGGACGTACGACTACTCCGAAACACTGATGACCGGGGTCGCGAAAGCGGGAGTGGCCGAGACGGCGACGAATCTCTCGAAGGGCCGCTACCGGTTCTCGGGGAATCACCTGGTCAACGATTCGCCGCCGCACCGGCAGGTGGTGGTCGCCTACGCGCTCGGCGAGGAGGACGCCCCCTACGATCTCATGCGCATCGGCGACAGCATCGTGCGGCTGAGGAAGAAGTAGGCCTGAGGACCGGTCCCGGGTCCAATACCCCCGTGCGCATCCTCCACCTCTTCGGCGACCACAAGTGGACCGGCCCCGCCGAGCCGACCGTGAACCTCTGCATCGCGCTCAAGGAGCGCGGCCATGAGGTCTGGTTCGCCTCCCGCAAGGCAGGCCCCGGCGAGGTCGCCGCGCTCGACGACCGCGCGAAACAGCGCGGGCTGGAGCCCCTGCACCTGTTCGCCCTGAACAAGTGGCTAAACTTCCGCGACAACTGGTCGGACCAGAAGAAGCTGCGGAAGTTCATGGAGGAGGCGAAGGTCGAGGTCGTGCACGTTCACGGGTCGCACGACCACCTGCTGGGCGGCTGGGCGGCGCGGCGGGCGAAGAACAAGCCCGTCGTGATCCGGACGTACCACAAGGGGACGGCGTACGAGCCGGGACTGGGCGCGAAGGTGCTGATGAAGCTGTACGTGGACGGGTGGATCTCGTACACGCCCGCCGGGCTGAAGGAGGACGTCGCGAACTACGGCCTCGCCCCGGAGCGGACGCTGGCCGTCGAGGGCGCCGTGGACCTCGAGCGTTTCGACCCGCTCCGGGCCCATCCCGCCCGCGAGGCGCTCGGCCTGCCGCCCGACGCGGTCGTCGGCGGCATCGTCGCCCGCATGCAACGCCACCGGCGCTTCCCCGAACTGATGCAGGCCGTGAAGCAGGCGTGCGCGAAGGTCCCGAACTTCCGCCTCGTCGCGGTCGGGCGGGGGACGCACAAGGAGAAAGTCGCGGTGGAGCCGGCGCAGAAGCTGGGAATCGCGGACAAGGTCGTGTTCGCGGGCTACCGCGCGGCGGACTTCGTGGACGTCCTCGCGACGATCGACTTCAAGATCTTCCTCGTGCCCGGAAGCGACGGGTCGTGCCGGGCGGTGAGGGAGGCGATGGCTCTGGGGAAACCGGTGATCGCGGCGCGGCGCGGTCTGCTGCCGGAGCTGGTCCGGGACGGGGAGACGGGGCTGATCGTGGACGACTCGCCGGAGAAGCTGGCGGAGGCAATCGTGCGGATGGCGACGGACGCGAAGCTGCGCGAGCGGCTCGGGAAGGCGGCGCGGCTGGACGCGGTGGCGCGGTTCTCGCCGCGGGTGCAGGCGGGGGCGATCGAGGACTTCTACCGGCGGGTCGTGGCGATGGGGCCGTCAAGGTAGGGCCCATGAGAGTCCTCTTCCTCATCCAGGGCGTGAACCAACCCGCGTCGCGCTACCGCGTGAACCAGTTCCTCGAGTTCCTGCGCGCCGACGGCATCGAGTGCGAGACGCGCGACTACCCGCGGTCCATCCCGGCGTGGATCGGCGTGCTCCGGCAGAGGCGGAAGGCCGACGTGTTCTTCTTCCAGAAGAAGCGCGCCCCGGGCTGGCCGGTGATGCGCCTGCGGGCCGGCGGGGCCCGCGTCGTCTACGACGTGGACGACGCCGTGATGTTCGCGTCGAGCCGGCACGAGTCGCCGGAAGCGCCGGCGCGGATGAAGCGGTTCGTGACGATGTGCGAGTGCAGCGACGCGGTGACGGCGGGGAACCGGTATCTCGCGGAGATGGCGCGGAAGCACTGCGGGAACGTGACGGTCGTGCCGACGTGCATGGACATGCGGAAGTACGCGCCGAGGGGGCCGGCGGCGACCCGCGGGCCGGTGGTGCTCGGGTGGATCGGGGGGCGGAAGTCGCTTCCGTTCCTTAAGGAGCTGGACCCGGCGCTGGCGATGCTGAAGGGGATGGGGGTGGACGCGGTGCTGAAGGTGGTGTGCAACGAGTTCCCGGCGGAGTGCCCGGTCCCCGTCGAAAAAAAAACATGGGTCGAGGCCGACGAGGCCGCCGACGTCGCTTCCTTCGACATCGGCCTCGCGCCCCTGCCGGACGACCCGTGGAGCCGCGGCAAGTGCGCGACGAAGCTGCTCCAGTGCATGGCCGCACGCGTCCCGTGCGTCGCTTCCCCCGTCGGGGCGCACCGCGACATCGTCCGCGAGGGGGAGAACGGCTTCCTCGCATCGTCGCCGCGCGAGTGGGCGGAGAAGATCGCGCGGCTGGCGAAGGACCCGGGCCTGCGCGACCGGATGGGCGACGCCGCCCGGGAGACCGTGGCCCGGGAGTACTCGGTCCAGGCCCACGCCCCGCGCCTCGCCGCGCTGCTCCGGTCGCTGGAGCGAAAGGCATGACGAAGCCCGCGCCCCCTCCCGCCGTCCCGAAGTTCCCGCGGACTGAGCTCGAGGCGCGGACCGTGCGCGTGCTGCGGCCGCGCACCTGGGTCGCCCCCGAGGTGCGCCTCCTCGAGATCGACGGCCGCCCGGCCGTCCTCAAGGACTTCGGCGGCCTCCCGCTCGCGACCCGCCTCACCGTCGGCATCCCGCTCATCCGCTGGGAGGTCCCGATCCTCCGCCGCCTCATCGGCCTCGAGGGCGTCCCGCAGCTCCTCTACACCGTCGACCGCTTCGCCTTCCTCATGAGCTACATCGAGGGGCGCCCCCTCTACAAGGTCCCGCCCGCCGAGCTCCCGCCGGGCATCTTCGACCGCACTCTCGACCTCGTGGACCAGCTCCACGCCCGCGGCGTCGTCCACCTCGACCTCCGCCAGCGCAAGAACACCCTCCTTACCTCCGACAACCGCCCCGCCATCATCGACTACGCCGCCGCCCTCCACTTCGGCCGCGAGGGACGCATCTTCCGCTTCATGAGGAACGTCGACCGAACGGCAATCCTGAAGCTGAAGAACCGGGTGCTGCCGGGGACGCTGACCGAGGCGGAGAAGGAGCAGCTGAAGGCGTTCGACCGGATGCGTCGGTTCTGGCCCCTGAAACGGCGGCGTCCGAACGCGAAGGACGCGCTGGATTAGCGGCTACTGCGCTTCTTCGAACTCATTCACGAAGGCCGGCCAGCCGTCGGTGTCGCGGAGCCGGTGGAACCCCCAGTCCATGCGGACCGCGCCGAGGCGGGTCATGTGGTGGTCGCGCGCGATCCGCAGCTGGCGCTTCGCCTCCTCGAAGTCCGCCTTCTCGGAGCAGATGCGGGCCCGGCGGTACGGGATCGCCCAGTCCCACTCCGCGGGTTCTGGCAGGTCCTTGATCGAGGCCAGGGCCTCGTCCCACTTCTCCGCCTTCTCATACATGTCGCTCGCCACCCATCGCAGCGTGTGGATCGAGGCCTCGTACTGCACCCTCCGGTCGTCCGAGGCGCCGGCGATCAACAGCCGCATCAGCGCGATGATCCTCTCGGCGAACTTCGCGAGCGCCCCGGGATCGTTGACGTCCTTCATCTGTCCCTCGAGCTGCTTGCGCATCCCGTCGAACATCTTGCGCGCCTGCGGGGACATGTCGCCCAGCGCGACGGCGTCGAACATGTCCTTCATGCCGTCCTGGTAGAGGCCCGCCTGAAGCCGCGCGCGGCCGCGCGCCCACAGGTACAGCCCGAACGTCGGGTCGGCCGCGAGCGCGCGGTCCAGGTGCGCGATCGCGTCCGTGCTGCGCCCGACCGTCCTCAGGAAGATCCCCATCTGGAACCAGAGGTCGTAGTCGCTCGGGTCCGCCTCGAGCGCCTTCTTCCCCCACGCCTCGGCGGCTTCGCCGTCGCCGATCAGCGAGGCGGCCATGAAGAGCCCCTCCATGGCGTTCGCGTCCGCGGGGTCCAGCTCCAGGGCCTTCCGGAGGTCGCGATCGGCGAGCTCGCAATGGCCGTAGAGGAGGTGCACGAGACCGCGTTCGCGCAGCGGCCACGCCGCCGCGGGCGCGAGCCCGACCGCGCGGTCGAGGAACGGCACGGCCGCGGCCCAGGTTTCCTGCAGCCCGGCGAGGGAGGCCTGCAGCAGGGGATCGAACGGAAGGGCCTTCGCCAGCCCGTCGTAGGCCGTGCGCGCCTCGGGGATCTTCCCGACCGCGACGAGGGCTTCGGCCCGCGCGCGGACGGCCTCGACGAGGAAGGGGTCGGCGGCGAGGGCGCGGTCGAAGGCGGCGATGGCGTCCTCGGGGCGGTTGTCGAGCTGGGCGAGGAGGCCCTCCGCGTACCGGGCCGGGCCCTCGGCGAGACCCGCTCCCGAGAGGGCCTTGAGGTCCGCGACGACGTGCCCGCGCAGCTCGTCGGCCCTGGGGTCGCGATGGAGAACGACGCGGCGGCGCCCCTGGCCGCCGAGCGACAGGTCTCCCGAGTAGTCGACGACGGAGACCTGGCCCTTTGCCGACCGGTAGAGGTCGAGCGCGGCCAGGACCTTGTCGTACAGGGCCGACGGGTCGCCCGGCCGGATCCCGAGCGCCCGGTCGGCCTCCTCGACCGCCGCCCGGACGTCCCCGCCGAGCCGCAGCGCCCGGGCGCGCAGCCTCCGCGCCTCGAAATGGCCCGCGTCCTCCGCGAGCGCCGCGTCGAACTCCGCCAGCGCCCGGTCCAGCGTCTCCCGGCTCACCGACTGCCCCGCGATCGCCACGACGTCCGGCCGCATCGCCTTCTCCGCCTTCTCCAGCGACTGGCGCCCCGCCAGGACGTGATCCTCCACCCGCCGCCGCCGCTCCGCGCGCGCCGCTTCTTCGGACTCCTGCCGCTTCCGTTCGAGCTCCTTCTCCGACTTTTCACGCACGAGCTTCACCGTCAGGAGCGATCCGGCGACGAGGAGGCCGGTCGCCGCGACCGCCAGCGCCGCGACCAGCCGGTTGCGCAGCACCTTGCGCGCCAGCCTTACGCTCCACGGAATCGGGCGGGCGAGGATGGGTTCGCCCTTGAGGAAGCGCTCGAGGTCGTCGGCGAGGGTGGCGGCGGACTCGTAGCGGTCCTCGGGGCGCTTGGCGAGGCACTTGAGGCAGATGACCTCGAGGTCGCGCGGGATCCCGGGAGAGAGGGTCGAGGGCGGGACGGGCTCGACGCCGCTGACCTTGCGGAGGATCTCGATGTTGCCGCTTCCCTCGAAAGGCGGTTTCCGCGTGAGGCCCTCGTAGAGGACGGTCCCGAGGCCGTAGACGTCGCTGCGTTCGCCGACCTTGTCGAGGTTTCCCTCGGCCTGCTCGGGGGACATGTAGGCGGGGGTGCCGAGGATCTGGCCGGCGACGGAGACGCTGGAGCCTGCGCCGACTTCCTTGGCGAGCCCGAAGTCGGTGAGGAGGGGGCGCCGCGTCGTGTCGATGAGGACGTTGGCGGGCTTGAGGTCGCGGTGGACGATTCCCTCGGCGTGGGCCTGGGCGAGGCCGCGGGCGACGGCCTCGACGACCTCGGCGACGCGGCGCGGCGGCGCCTTGTCGACGTGAATCTCGCGGTCGAAGCTCTGTCCCTCGACGTACTCCATCGTGAAATAGAAAACTCCGGCTTCCTCGCCGACGTCGTGGACCTGCACGAGGTTCGGGTGCTTGCCCATCTTCGC
This sequence comes from Planctomycetia bacterium, assembly GCA_020849035.1. GTDB lineage: Bacteria > Planctomycetota > MHYJ01 > WSZJ01 > WSZJ01 > WSZJ01. The sequence goes on from JADLHC010000338.1 coordinate 21,447, forward strand.
CGCCGCGCGGGCCTCGCGGAGGAAGCGCTCGACGTGCTCGGGGGACCCGGTGGCGATCAGCGTCTTGAGAGCCACGACCCGGTCGAGGCCCGGATGGCGTGCCTTGTAGACCACGCCCATGCCGCCCCGGCCCAGCTCGTCGAGGATCTCGTACTTGCCGACGCGCTCGAGGCGGCCGAAACGGCGGGGGAGCGTGGGCGAGCTGGGGGCGACCACTGTGGCGCCCGACGCCGGCGCGATCAGCGTCGGCGTGCTCCCCGGGGGCGCATCCGCGCTGTTCGTGATCACCGTCGCCGCCGACGAGGAGGGCGGCGGCTTCGCGGAGGAGTCCGCCGCGCTTCGCGCCGCGGACTCGAGCGACGCCAGGACGGCGGGCGGCATCCCGGCCCGGAGGAGTTCGTCCCGGAGGGGCGCGCCGGCCGCCGCGGCGCGCGCGGCGGCCTCTTCGACGGCGGCTGCGGGGAGGAATCCCCCCGCCGCGACGAGGCGCGAGAGCACGGCGTCCACGGGGCTGAGCGCCATGGCTAAGCGGGGAGCATCCTCAGCGGACCTGCCGCCGGCGTCAGGCCAAGCGCCGCCGCATGCCGCCAGCACAGCTCCGCACCCCTGCGCTCCTCCATCCCGAGGTCGAAGCGGACCGACTCGCGGAGGTAGTGCCGGCACAGCTCGCGGCGCAGCCCGAGCTTGGCCGCCTCCGCGTCCGCGATTGCGTCGCGCCGGCCGAGGCCGATCGCCGCGGACGCCCGCAGCGCGTCGCCCAGGCCCGGCCGCGGATTGACCGTCACCCACGCCGCGAACACGAACGGCAGCCCCGTCCAACGGAACCACTCCTCCGCCAGGTCGATCTCCACCGCGGCGGTGCCCAGGGCCCTCAGCGCCTCGTCCCCGATCAGCAGCCGGCCCCCGGGGCTCTCGCCCTGCGCCGGCGGAGGCAACGCCCGGTTCCACTTGAGACCCGCGAGAATCTCGAGAAGCGCGTTGGACGTGTGGGACGCCGGGTCGCGGGTCACGGTGAAGGTCTCGGCGAGGGGGCGGTCGAGGAAGAGACGGACGGAGAGGACCTCGCCGCGGGCGGCGATGCCCGGACCGGGGACGACGCGCGCGGCGGGATTGCGGAAGGCGTCGACGATGGGAAGGAGCGCCGCTTCAAATTCCCCGCGCGCGAACCGCGCCGCCAGCTCGGCCGGGGGCGCTTCACGCACCTCGAATCCCGCGGGGATGGCGGCAAGGAGGGGGCGGGCGTTCAGGTAGGGGACGGAGCCGAGGATCCGTGGCACGGGGGCATTATCGCGGGTCGGGGCGCCGGACGGAAACAGCAGACAGTGTGCCGGCGGCGGCTGCTGCTGGCATAATGCGCGAGTTCCCGCACCTGGAGAAGCGGCCGTGGAAGGGATGTTCCTGCCTGAGGTCGAGAAGGCGGTCCCGGGCGGCCTGCGCGGTCTGGAGATCAAAGCCGCGAAGGCGGTGGGGCTGCCGATCCCGCAGATCCTGCACCTGTTCGCGTTCAAGCCGGACCGCACGCGCCACCTGATGAACTTCACGCAGGGCGTCATGCGCGGCCCGTCCCCGCTCTCGCCGGGCCAGCGCGAGCTGATTGCGGCGCTCGTGTCGCGGAAGAACGACTGTCCGTTCTGAACGGGTTCGCACGCCGCGGTCGCGGCGGAGCTGCTGGGGCGGCCGTATGTCGACGCGGTCCTGAAGGACTGGCGGGGATCGAAGGACGTGCCGGATCGCGAGAGGCCACTGTGGGCGCTCGTGGAGAAGGCGGGGACGGCGTCGCCGGATGTGACGCGCGAGGAAGCGGAGGCGGCGCGGGCGGCAGGGTGGAGCGACGAGGCGATCTACGATGCGCTGACGGTCGTGTCGCTGTTCAAGTTCTACAACACGTGGATCGACGCGACGGGCGTGCGCGATCTGCCGGCGATGGCGTACGGGATGATGGCGAAGAGGATGGCGACGAAGGGGTACGTTCCATTGGAGGAGTGAAGACGGCCGGGGATGGGGAACAGCGGGCCGGGGACGGGGTGGGCTGGGGCTTGGGCTGGGGCGAACGGGCGGGACTGGGAATGGGGGACGGCGGGATGGGGAACGGGTGGACCTGGCGCAGGAGCCACACCTTCCCCGGCCCGCCCTCTCCCCAGCCTGATCCCGTCCGTTCGCCCAAGCCCCAGCCCCAGACCACCCCC
>JADLHC010000339.1 GCA_020849035.1 Planctomycetia bacterium
CGCGGCTTGAACGCGCCGCCGCGCAGGATCGTCGCCCCCGCCGCCTTCACCCGCTTCGCCGCCTCCATCACCTGCGCCCGGTCCTCCACGGCGCACGGCCCCGCCATCACCGTCACCTGCCGGCCGCCGATCCGCCTCCCGCGGACCTCCACGACCGTGTCCTCCTGCTTGAACTCCCGCGACGCCAGCTTGTACGGCTTCAGGATCGGGATCACCCGCTCCACCCCGGACAGCGACTCGAACGCCGACGTCGCCACCTTCCGGTCGCTTCCGACGATCCCGATCACCGTCCGTTCCTCCCCGGTCGAGATGTGCGGCTTGAAGCCGAGGGACTCGATCTGCTGCAGCACCGCGCCCGTCTCGCGGGCCGAGGCGCTGGACTTCATCACGACGATCATGGCGGTATCGCTTTCGGATTTCTGTGAAGGGCTCATGGGTCACCTGACTGGGGGGTTGTTCCGGCGCCGTCCCGCGGCCGCGGCGGCAGGACGCGCCGGGCCGGACTCGCGGGGGCGGGGCCGGATCGGTATCGAAGGGGATTGTGCGCCGAGCCGGTGGCACGCTGGAAGCCGGAATCCGGGATGGAGCAGGGCGACGGAGAGGTCAGTCCGTTTGAAAGCTCCGAACATCCGTTTTCATCCGTTCTTATCCGCGACCCCGCCCTTGTATCCGTCGTGATCCGGTCGAAGCCCGGATGTCCAGGGATACGAAGGCGGGGTCGCGGATGACAACGGATGGTGAGGGATGCACTCATTGCCTGCGCTCCCCCGCCAGGTCCGGCCGCAAGGCCGCGGCCCTGCCGAGGTACGCGTGCCGGATCTCGTGGGCCCCCAGCTCCGTCTCGAACAGGATCATGACCCGCACGATGCGCTCCGGGGCGCCCTGCACCTCCAGCTCGGGGGAACACATGAGCGGCACGCGGCTCCACCCGATCTCGCGCGCCGCCGTCGCCGGGAACGCCGCGGTCAGGTCCGTCGTCGCCGTGAACAGGATCATCGAGACCCGGTCCGGCTCGATCGCGTTCGCCTCCGCCATGACGCGCAGCAGCTCCCGCGTCGCGCCGAGGATCGCCTCGCGCGTGTTGGCCTCCACCCCGGTCGCGCCCCTAACCCCGCGCAGCATCGAGACTCCTCCGCATCGACTCCAGGAACCGCCGGACCCCGCCGGGCGCCCGCCTCTTCCCCGCCTCCCGGATCACCCGGATCAGCGCGCTTCCCACGATGACCCCGTCCGCGAACCGGCCGACCGCCGCCGCGTGCGCCGGCGTCGCGATGCCGAACCCGACGCAGACGGGGCGCGGCGTCGCGGCCTTCACGCGCTTCACGAACGCCTCCAGCCCCGGGGCCAGTTCCTTCCGGGCGCCGGTGACGCCCGCGACGGAGACAAGGTACACGAAACCGCCGCGTCCCCTCACCAGGGAGCGCAGCCGCGCGGGCGTCGTGGTCGGCGCGACCCTGGGGACCAGGTCCAGTCCCGCGGCGCCGCGGAGGTGCCGTCCTGCCGCCTCCGGCGCCAGGTCGGGCACGATCGCCCCGGCGAAGCCTGCGTCCGCGGCGCGCCGGAAGAACGCGGCGGCGCCGGGGGCGAGGACGATGTTCGCGTAGGTCATGACGACCTTGACCGGTCCCGCGAGGTCGCGGCTCCACGCCAGCGCCTTCCCCGGCGTCGCGCCCGCGACCAGCGCCTCGTGCGACGCGTGCTGGATCACCGGGCCGTCGGCGATCGGGTCGCTGAAGGGCACGCCGATCTCGACGAGGTCGGCGCCGGCGTCGGCCGCGGCGCGGAGGCAGGCGCGGAACGTCGGGCCGTCGGGGAACCCGGCGCAGAGGTACGGCATGAGCGCGGGGCGGTTCGCGCGGCGGAGGTCGGCGAAGCGGCGGTCAATGGCGCCCATCGGATGCCTCCAGGACGGTTGCGAGGTCCTTGTCGCCGCGGCCGGAGAGGCAGACGAGCACGATCCCCCTGAGCCGTCGCGCGTACGCGAGCGCGTGCGACGACTCGAGCGCCGGGATGATCCCCTCGAGGCGGCAGCACTCGCGGAAGGCGTCGAGCGCCTGGGCGTCGGTGACGGCGGCGTAGGTCGCGCGGCCGGTGTCTTTCAGGTACGAGTGCTCGGGGCCGACGCCGGGATAGTCGAGCCCCGCGCTGATCGAATGCGTCCCGGTGACCTGGCCGTCCGCGTCCTGCAGCAGGTACGACCGCGAGCCGTGGAGCACGCCCGGCCGCCCGGCGGTCAGCGTCGCCGCGTGCGCGCCGCTCCGCACGCCCTTCCCCGCCGCCTCGACGCCGACGAGGCGCACGCGGGCGTCGCGGCGGAAGGCGTGGAACATGCCCATGGAGTTGGAGCCGCCGCCGACGCAGGCGACGACGGAGTCCGGGAGGCGGCCGAGACGCCGCCGGATCTGCGCGCGGGCCTCGCGGCCGATGACGGACTGGAAGTCGCGCACCAGCAGCGGGTACGGGTGCGGCCCGACGGTCGAGCCGATGATGTAGTGCGTCGTCCGGACGTTCGTGACCCAGTCGCGGATCGCCTCGTTCGTCGCGTCCTTGAGCGTCTTCGTCCCGCTCTCGACGGGCGCGACCTCCGCGCCGAGGAGGCGCATGCGGTGGACGTTGGGCGCCTGCCGCGCCATGTCCTCGACGCCCATGTACACGCGGCACTCGAGCCCGAACAGCGCGCAGACCGTCGCCGTCGCGACGCCGTGCTGCCCGGCGCCGGTCTCGGCGATGATGCGGCGCTTCCCCATCCGCCTCGCGAGCAGCGCCTGCGCGAGGACGGCGTTGATCTTGTGCGCGCCGGTGTGGTTCAGGTCCTCGCGCTTGAGGAGAACGCGGTCCGCCTTCCACGCCGCCGCGAGCCGCTTCGCCTCGTACAAAGGCGTCGGGCGGCCGGAGTAGTCGCGGAGCAGCCCGCGCAGCTCGCGTCCGAACGCGGGGTCGCGCCGGGCGGCGCGGTACGCGGCGTCCAGTTCCTGCAGCGCGGGCATGAGCGTCTCGGGGACGTACTGGCCGCCCCAGGCGCCGAAGTATCCGTGACGGTCGGGGTTCACCGGCGGGCCTCCTCGACGAAACGGCGGATGAGGGCGTGGTCCTTCTTCCCGGGGCGGACCTCGACGCCGCTGGCGACGTCCACGGCGAAGGGCCTCGCGACGCGGATCGCCTCGCGGACGTTCGACGGCCGGAGGCCGCCCGCGAGGATCACGCGGGCGAGCTTCCCGGCGCGGCGCGCGATCGTCCAGTCGAACGTCTTCCCCGACCCGGCGCCCGTGTCGAGGTGCACCAGCTCCGCGCCCCAGCGCCGCACGCGCTCCAGCACCGACGCGTCCGCCACCCTGAACACCTTCACCGACGGGAACGGGATCGCCCGCACGTCCGCCTTCGACTCGTCGCCGTGCAGCTGCACGTACGTCAGCCCCGCCGCGCGCGCCGCCATCGCGACGCCGGCGGGAAGGGCGTCCGCGAACACGCCGACGCGGTGGAGGAACGCCGGCAGCTTCTTCGAAATGCGCCGTACCGCGTCCACCGTCATGCGCCGCGGCGACTCCGCGAACACGAACCCCACCGCGTCCGCGCCGGCGTCGGCCGCCGCGACCGCGTCGCGGAGATTCGTGATCCCGCAGATCTTCACGCGCACGCTCACAGCAGCTTCAGCTCCCGGATGCGGCCTCGCGGGTCGGCCGTCGTGACGACTTCCTCGCCGACGAGAAGCGCCCTCGCGCCGGCCGCGCGGGCCCTGAAGGCGTCCTCGCAGGACTTCAGGCCGCTTTCCGCGATCTTCACCGAGGCGAGGACCTTCGGCAGCACGCGCGTCATCATGGAGAGGTCCATCGCGAGCGTCTGGAGGTTCCGATTGTTCACGCCGACGATGTCCGCGTCGCCGGCGTCGACGAGCTCGGACTCCTCGTGGACCTCGACAAGCGCGGCGAGCCCCGCTTCCTGGGAGACCGCCCGCAGCTCCGCGGTCCGCCGCCCCAGCGCCGCCACGATCAGGAGCACCGCGTCGGCGCCGTGGGCCCGCGCTTCCCACACCTGGTACTCGTCCGTGATGAAGTCCTTGCGGAGGAGGGGAAGCGAGCACGCGGCGCGGGCGGCACGCAGGTCTTCGAGGGAGCCCTTGAAGAAATCGCGTTCCGTCAGGACCGAGAGCGCGTCGGCGCCCGCCGCCTCGTAGCTCCGCGCGCGCTCCGCGGGGTCGAGGGTCGGCGCGATGTCGCCCCTGGACGGCGTCGCGCGCTTGATTTCCGCGATGAGCCCGAGCCCCACCGCGCGCTCGAGGGCGCCGCGGAAGTCGCGGGCCGGCGGCTGGTCCTTCGCCCGCGCCATCACTTCGCGCAACGGAACGGCCGCCGTCGCCTCCGCGAGCCGCTTGCGCCTCTGCTCCAGGATCTTCGCTAGCATCGCGCGGCCTCCAGCGACGCCGCCGCGCGACCCGTCGAGACCGAGGTGCGCGCCAGCGCGACCCCGTCGCGGACCGGGCAACGCAGCGCCGTCGCGAGCGCGAGCGACGCGTTGAGGAGCACGGCGTCCGCGACGGGACCCGGCTTCCCCTCGAGCACGTCGCGGATCGCCGCCGCGTTCGCCGCCGCGTCGCCGCCGGCGAGCGCCGCGTTCGGAGCGAGCGCGAACCCCAGCTCCGCCGGGTTCATCGCGTCCCGCTTGACCACGCCGTCCTCCACCATCGCCACGACGAACGGCCCCTCGAGCGTCGCCTCGTCCGCGCCGCCCGAGCCGTGCACCACCATCGCCCTCTTCACGCCCAGCGCCGCGAACGCGTTGGCGACGAGGTCCACGAAGCGCTCCTCCGGGACGCCGACGAGCTGGTACGGCGGGAGGGCCGGGTTCGCGAGCGGGCCTATCAGGTTGAAGATCGTCCGCACGCCGAGCTCCTTCCGGACCGGCGCGGCGTGCTTCATCGCCGGGTGGAACGCCGGGGCAAACATGAAGCCGAACCCGCGCTTCGTGATCGCCGTCGCGACGTCCGCGGCCGGTCGCTCGACGGGGACGCCGAGCGCGGCAAGGACGTCCGCGCTGCCGACTTTTCCGGACGCGCTCCGGTTCCCGTGCTTCGCCACCGGCACGCCGGCGCCCGCGACGACGAACGCCGCCGCCGTCGAGATGTTCAGCATCCCGAGCCCGTCGCCGCCGGTGCCGCAGGTGTCGATCGCCTCGCAGCCGCCGATGTCGACGCGCACCGCGTTCTCCCGCACGGCCTGCACCGCGCCGGCGAGTTCCTCCCCGGTCTCCCCCTTCGAGCGCAGCCCCAGCAGCAGCGCCCCCAGTTGCGCGGGACTCACCTCACCGCGCAGGACGCGCAGAAACACCGCGCGCGCTTCGTCTCGCGTGAGACTTTCGCGTTTCGCCAGTTTTTCGAGCGCGTCGTGGAGGGTCATGTGTTCGGGGGCCGCTGTTCGAGGAAGTTACGCAGGATCGTCTTGCCGGGCACGGTCAGGATCGACTCCGGGTGGAACTGCACGCCTTCGAGCGGGAACGCCTTGTGCCTGAGGCCCATGATTTCCCCCTCGGCGGTGTGCGCCACCACTTTCAGCGTCGGCGGCAGCGTCTCTTCCCGCACGACGAGGGAGTGGTAGCGCGTGGCCGGGAACGGGTTCGGGACCCCCTTGTACAGCCCCTTGTTGTCGTGGTAGACGAGCGAGACCTTGCCGTGCATCTGCCGCTCCGCGCGGTTCACGACGCCGCCGAAGACCTCGCCGATCGCCTGGTGGCCGAGGCAGACCCCGAGCACCGGGATCTTCCCAGCGAAGTGCCCGATGAACTCCTTCGACACCCCGGCCTCCGCCGGGTTGCCCGGGCCCGGGCTGATCACGAGGTGCGACGGGCTCATCGCCTTCGCCTGCTCGAGCGTGACCTCGTCGTTGCGCTTCACGACGACGTCCGCCCCGAGTTCCCCGAAGAACTGCACGAGGTTGAAGGTGAAGGAGTCGTAGTTGTCGATGAGCAGGAGCATGGGCCGCTCTCTTTTCTATTTTCGTTTTTCTGTTTTCGTTTTTCTCTTCGTTGCTGCCGTTCTACAGCTCCGCCGCCGTCTCCACCGCCCTCTTCAGGGCAGCGACCTTGTTCATGCACTCCTGGTACTCCCCTTCCGGCGTGCTTCCGAGCGTGATCCCCGCCCCGGCCTGCAGGTGCGCCACGCCCTTCTGCATCACGATCGTCCGGATCGCGATGCACGTGTCCATCTGGCCGTTCGCGCCGAAGTAGCCGACGGCGCCCGCGTAGGGGCCGCGCCGCGACGACTCGAGCTCCTCGATGATCTGCATCGAGCGGATCTTGGGCGCGCCGGTCACGGTCCCCGCCGGGAACGCCGCGCGGAACAGGTCGAACTGGTCCTGGTCCTTGCGCAGCGTCCCGCGCACCTCCGAGACGAGGTGCATCACGTGGGAATACCGCTCGACCGTGAACAGGTCGCTCGCCTTCACCGTGCCGTACTCGCAGACCCGCCCGAGGTCGTTCCGCGCGAGGTCCACGAGCATCACGTGCTCGCTCCGCTCCTTCTCGTCCCCGAGCAGCTCCTGCTCGAGCTTCGCATCCTCCGCCTCCGACGCCCCCCGCGGCCTCGTCCCCGCGATCGGCCGCACGATCGCCGTCCGCCCCTCGAGCTTCACCAGCACCTCGGGGCTCGAGCCGACGAGCTGGAAGTCGTCGAAGTCGAAGAAGAACATGTACGGGCTCGGGTTCTGGATGCGCAGCGCCCGGTAGACCTGGAACGGCGCCACTCCCGCTGCGCCGCTCCACCGCTGCGACAGCACCACCTGGTACGCGTTCCCCGCGCGGATGTGCTCCTTCGCCGCCTCCACCGACGCCACGTACTTCTCCTTCGTCGTGTCGCCCTCCAGCGGCTTCGCGGCCGCCTCCGCGGCGGGAAGGGCCGGCAGCGCGCCGCGCAGGTGCCCGGCGACCGCGTCGAGGCGCTTGCGACCGGATGCCTCGTCGTCCGCCAGCGCGACGAGCTTCATGCGGCGGCGGATGTGGTCGAACATCACGAGCGCGTCGGTAAGGAGGAAGACGCCGTCGGGGAGCCCGAGCCGGTCGGGCAGCGCCGCGGGGACCCGCTCGAGGTGCCGCACGAAGTCGTAGCCCAGGTACCCGACGAGCCCGCCCAGCAGCGACGGCCCGGAGGCGTCGAGCTCCTGCGAGCGCAGCAGGTCGCGCAGCGCGCCCAGCGCCCCTCCCGCGCCGTACGCCACAGACCGCTTCCCCGCCGCCCCCTCGATCTCCAGCGCCTTCGCGCCGACCGTCACGCGCGCGGCGCTTCCGACCCCGATGAACGAGAAGCGCCCGAGTTTCTCGGCGTTCTCGACGGACTCGAGGAGGAAGCGGGCGCCGGCCTGCCGCAGCTTGAGGAAGGCGCTGACGGGGGTCTCGAGGTCGGCGGGGATGTCGCGGGTGACGGCGATTTTCCGGCTCATGTCGGTCTCCTGCGGGGTGAAAAAAAAAAGCCCTGTCCTCGGGGGGACAGGGCTCGTTGCGGTTCCGGTTTCAGCTAGCCGGCGAGGGCCGCAAAGGCCTCCGTCCCGTGGGCATACGGGCGCCAGGACCAGCTCGGGCGGAGGGAGGCGTTGCGGCTCATGGGGCGGGGACGATAGGGGTGAGGCGGGGGGTGTGTCAACTGGAAAAAGAAGGGGGATGGGGGATGGGGGGCGGGAGGAGGGATGGGGCAGGGGAAGGAAGGGGAGCGGGTGGTGCTGCGGTATTCCACAGGGGGGAAATCGGCAGCTGCGTTGTTAGGGCTTGAGAACAAATGACTTACGCATACCGGGTGGCGTTTTCCACAGAAAATAAACGACGAATGTTTGACTTTCCTACATTTATATTTTATAAAGTATAACGTCTGAGGGGACACTGCAACCACGCCCGGACCATCGGAGAGGACCCATGCTCAAAGCCGTCGCCTGCGCGGTCGTCATCACGACCATCACGATCATCGCTTACTTCCGCGGCTGGCTCCCCGTCCAATCCCGCGGCAACGCCCCCACCGACGGAACCTCCTTCGCCCCCGCCCCGCCCCCGGGGTCCGTCCCCTCCACGGCCGCCGGAGGCTCCACGCCCGCCGGCGGAAACCCCATACCCCCGGCTCCGAAACAGGAACCCAGGGGCGGACTCGCCCTGTTCCAGCTCGGCGACTACCAGGCGGCCATCCCCGAACTGCTGAAGGACCTCGAGAAGAACAAGGGCTCCGCGGCGCTCCACGCCGCCCTCGCCACGAGCTTCGAGAAAACCGGGAAGACGGCCGAGGCGCTCGCCCAGTGGGCGCGGCTCGCCGAAGCCTGCCCGAAGGCGGTGGAGCGCTCTTCCGCCCTGGCGCGGGTCTACATGGGCAGCGAGGGCGCGGCCCGCGTGGACGCGGGTATGCGGCTCCTGCGCGACCACCCGGAGTCGCCGGAGGCGGGCTCGAGCGTGCTTGCGATCGCCGACGCCGCGGACAAGAACGGCCGCCCGCTGGACGCCTGGGAAGCCTGCTCGCTCGCGATCAACCTCGGCGTCGGGAACGAGCAAGCCCTCGTCACGCGCTGCGTCGCCTACGCCGACCTGCTGGCCTTCGGACCGCGGGACGTCCCCGAACTCGGCACGATCTACGTCGTCAAGTCGGGCGATCTCGTGGTCTCCATCGCGAAGAAGCACAAGGTGGACCAGGGCGTGATCGCCCGCGTCAACAAAGTCCAGAACGGGATGATCCGCGCCGGGCAGCGCCTCAAGATCCTGACCGTCAAGCCCTCCATCGAGGTCTCCATCGGGAAAACCTGGCTCCGCCTCTGGTTCGGCGGCCGCTACCTCGCGCGGCAGTGGGGTGTCTGCACGGGGAACCTGGAGGAGAGCCCGACCCCCGTGGGCGAGTTCACGGTTTCCACGAAGCTGGTCAACCCCGAGTGGACGCGGGCCGGACACGCGGCCGTGGCCGCGGACGATCCCGAGAACCCCCTCGGCACGCGCTGGCTCGGCTTCGCGGAACCCGGCTTCACCAGCTACGGCATCCACGGCACGCGCAAGCCGGAGACGATCGGCCAGCACGCCTCCAACGGCTGCGTCCGCCTGAAGAACGAGAACGTCGAGGAGCTGTTCGACCTCGTTCCCTCGGGCACGAAGATCCAGATCCACGAATAGCGGGCCGCTCGCGCCGACGACGGGCCGGGGACGACCTCCCCGGCCTGTTTTTTTTTCGCCGCGGGCTCAGCCCCGCAGCAGCTCCCCCGCCGCTTCCTCGAACGCCGCCTTCCCCTCTTCACCGAACCACGCCGCCCACTGCCGGCGCGCCTGGGCCGCGAACATCCCGATCCCCGAGATCGCGCGGCAGCCCGCTTCCCGCGCTTCCCGGAGCAGCCTCGTCTCGCGCGGCGTGTAGACGCAGTCGTAGACGGCGGCCGCGGTGGGGAGGTGGGCCTTCGGGAACGGGGACTGCGCGGCGTCGGGGTCCATGCCGACGGAGGTGGTGTTGACGAGGAGGTCGAAGGCGATGCCCCGGGGGCCGTCCCAGGGGACCGGTGTGGCGTCGAACTCGCGGGCGAGGGCGGCGGTCTTGACGGCGTTGCGGCCGGCGAGGAAGACGGTGTTGGGGCCGGACAGGGCGGCCAGGATCGCGCGCGCGGCGCCGCCGGCGCCGAGGACGACGGCGCGGAGGCCGCGGGCGGGGCGGCCGAGGCCGTGCTCGAGGGACTCGAGGAACCCTGCGGCGTCGGTGTTGGTGGCGTCCCATCCCGTTCCGCGCCGGGTGAGCGTGTTGGCGGCGCCGGCGCGCCGCGCGGCGGCGTCGGGCGTCGCTCCGCGGAAGGCGTCCACCTTGTGGGGGATCGTCACGCTCGCGCCGGCGACGTCGAGGGCGGCGAGGGTCTCGAACAGCTCGCCCTCCCGGGCCAGCGCGGGGACGTAGACCGCGTCCATCCCGGCCTTCGCGAACGCGCGGTTGAACAGCCACGGCGACTTCGAGTGCGCCACGGGATCCCCCGCCACGCAGTACGCGCGGGTCGCCGGCCCGATGCGGCCGTACCGGAATACGTCGCGCAGCTCGCGCTCCCCCCACTGCCCCGGCGCCGTCGTCCCCCCACCCTCCGCCGCCGCGTAGGTCCAAGGCGCCCCGAAGCGCGCCGCGAGGATGCGCGACGCCGCGCCCAGCTCCCCCATCGCCACCACCACGGCGCGGGCGCCCAGCTCCCGCTGCAGCGCCATCAGCTCCGCCAGTTCGCGCCCCGAGCGCGGCGTCGCGGCGATCTTCGCCACGTCCGCCCCCTCGGCCAGCATCCGGCGCGCCAGGTCCCCGGCCCCGGCGGGCACGCCCTCGAAGTCGTGATGCGACAGGATCAGCTTCACGCCCGCGGGCCGCGCCGGCCGCCACGCCGCCCGCGCTTCCACGTCCACCGCCCACGCGCCGGTCGCCGACGCCCGCTCCAGAACCGCGCGCCGCTCCTCCTCCGTCCCTCGGAAGCCACCGCCCTCCCAGGCGGCACGGCACGTCGCGACCAGGTCGCATCCCGCCGCCGGCCCGGGCCACCGACCGCCCAGATCCAGCCGGACCTCCGCCAGCTCCCGCCCGCCGGACGCCTCGCCTCCCGCCAGCGAAACGCACACCCGGCTCACGGCCGAGCCTCCTCCTTGACGACGGGCGCCCCGGCCCCCTCCGCCGCCAGCCGCTTCGCCTCCATCCGGTCCCGGTGCGCCTTCCACCAGTGCCACGCGATCGTCAGGACGACCACCACGGCCACCGTCCCGAAGATCCAGTGATTCGCGTTCTTCACGTTCGCCATCGCCTCGTCGAAGTTCTTCGAGAACCGGAACGCCACGTACACCGAGGTCGGCCCGCTGATCAGCGTCCCCGCGAGGTCCAGCAGGATGAACCGCAGCGGGTTCATCTTCATCGTGCCCGCGGTGAAGTAGACCGGCATGCGGATGCCGGCGAAGAACCGCGCGAAGAACACGGTCTTGTTGCCGTGCTTCTCGAAGAACTTCTCGACCTTGGCGAGTCGCGGGGCCGGGAAGAGCCACTGGCCGAAGCGGGTCGCGACGAGCGAGCGGCCCCACTTGCGCGCGATGAAGAACATGGTGAGGTCGCCGGCGAGGATGGCGACGACGCAGAGAACCATGATGAGCCAGAGGTTGACCTTGCCGTGGTAGGCGGCGTAGCCGGCGAGCAGGAGGGTTATTTCCTCGGGGATGGGGACGCCGAGGCCGCAGACGTAGAGGATGCCGACGATGGCGGCGTAGGCGTGCTGGTCGACGAGGGTGCGGAGCGCGAAGGTGATCTGGTCGAACATGGGGGCGGCGAGTCTAACACGGGGCCGGGTGGACGTCGCCCGGGGGTCCCGCTACAGTCCGGCGATGCGCGAGGCGGTGTCGATCATCGGGGCGGGGCGCGTCGGCGCGGCGCTGGGGGCCGGGCTGCGCCGCGCGGGCTGGCCGGTCGTCGCGGTGGGCGGCCGCGGGACGGCGGCGACCCGGCGCGGGGCCCGGTTCGTCGGCGCCCCCGCGGCGTCGGCGCGCGCGGCGGCCGCGGCGGCGGACATCGTGATCGTCGCGGTCCCGGACGACGCGGTGGCCGCCACGGCGCGGGAAATTGCGCCGGCGCTGCGGCGCGGCGCGGTCGTCCTCCACACCGCGGGCGCGCTGTCCTCCGACGCGCTCTCCCCGGTGCGCCGCCGCGGCGCGCGCGCGGCGAGCCTCCACCCGCTGATGACGTTTCCCACCCCCGGCCGCGGCCTCGCCGCCCTCCGGGGCGCCCACGTCTTCGTCGAGGGCGACCGGGGAACCCGCCCGCTCCTCCATCGCCTGGTCCGCAACCTCGGCGCCGTGCCCGTGGACGTCTCGAAACGCGGCAAGGTCCTCTACCACGCCGGCGCCGTCCTCGCCTGCAACGCCCTCGTGGCGCTGCTCGCAGACGCCTTCGCGCTCTTCTCGGCGGCGGGGATCCCGGAACGCCGCGCGCTTGCGGCGCTCGGCCCGCTCGTCCGCACCACGGTCGAGAACGTGCTGGCCCTCGGCCCGGCCCGCGCCCTCACGGGACCCGTCGCCCGGGGCGACGCCAGGACCGTGGCCCGTCACCTCGCCGCCCTTCATGGCCGCCACCGCGACGTCTACGCCGCCCTCGGCCGCTCCACACTGGCAATCGCCCGGCTCCCGATTTCCAGCCGCCGCGCCCTGGCCGCCCTTCTGGCCCCCTGATCGCAGGCTGCAATTTCGCCGCGCGCGCACTAGAATGGAGCCTTGGCCAACATCATCCTCGTCGGATTCCGCTGCAGCGGAAAGACCACCGTCGGTCGCTACCTCGGCAAGCGCCTGCGGATGGAATTCGTCGACTCCGACGAGCTTGTCGAGCTTCGCGCACGCCAGAGCATCCGCGAGATTTTCGAGACGAAGGGCGAGTCGTGGTTCCGCGGGCAGGAGGCGGACGTCCTGACGGAACTGGCGCGCCGGGACAACCTGGTGATCGCGACGGGGGGCGGGTGCGTGCTCCGGTACAAGACGGTGAGGGAGCTGAAGCGCAACGGGCGGATGGTGCTGCTGGAGGCGGACGCGGAGACGCTGCACCGTCGGATCAAGGAGGATCCCCGGTCGAGCACGACGCGGCCGGCGCTGACGTCGCTGGGGCTGAAGGACGAGATCCTCTCCCAGATGGAGCTGCGCCGCCCGTACTACGAGCGGGCTGCGGACGTGAGGGTGTCGACGGTCAGCCGGCCGATCGACGACATCGTCGAGGAGATCATGACGCGGCTGGGGATCAAGGCGGCGCTGGGGACGAAGCTGCCGCCGCCGGAGGGGCCGCAGGAGTCGTAGGCCGGGCGGATTGGTTCGACCGCCTGAAACCGGCCGGCGACCGGACCGCAGGAACCGCGGGGTCGCGAGGACCAGGGGATCGGGCCCCGAATGCTGTATCATGGGCTTCGCGTGCGCGTCCGGCGCGCTGGAATCTCCCGCTCTTCCCGCCGGCTCCCCGTGTCGGCGTGTCGCGGGCCGGAGGATGTGCTGGTGGCGGCGTGGTTCGGGCTGAGGTTCGCGCGAGGCGGCCTTCGGACGGTCGAGGGCGAGGCGGTCCTGGTCGAGTCGCCGGGAGTCCGCCAGCCGGGGGCCGGACCGGACTTCACCGGGGCGCGGATACGGATCGGGGAGCGCGACGAGTCCGGCGAGGTGGAGCTCCACTGCGACACCGCGGACTGGGCGCGCCACGGCCACGACCGCGACCCGCGCTACGATCGCGTCGTGCTGCACGTGTCGCTGACGGCGACCGCGGAGGTGGTCACGGCGTCCGGGCGGCGGGTTCCGCGCCTGGTGGTGGCGCCGGCGGGGCCGGAGCCCCGGTCGAGGCGCGGCGTGACCGTCGTCGCGGCGGAGGCCGGGATCGGCCCGTGCCACGGGACGCCCGCCCCTCGCATCGTGCGAGAACTGGAGCGTCATGGGCTGGCCAGGTTCGCGGAGCGAGCGGCGCAGTTCGCCGCCTGGGCCGCGGAGGACGGGCCCGACGAGGCCGTCTGGCGCGCCCTCGCGGAGGCCATGGGCTACGGCGCGAACGAGGAGGCCTTCCGCGCCCTCGCCCTTCACGTCCCCTGGCGCTCGTTCAAGGACGTCGCCGCGGGCCCCGGCCGCGCCCGCGCCGTCGAGGCCTCGCTCCTCCGCGCCTCCGGCCTCTGGCCGGACGATCCCCGCGACCCGGCGGCCCGCGCCCGCCTCGCAGCCCTCTTCCCCACCCTCCCCCCCGCGCCCCCGCAGCCCTTCCGGCCCTCCGCCTGGCGCCTCTCCGTCCGCCCCCCGGAGGCGCCCGTCCGCCGCTTCGCAGCCCTCGCTGCCCTCCTCGCGACCTCCTCGCCCGCCGGCCTCCTCGACCGTTGGGCCGCCGATCCGCCCGGCACGCCCCGCGCCCTCCTCGTCCCCGCGCTTCCATTCTGGGACCGCCGCGCCTCCTGGGGCCCGCCCCGGTTCCGCCGCACCGTCGCCCTCCTCGGCCCCGAACGCGCCCGCGCCGCCGCCGCCTCCACGCTCCTCCCCCTCGTCGCCGCCCTGTGCCCCTCCGCCCGAGCCGCGGCGCGCGCCGCGTTCGCCGACCTCGGCCCGCTCCCCGAAGACCATGTCACACGCTTCGTACGCTTCCGCATCTTCGGCGCCCCCTCCGGCCGCCGCCTCCCCGCCGCGGCCCACCAGGGCCTCCATCGCCTCTTCCGCGCAGGCTGCGGCCTCGGAAAACCCGGCTGCCCCCGCTGCCCCCTCGCCCAGATATCGCGCGCCTTTGACGGGCCCCCGGCTACAATTCCCGGTCTATGAAACAGATCACCTGCCCCTCCTGCTCGGCCCGCTTCGACGTCTCCACGCAGCCTGCGGGAAAGAAATTCCGCTGCGGGCGATGCAAGGAGATCCTCACCGTTCCCGAGGACGAGCCTCTCCCGGAGCCAGAGTCCGCCCTCGACGCGCTCGACGACGGGGCGTTCGGGGACTCGGAAGCGGCGTTCGAGGATGGGGCGGCCGCGGAGCAGGCGGCCGGGGCGGAGGCCGGGGCGGCTGCCGCGGAGGAAGCAGCGGAAGCGCCCCCGGCGGAGGAGGAAGCCGCGGCGCCCGAGCCGGCGCCGGCCCCGCGCGCGAGGGCTGGGTCCCGCGCCCCCGCCGCCCGTCCTGCGGCCAGGCCCGCGCCGCCCGCGTCCGCGCGCCGCGGCGCCGCGCGACCCGCCGCCCGCAAACCCGCGGCCCCGGCCGGGGAAGAGGGCGGAGAACCCCTTCCGCAGAAGATGTCGCCGCTGCCCAGGATCCTCGCCGCCGTGCTCGTCCTCGCTGTGCTGGGCGGCGGAGGGTTCTTCGCCTGGAAGAAGTTCGGAAAAGGCGGCGAGGGAACGGGCGACGGGCAGTCGGCCGTGGGGGACGAGTACGCGAAGAAGCTCAAGAAGCTCGAGAAGTCGAGCGGGATCGACAACCTGCGGCTGGCGCTCTGGTGCAAGGCGCGGGGGCACGAGAAGTACGCGTTCCACCTCGACGAGGCGGCGAAGTTGTCGCCGAACGACGCGCAGGTGAAGGCCGGGCTCGCCAACCAGTACTGGACGCTGGCCGCCGAGAAGCCGCCGACGAGCGCGGCCGGATGCCTCGACGCGGCCGCGCTCGCCGTGAAGGCGGGGCTGGAGAGCGAGAAGCGCCGGCTGGCGAGGCTCGCCACGGCGATGGAGCCGGACAACGCGGCGGCGTGGGAGCTGCTGGGCTGCGCCCGCTACGAGCCGGAGGGCGGCACGCCGCGGTGGCTGCCCAAGGCCGAGGCGGCGAAGGCGAAAATCGCCGACGACGAGCGCAAGGCCGCCCAGGCGAAGATCGAGTCGATGACGCCGCGCGAGAAGCGCATCGCGGAGATGCGCCAGCGGCTGATGTTCGAGTTCGGCCCGGGCTTCGTCTGCCGCGACGAGAAGCCGTTCCTGTTCTGCATGGAGAAGTCCGAGGGCTTCAGCGCCGAGCTCGTCATGGACAGCTACATCTCCGAGCTCAAGTCGTTCTACCAGCGCTTCTTCGACCGTTTCGGCGAGAAGTTCAAGCTGGGCGACCTGACCGAGCAGGTGATGCTGATCTGGATCTTCAAGAGCCGCGAGGCGTACTTCACGTACGGGCAGAACATCGGCATTCCCGCGAACGCGGGCGGGCACTGGGAGCCGGACAAGGAACGGCTCATGATCTTCCACAGCACGGACGCGACCGCTGACCCGTACGGGACGATCTTCCACGAGACGACGCACATGATCGTGACGTTCGCGACGAAGCTGCGCGGGAAGGTCAGCGGGCAGATGTTCTGGTTCACGGAGGGGATCGCGACGTACTTCGAGCCGTTCGAGCGCGACAAGCAGACGGGGAAGATCCTGCAGCAGGTGGGGACGATCAACGGGGGCCGGCTCCCGGCGATCAGCCAGTGGGTGAAGATGGGGCGGCACGTGAAGCTGAAGGACATGTTCTCGTGGCGCTACCAGGACTTCGCGATGATGAACGCACAGCACAATGCGCGGCGGGACCTCGCGTGGGGGGCTTACTGCTACGCGCAGGCGTGGTCGCTCCTGTACTTCTTCTACAACTACGAGAACGGCAAGTACGCGGCGAAGTTCGAGGAGTACTTCAAGGAGGAGCTGGACGGGAACCCCGGGTTCGAGACCTTCAAGCGCATCTTCGGCACCGACATTGACGCCCTGGAGAAGGAATGGCTGGAGTACACCAAGTCGCTGAAGTAGCGCCGGCGCGGGCCTCGGAGCTGGCGGGGAAGGCGCGCCAGCTCCAGGAAACGATCGGGCGCGCGATCGTCGGGAAGGCCATGGCCATCGAGCTGCTCGTGATCGGGCTCGTGGCGCGGGGGCACGTCCTGATCGAGGACGTCCCGGGGGTCGGGAAGACGGCGCTGGCGAAGGCGCTCGCGCGCTGCGTCGGGTGCGAATTCCGGCGGATCCAGTTCACGCCGGACCTGCTGCCGAGCGACATCACGGGCCTCTCGATGTACGACCCGTCCACGCAGGACTTCCAGTTCCGCCCGGGCCCGATCTTCACGCAGATCCTCCTCGCCGACGAGGTGAACCGGACGACGCCGCGGACGCAGGCGGCGCTCCTCGAGGCGATGAACGACTTCCAGGTCACCGCCGACGGCCGGACGTACGCGCTTCCGAAGCCGTTCATGGTCGTGGCCACGCAGAACCCCCTCGAGTTCGCGGGGACGTACCCCCTCCCCGAGGCGCAGATGGACCGGTTCATGCTCCGCATCCGCATGGGCTACCCCACGCCGGAGCAGGAGCGGGAGATGCTGACGTCGCACCGGCAGGGTGAGCCCGTGGACAGCCTGCCCGTGGTGATCCAGGCGAAGGAGCTGCTGGAGCTCTCGTTCGCGACGACTTCGGTGAAGTTCGACGCAGACCTCTCCACGTACCTCATCGCCATCGTCGACCGCACGCGCCGCGAGCCGCATTTCGCGGCCGGCGTCTCCCCGCGCGGCTCCCTCGCGCTCTACCGGGCCGCCCAGGCGCGGGCGCTCCTCCGCGGCCGCGACTACGTCGTCCCCGACGACGTCAAGGAGCTGGCGATCCCCGTCCTGGCGCACCGCATCGTGGAGCGCGGCCCGCGCAGCTCGAGCGAGCGCGGAAGCGCGATCCGGGTGCTGCAGAACATCCTCGCGGAGCTGCCGGTCCCGGCCGGGTAGGAGGGCGAGGAGGCAGGTTCGCGGGCGGACGGGGAAGAGCAGAGGGTCCAAACCGGCGTTGTCGACCTGGCGTTTTCCCCCGCCCTCGCGCGAACCCGCCCTCCCGCCATCCGTTCATTCCCTACAATGCCCCAGATGCGTCGCCTCCGCCTCGCCTGGTCCCGCCGCCCGCGGCTGACGCGCAACGGGCTGTACGTGCTGACGCTCACCGTCATGGCGGCGCAGGTGGCGTTCGTCACGGGGAACAACCTGTTCTGGTTCCTGTTCTCGTCGGGGCTCGCGCTGCTCCTGTCCAACGCCTGGCTCGGCTGGCGCGGCCTGCGCAAGCTGTCCCTCCGGCGGTCGCTGCCGCAGACGGCGTACGCGTGGGAGGCGTTCGCGGGCTCCTACCAGGTCACGAACGCGGGGCGGCTGCCGGCGTTCTACGTCATTTTCGAGGACGCCCCCGGGACGCCGCGCCCGGCGGGAGAGGGCGAGGCCCGGCCGATCTTCGCGTTCGCCGCGTCCATCGCCCCCCGCTCCACCGCGACCGTGCCGTTCTGGACCCGCCTCGTCCAGCGCGGCTGGAACCGCTTCAGCCGCGTCCGCATCTCCTCCGACTTCCCCTTCGGGTTCTTCCGCGTGTCGCGCGACCTCGAGCTCAAGGACGAGATCCTCGTCTACCCGCGGGTCGGGCGCGTGCTCGCTTCCCTCCCGATCGAGCGCGCCGCGGACGGGCAGCTCGTGTCGGTGCGGCGCGCGCAGCCGGGCGAGGACGACTTCGCGGGGCTGCACGAGTGGCGCCCGGGGGACAACCCGAAGGCGATCCACTGGCGCAGCTGGGGCCGCCTGCCGGACGACAAGATCCTCGTCCGGGAGTTCGAGCGGACGCGCGTGCCGCGCGCCTGCCTCCTCATCGACCGCGAGTCGAGGTCCGACCGGAGGTTCGAGCAGGTCGTCTCGTTCACGGCGGCCAACCTGCTGGACCTGCACAAGCACGGGGTCGCGACGGCCCTGTGGGCGGGAAGCGGCGAGACGCTGGCGGCGGCGGTGCCGGAGGCGCTGCTGACGGAGCTGGCCACGCTTCAGAGGCAGGAGCCCGCGGGGACGCCGGCGGCGGAGCTCGAGAGGGCGATCGCGGAAGCGGTCGCGGTCGGCGACCTGCCGGTCGTGATCGGGGACGGGACGCGCAAGCGCCACCGCGGCGCCGAGTGGGCGAAGGACGTCGTGCTGGTGGACGTCGCCGCGGCGGACTTCCGCGGTCGGTACCAGGTGAGGCCCGAGCGCGAGGTTGCGCGTGCTTGACCTCCTGCTGGCGGTGCTGTGGTCCGTGGGCGGCCTCATCGGGGCCCTCCCCGACCGGCGATTCGAGTGGGTCGTGGGCCCGCTGGCGGCGGCGGCATGGGGGATCACGGCGGGAAAGGCGGGACTGCGGCAGTTGCTGGTGGCGCGAAGGCCGGTGAGCTACGCGCTGCTCGGGGGCGTGTGGCTGGCGGTGAGCGGGATGGTGATGGCCGCGGGAACGCCGCCGCGGGACGCCGTGCTGCCGGCGTGCGCGGCCGCGGTGGCGGTGCTGTACCTGCTGGAGCGGCGCTCGGCGGTGCAGTCGCACGCGATGATCGCGGCGTCGTTCGTCGCGGCCATCGCAGGGGCGACGCGCGACCCCTCGGCTCGCCTGCTGCCCCTGTTCGTGCCATTCCTCGTGCTGCTCGTGCTCTGCCTCGCGCTCGCGCACCAGGAGTGGGTGCTCCAGAGGCTGAGGCGCGCCGCGCACGAGGGCTATCTTCTGGCGGCCCAGGTCCCCGGCTACGCGGGCACGCGCACCGGCCTTGCCCCCACCGTGTCGGTCGTCGCCCTGACCACGACGATCGCCGCCCTCGTCCTTTACCTCGTGGTCCCCCACGTCCGGTGGAAGCAGCCGGACGACCGCCGGGGAAGCGGCGGGGCGGGCGCGCAGGGCGCCAGCGGCCTCACCGACCGCCTGTCGCTCCGCGGGATGCACGAGCTCAAGCTGGACCACAGGGTCGCGCTCCGCATGAAGATGGCCCGCGGCGGCGCGAACTTCCGGCCGTCCCTGCCCATGCGCCTGCGCGGGGCAGTCGTGGACGCGACCAACGGGATGGAGTGGTGGTCCTCGGCGTCGTGGCGCAGCCGGCGCGACGAGAACGACGGGAAGCGGGACAACTGGGTGACGTTGAAGGCGGACCCGGCCGACCCCGTGATGCAGGAGTGCGAGATCGAGGCGACGGGCGACCTCGTGATCGTGTCGCTCCCGGACATCGCCGAGGTCGCAGGCTCGCTTGCGCGCGTGGACGACCACGGCGCGGTGCAGCTGCCGTCACCGGCCACCGGCGGCCGTCGGACCTACCGCGTCATCTCGGACGCGGCGGGGATCGATCCCGCCGCGTTCGAGGCGCAGCCCCGCAGCCCGCACCCGCGCTACCTCCTCCTTCCGGGCGGCAAGGACCCCGACATCCTCCGGGTGGCGCGGGACGTCACCGGGAACGCCGCCACCGCCGGCCGCAAGGCGGCCCTCATCGAACACTGGCTCCAGGCGAACTTCGAGTACTCGACGGAGTTCGACCCGTCGGGCGAGTCCGATCCCGTCCGGGCGCTGCTGTTCTCCGAGAAGCGCGGGTACTGCGTGCACTTCGCCGCGGCGATGGCCGTGATGCTCCGGTGCCTCGACATCCCGTGCCGCGTCGCCCAGGGGCTCTACGGCGGCGAGTGGTCGGATCGCGAGCAGCTCTCGATGTTCCGGTTCTCCGACGCGCACGCGTGGGTCGAGGTCTGGCTCGGCCCGCGCGCCGGATGGGTCCCGTTCGACCCCACGCCGCGCACCCAGGACGACACGGGCGAGGACCCGGACGACTTCGCCCGGAGCACGCCCGACCCCGCGCGCCCGGAGCCCGGCGGCAGCGAAACGGGCCGGCAGCCCTCGTCCTTCTCCACCGAGCCCCTCACCGCCCTCAGCCTCGAGCGCCAGGCCCAGTGGCTCCGCGCGATCCGGAAGCTCTTCCTCGACGCCTGGAACTCCCGCCTCGGGAAGGCCGTCGTCCTGTTCGCCGTGTTCTCGTTCTCGCTCGTCCTCACCTGGAACCTGCTCCCCCGCCACGAGCGCAACCGGCTGCGCGCGGCGCTCACGGGCGCCCAGCCCGCGGACGCGGCGTTCTGGGACGAGTTCGTGACGCTCGCCGGGCGCGCCGGCTTCCGCCGCGGCCGCGGGGAGACGCCGTACGAGTTCGCGAAGCGCGTCGAGCGGTCCTATCCCGGGGCGGGCCGGGTCGCGCTTGCGCTCTACGCGGTCCGGTTCGGCGGGCGCGACGCGGCGAAGAAGTCCGCGGAGGCGCGGCCGGTGCTGGACGGGATCCGCAAGGCCCAGGCGGGGAAGGCGCCGCCGGCGGAGACCCCGCAGGCGTGAATCCTCGTTCGGAACGCCGCCGCGGATAGAATGCCGGGATGCCCGCCGAGAAGAAGCCGTCCGCCGCGCGTATCCGGGCGCTGGACTGGCACCGCGGCCTCGCCGTCCTCGTCATGATCGAGTGCCACTGCCTGGTGCTCCTCAACCCCTCGCACGACAACGAGCCGCTCCGCCTCTTCCTCAATTCCATCAACGGCCTCGTCGCGCCGTCCTTCATCTTCGCCGCCGGCTTCGCGCTCTCGATGGTTTCGTGCCGCGCGGCGTCCGACCCGGTCGGCCGGCGGGAGCGCGCGATCAAGACCCTGCTGAGGATCTGCGAGGTCCTCGTCGTCGCGAACATACTCAAGGTCCAGATGTGGCCGGTCTTCAGCAAGCCGTCCTGGTGGCTCCGCGTGGACGTCCTCTCCTGCATCGCCTACTCGCTGTTCATCCTGTGGGCGTGCGTCTTCTCGCTCGGGAACCGGCCGAGGACGATCGCGGCCGTCATGGCCGGCCTGTCCGTCCTGATCTTCGCGCTGGCCCCCTGGACGGAGACGCTCCGCGGCCTCGGCCCGCTCCAGCACTTCATCAACAACTCCACCGAATCCCCGTTCCCGGTCCTCCCGTGGGCAGGCTACGCGTTCCTCGGCGCCTCGATCGGCGCGCTGATGTCCATCCCCGGGCGCGGGCCTGCCCTGCTCCTCCGCGCCCTCGCGGCGATGTTCGCCGTCGGGCTCCTCATCGCGTACTCGGGGGCCATGGAGCGCCTCTACCGGTGGAACCCGTGGATCACGGTGAACGCGGGCGAGCGCATCTGGAAGGTCGCCGCGATCGCCCTCACCCTCAGGGGAGCGGAGCTGTTCGGGACATCCAGGGGCTGGAGCATGAAGAACCCCGTGACCTGGGTCCTCGAACTCTACGGGACCTCCTCCCTCTCGGCCTTCTACTTCCACGCCACCCTGCTCTTCGGCTTCACGGCCCCGCTCGTCCTCGGCGGCTACATCTCCTTCCACCCCGTCGGCGAATTCCACGCGAAGGTGGGCTGGGGGATGTACTGGCTCCTGACCCTCCTCATCGTCGCCGGGACCGGCGTCTGCTGCCGGCTGTGGGACTTCGTCGACGTGAGGCTGCCGTGGAAGGCGGCGAAGAAGAAGCCTGAAGCGGCGCCGAAGGCGGCGTGAAGTCCCCGTCCGCGGCGCCCGATGCCGGGACCTCCGCCTCTGCCGTGAAGAGCGCTGGTACTGAACCTTTTATTTCAGGGGGGAACGGCCCTCTGGCTTCGTGGATCCCCGTGGGGATCGGATCAGCAGGAGGCACTGATGTTCCCTTTGAAGTGTTCGTGGTTCACGCCATGTTCTCTTTCACGAACAGCGCAGGGGTCCCGGCTCCGGGCGCCGGGCGGGCGGGCTCCTTAACGGATCGGGAAGAATTGTAGCACGCCTCCCCGGCTGTCAACGCGGAGCGGCGGCGGTCTTCAGCGCCCCCAGGATCTCCGCGCGGCGGGCGTCGTCGGGAAGCGCGTACGGGCGGAACTTCTCGACCGTCCCTTCCTCTTCCACGAACAGCAGCCCGCGATACAGGCCGAGCTTCGACGCGGCGGGCGTGTCGATCAGCTCGGACGAATCGGACGCGCTCATCTGGAACAGGATGCGCATCCCGAATTCGCGGAGCGACTTCTGCGAGAAGGTGCGCTTCAGGTTTCCCAGAGAATCGCACCACACGACCGTGAACACTCCCCGGGCGGGCCCCTCGGTCAGCAGATTCACGAGGCACCTGTCCGGCGATGGCTTGTCCCCTTCCCCGCCGCCGAGGTCGAACTCGTCGCTCTGGCGGAGCTTGCGGAAGCGCTGGAGGTCGTGGATGAAGAGGTAGACGGGGGGGCCGCCGCCGCTCTCGTCGCGGGCCTTGACCTCGGCATCGAGCTGTTCCATGACGGCGGGGACGGCGGCGTAGTCGACGACGTCGACCTGGCCGGGGAGGGCCGAGGCGAAGTCGGGGAGGCGGCGGGCGTCGGAGGACTCGGGCGGCGTGCCGTCGAGGAGGAAGAAGCGGGCGGCGCCGGGGGCGTGGAAGGAGGCGAGGCTGACGAGGGTGGAGAGGGCGACGGCGGCCGCAGACTCGCGCTGCTGGCCGACGACGAGGAGGTTGGCGCCGGCCTGGCGGCGGAACCGGACTTCGGTGGGGCCCTTGATGGCGTTGGCCTCGCCGACCCAGGCTCGCGCGGCGCCCTCGCCGGAGAACGGGCGGGCGAGGCGGGCGCGGAGGAGGGAATTGCTGCGGATGTCGGCGGGCAGGTTGCCCTCGAAAATCGTCGCGGGCTCCTTCGGCTCCCATCCGGCGGCGTCGGCCGCGGCGCGGACCTTCGCGAGGTAGGACTCCTCGATCGAGTCGGACATCCAGACGATCTGGAACGGGCTGTTGCCCTCGATCATGCCGGACATGTCGTTGTAGATCGCCTCGCCGGGGCGCGAGAGGAGGCGCGCGGCGGGGTTGTCGTCGCCGAGGATGAGCAGCGAGTCCGCCTCGTTGCACTGGAGGGCGATGCGGATCCCCATCTGGCCGAGGGTCGCCTTGGCGAGTGTGTAGGATCCCCCGAGGGTCTGCGACCCGAGGATGACGTGCACCCCGAACGCGCGGCCCTGGCGGACGATGCGGTCCAGCAGGAGCGCGGCCTCCTGGGCGACGGAATCCTCCTCGGTGAAGAACTCCTGGAACTCGTCGATCATGAGGAGGGTGCGCGGAATGCGCCCGTCCTTCCCGTGCTTGCGGTATCCGGCGAAGTCCTGCACGCCTGCGGCGCGGTAAAGCTCGGCGCGCTCGCCCAGCTCGCGGTCGATCCGCCGCAGCACCGACAGCCCGAACTCCCGGTCCGACTCGATCGCGATGACCCGGGCATGCGGCAGGCGGTGGTTGGCGAATCGCTTGAACTCGACGCCCTTCTTGAAGTCGATGAGGTACATCTCGAGCTCGCCGGGCCCGTACCAGAGGGCGGCGTTGGTGATCATGACGTGGAACAGCGTGGACTTTCCGGAGCCGGTCTTTCCGGCGACCAGGGCGTGCTGCGCGGTGCCGCGGCCGAGCTCGAGGCACTGGAGCTTGTCGGCGCCGGAGCGGCCGAGCGGGATGCGGACGCCGGCCTCGGAGGACTGCGTGGAGAGCTGGCCTGCCGGTGGCGCGACGGTCTCGAAGGGGACCTCGACGCGTCCGGCACCGGCGCACTGGCGGCCGATGGACTGGAGCAGCGGGGTGAGGACGGCGGGCTCCGGCGGCGCGGGAGGCAGGAAGACGGCGCGCGGGAGGATCTCCTCGTCGACGGCGACGGCGTCCGGCATCACCGAGAGGACAAGGCCGTGCGGTCGGAATCGCGGCGCACTGAACGCAGCGGGGACCTTCTGGCCGCGCTCATGGAAGAGGAGCGTGTAGACGCCGCAGCGCGCGCCGCTGGCGACGATTCCCGCAAGCCGCTCCATCGCCGCGTCGCTGAAGGCGCGGGGGAAGTCGGCGACGACGAGGAAGCGGTAGGCCTCGGCCATCGCCCCGGCCTCGCGGTTGTACTCGTCGATCGTCGCGTAGCGGTTCCGAAGGTACTTCTGGATGACCTTCTCGATGTGCTCCGTCAGCTCCGCCAGCTTCTTCTCGACGTGGACCGTCTCGGTCCAGATCCGTCCGCCGACGAGGGACTCGTCGTCGTCGGCGAGGTGCATGAGGGCGGAGAAGCTCTGGCCGAGGCCGACGGGGTCGACGAAGAGAAATTTCGCCTTCGCGGGCGGGAAGGAGGCAAGGATGCGGAGGACCGCGTCGGACAGGAGCTGGGTCGCGCGGTTGCGGTTGCGGCCGTCCGCGGTCACCAGGAGGTTGCCCCGGGAGGGGAAAGTGAGGGACAGCGGAAGCGCGATGCGGCCGCCGTCGGGGAGCCCGAACGCCTCGGCGGCGCCGCGGGCGCCGGCGAGCGGCGAGAAGTCCGCGACGGCGTCGCCGAGATAGGCGTTGTCCGGGAACTCCGCGGGGAGGCGGAAGTCGGACCACGAGGGATCGGTCCATGCGGGAATCTGCCGACGGCCTTCTTCCCGCGCCCGCGCGACCGCGGCCGCGAAGTCGGCGACCTCGTCCCGCCACTGCGACGCGAAACCGGCGCGCGCCTCCTCGCCGTGCGTCGCCGCCTCCGCCGTTGCGCGCGCCTGCGCCGCCCGGCGCTCCTCCAGGTCGCTCGCGTGCCGCTGGTCCAGCGCCGCCGCCTCCGACTGCAGCCTCGCCTCGACCGCCGCCGTCCGTGCCGCGTTCCGGCGCCGCGTCCGCTCCAGCAGCGCCAGGTGCTTCCGCTTCAGCAGTTCCCCCCGCGGCAACGCGTCCTTCTTCGCCTCCTCGAGCCCCGATTCCAGCTCCTGGTCCAGGTCCGCCACCGCGCCGATCTTGTCCTCCAGCCCCCGCTCACGCCCCGCCGAGATCCGCTTCCCCACCAGCTCCTCGTGCTTCTTCAGCTCCTCCGTCATCTCCGCCGCGCGTCCGCGAAGCGCGTTGACGAACTCCCGCGCCCGGGCCCGGAGCGCCACGAGGATGGAGATCGCGATCACGACGGCGCCTGCGAAGACGAGGGGGACGACGAAAGTGGCGCGCTCCTCGAGCTCCGGGCGCATGAAGTGCACGGCGGCAAATGCGCCGCCGTGAAGGACGGCCAGGAGGAGGAAAACGGTGACGGGGGAGAACGTCCGCACGAGGAACATGCCGAGGCCGCGGCCGCGGTACTGCAGGAAGCGCCGGTCCTCGAGCAGCCCCTGCCTGGCCGCCGCGGCGATCCCCTCGGAGGCCACTCCCTCGAAGTGCCCGGTGGACGCGGTTTCGTCCCCGGGCCGGACGCGCGCGCCGCGCGCGAACGCCTCGACCTCGCCCTGCCACTCCTGCGCCTCTTTCCGCACGGCCACGATCCCGGCGAGAAGGCCGTCGAGCTGGCGCGTCAGCCGCGCCTGCGCGTCGTGAAGTGCGTGCAGCGACTTGTCGCGGGCCTTCGCATGGTCCGTCTTCAGCCGATCGAGCCTCGCCGTCAGGGCCCCGTGGACCCTGCGGGTCGCCGACTCCAGAGCGCGGTCCACGCGGTCCAGCCGCCGCGCCGCCTGCTCCCCGCAGCGCCGCCGCGCCTCCTCGTGCCGCGATTTCTGCTCCTTCCGCTTCGCGTCCAGCTCCGCCGTCAGCTTCGCCGTCGCCTTCGCGAACGCGTCGTCCTCCTCGCGCTTCCGCGCCCCCGCGCCGCGGTCCGACTCGTCGCGCGCGCCGGCGATCTCCGCGAGGCGCCGCTCGAATTCCGCAACCCGCGCCCGGATCGCGTCCAGCCCCCGTGCCCCCGTGCCCTCGCTCAACTGCATTCCTTCCTGGCGCGGCGCAGGACCTCCTCGATGCGCTGGACCGCCGACGTCACCGCCTTCATCGCCGGCACCAGCGGGTCGATGTGATCCCTCTGGAAGTCCGAGCGCGCCGCATCGTTCCAGACCGTCTGCGTCTGGTCCCAGTGCGCCTGGAGATCCTTGAGCGCCTTCGCCATGATCGCGTCGTTGCCCCCCGCTTCCATCACGCCTTCTCCTGCGGACCGCGCCCCAGGTACTCCTCCAGCTTCTCCACCATCGAGTCCAGCCGCGCCAGCGCCTTCGGCGTCTTCTCCTCCAGCATGATCGAGAACGCCTTCAGCCCCGCCAGCGATTTCTCCACCTCCGCGTCGAACAGCACCGCCCACCGCCGCGTCGCCGCCAGCCTCGCCTCCGTCTCGTCCTTCTTCCGCTTCTCCCGGTCCAGCACCTTCTTCGCGTCGATCGTCGCCTGCGAGGCCTTCCCAGCCGCCGTGAAACGCGCACGGTTGTACTCGTTATGCGCCAGGTTGACCGCGTTTTCGCAGCGGCGCAGCTCCTGCTTCAGCTGCACCTGCCGCTCGCCCTTCAGCCACTCGCTCGTCCGCTTGATCGCCGCGTCGATCGACATCAGCGTGTTACGGCAGGTGTCGTCGAACGCGACCACGCGTCCCCGGAAGTGCCGGATGACGTCGGGCGACTCGATGCGGGCGGAACCGCGGGACATGGTCAGCGCTGGTCCAGGTACTCCTTGATGCGCTCCGCCTTGCGCAGCAGGAACGGGACGTGCTTGTCGGCGGCGTCCGCGAACTTGGCGAGCATCTTGATCATCTGGTCGAAGAGCTCGGCGAACTTGGCCTGCTCCTGGTCCTGCCAGGTCTCGGCGAGCTTGATGAAGCGGTGGTGCATGGAGGAGATTTCGCCCTTGAGGTCGTTGTTGAAGCGCTTGAGGTCGGCGGCGAAGCGCCGGAGTTCCTCGGGGTCGACGACGGCGCGGGCCATGCGGCGGTCTCCTCGGTGCGGGGCCTGTGGGATCGGGCGTGCGTCCCCATGCTGACTCGCCGGGGGGCGGGAAACAAGGGGAACTGTCGGGCCGCGGACGGGGCCGGGCTAGCGGGTCCGGCCCGCGGTCCAGAGGTAGTAGAAGCCGTCGCGGCGGGCGGTGAGGCGCTCGATGGAGGCGGCGACGGCGGCCTCCGGGGAGGGCGAGCGGACGTCGCCGCGGAGGAGGTCGGCGAACGTCGGGGGGCGCTGGTACTCGACCACCTGCGCGTCGCCGATGCCCGCGAGCCGGCGCGCTTCGGCGAGGGCGTCCTCGAAGTGGCCGAGGGCGTCCACCAGGCCGTTGGCCTTCGCCTGCGAAGCGGAGTAGATGCGCCCGTCGGCGAGCTCGCGGACCTTCTTCTCGTCCATGGCCCGGCCGGTCGCGACGACGCCGACAAAACGGTCGTACATTTCCATGAGCATCGCCTGGAGCATGGCGCGCTCCTCGTCGGTCATGGGGCGCGCCATGGAGCCGAGGTCCTTGTGGTCGCCGCTCTTGATGACCTCCTCGCGCAGCCCGATCTTCTCGTAGAGGCCCTGGAGGTTCATGAAGGTCATGATCACGCCGATGGAACCGGTGACGGTCGTGTGGCTGGCGACGATCCGGTCGCAGGGGGCGGAAACGTAGTAGCCGCCGGACGCCGCGACGTCGCGCATGTAGGAGACGAACTTGATGTCGGGGCGCTCCGCGCGGAGCTTGAGGATCTCGTGGTGGATCCGGTCACAGTCCGTGATGCTCCCGCCGGGGGAGTCCACGTCGAGGAGGATCGCCTTCACGTCCCGGTCGTCCTTCGCGCGCCGCAGGTCGCGGACGATCTTCTCGACCATGTCGAAGCTCGGCCCGAACAGCGAGGTCTGGCCGGACGCGATCACGCCGTGGACGGGGATGCGCAGGACCTTCTCGCTCGTCCCCGCCGATTTCGCGGGTTCCACCGTGCGCTCGACCGTGTCGTCCACGTGCAGGCCGCCGCCCCCGACGGCGCCGAGCAGCAGCACGAACAGGACGACGTTGAGGCCAAGGCTCGCGACGAGCGTGAGCGCCATGGCGCACGATCCCACCGTGACCCCGCCCCGGCGCGGCGGGGACTGGGGCGGAAGAGGCGGCCAGGCGGCGGACGGCGGCGGCGGCGCGCCGGGCGGGATCGGGCCGCCGGGTGCCGGCGAGCCGTAGGGCGGAACCGCGCCCGCGTCGCTCATCGGCGGCTTCCCTTCCCCTTCGCCGCCTTCGCCGCGCCCGCCCGGCGACGCGCGACTTCCTCGCGGATGTACGCCACGATCTCCTCCCCGGTCGTCCCGGGACCGAACAGCTTGCCGATGCCCAGCTTCTTCAGCGCCGCCTCGTCCTCGGGCGGGATGATCCCGCCGCCCGTGAGCAGCACGGTCCCGAGCCCCTTCTCCTTCATCAGCCTGTGCACACGCGGGAACAGCGTCATGTGCGCTCCGCTCAGGATCGAGAGGCCCAGCGCCTCGACGTCCTCCTGCAGCGCCGCCTCGACGACCTGCTCGGGCGTCTGGTGGAGGCCGGTGTAGATCACCTCCATGCCCGCGTCGCGCAGCACGCAGGCGATCACCTTCGCGCCCCGGTCGTGGCCGTCCAGCCCGACCTTTGCCACCAGGACCCGGATCTTCCTCTCCGGCGCCGTCGCGACGGCGGCCGGCGCGGCCTTGCTACCAGTAGATGGGCGGCTCACGGTATTCCCCGTAAACGGACCTCAGCACCTCGCACATCTCCCCCAGCGTCACGTGGTTCTTCGCGGCCTCGAGGAAGCGCGGCATCAGGTTGTCGGTGCCGGCGGCGGCCTCGCGGATCGCGTTCAGGCAGCGTTTCACCGCCGCCATGTCGCGCTTCTTCTTGAACGCCACGACGTCCTTCACCTGCCGCTTCTCCGCGGCCATCGGGACCTTCAGGATCTCGATCGGCTCCTCGTCGGCGTCCACGAACTGGTTCACGCCGACGACGACGTTTTCGCCGCGGTCCACCTTGAGCTGGAACTCGTAGGCGGAGCGGGCGATCTCGCGCTGGAAGAAGCCCTTCTCGATGCCGGCCTCGACGCCCGACAGGATTCCGCCGGTGCCGAGCTCCTCGATGCGCCTGAAGTACGCCTCGGCCTCCCGCTCCATCTGGTCGGTGAGCCACTCGACGTAGTACGAGCCCGCGAGCGGGTCGACCGTGTCGGCGACGCCGGTCTCGTGCGCGATGATCTGCTGCGTGCGGAGGGCGATCTTGACGGCCTTCTCGGTGGGAAGGGCGAGCGCCTCGTCCATCGAGTTCGTGTGCAGCGACTGCGTCCCTCCGAGGACCGCGGCGAGCGCCTCGTACGCCGTGCGGACGATGTTGTTCTCCGGCTGCTGCGCCGTCAGCGAGCACCCCGCCGTCTGCGTGTGGAACCGCATCTTCCAGGAGTTCGGGTCCTTGGCGCCGTAGACGTTCTTGAGGCGTTTCGCCCAGATCCGGCGCGCGGCGCGGTACTTGGCGATCTCCTCGAAGAAGTTCATGTGGGAGTTGAAGAAGAACGACAGGCGCGGGGCGAAGGAGTCGACGTCGAGCCCGGCCTTCATGCCGGCCTCGACGTAGGCGAAGCCGTCGCCGATGGTGAAGGCGAGTTCCTGGACGGCGGTGGAGCCGGCCTCGCGGATGTGGTAGCCGCTGATCGAGATCGGGTTCCATTTCGGCGTGTGCTTCGAGCACCAGCCGAACATGTCGGTGATGATCCGCATGGCGGGTTTCACCGGGAAGATCCACTCCTTCTGCGCGATGTACTCCTTGAGGATGTCGGTCTGGGTCGTGCCGCGCAGCTCCTTCAGGTCGGCGCCCTGCTTCTCGGCGACGGCGACGTAGAAGGCGAAGACGATCGCGGCGGGGGCGTTGATCGTCATCGATGTGGAGACCTTCGAGAGATCGATGCCGTCGAACAGCACCTCCATGTCGCGGAGGCAGCAGACGGCGACTCCCTCGCGGCCGACCTCGCCGAGCGCGCGCGGCCCGTCGCTGTCGACGCCCATGAGCGTCGGCATGTCGAACGCGACCGAGAGGCCCGTCTGCCCCTTGGAGAGGAGGAACTTGTAGCGCTTGTTCGTGTCGCTCGCCGTCCCGAACCCCGCGAACTGCCGCATCGTCCAGAGCCGCCCGCGGTACATGTTCGGCTGCACCCCGCGGGTGAACGGGAATTCGCCGGGCTTCCCGACCTCCCGGGCGAGATCGCGGCTCTTCGCGGACTCCGGGCCGTAGAACACGTCCAGCGGCACGCCGGTCTCCGTCGTCCACGCCTTCTTCGCCTGCGGGGCCTTCGGGGCCGCCTCCGCCGGCTTCGCGGACGTCTCGGACTTCGACGGCGCGACCTTGAACTCCTGCATGTGTCCCCCTCGGGTTATCTCGCGAGCCTCGCCGGCCGCGGCGCGGTGCCGCGTCCCGGTCCCGCCGTCAGGCGGTCCAGCATCTCCTCCGCCGCGTCGCCGGGCGTCATCCGGCCCGCAAGCACGCGGTCCACGCGTTCGTCCAGCCACGCCGCCGCCGCGGCATCGTGCGACAGCCGCCGCGACAGCGCCTCCTCCACCAGCCGGCCGATCCGGAAGCGCAGCCGCGCCGCCCGATGATCCCGCAGCGCGCCGTCCTTCTCCAGCTTCTCCGTGTGCGCCTCGATCGCCGACGCCGCCTCCGCGATCCCCTTCCCCGTCGCCGCCGCCGTCTGCACCAGCTCCGGCGGCCGGCGGCTCGTGGACAGCTCGAAGCTCGAGCGGATCTGCGTCTCCAGCGCGTCGGCCCCCGGGCGATCCGCCTTGTTGATCACGATCACGTCCGCGATCTCCATCAGCCCCGACTTCATCGCCTGCACGCCGTCCCCGGACTCGGGCGAGAGGATCACCACCGTCGTGTCCGCCACGCGCACGATCTCGATCTCGCTCTGCCCCACCCCGACGGTCTCGACCAGCACCACGTCCTTCCCCGCCGCGTCCAGCACGTCGCACACGTCGTACGTCGCCCGCGCCAGCCCCCCCAGCGCCCCGCGCGTCGCCATCGAGCGGATGAACACCCCGGGGTCCGTCCCGATCGCGTTCATCCGGATCCGATCGCCCAGAAGCGCCCCGCCCGTGAACGGGCTCGAGGGATCCACCGCCACGATCCCCACCGTCTTCCCCGCCGCCCGCCAGTGCCGCGCCAGCTCGCTTACCAGCGTCGACTTCCCCACCCCGGGAGGCCCCGTGAATCCGATCCGCCTCGCCTTCCCCACCCGCGGATACAGCTCCTCCAGCAGCCCGCGCGCCTCCGGGTCGCCGTTCTCCACGCACGTGATCGCGCGCGACAGCGCCCGCCGGTCGCCGGACTGCACCTGGGCCGCAAGGCTCATGATCTTCCGATCTTACACCACGCCGCACGCACCGCCTACCGGCTGATCATCACCCTCACGCGGTCGCTCCACCGAAGCGTCAGGTCAGCCTTCCCGTCCCCGTTCATCTCCCACACGTCCAGGCCGTCCGGCGCGTTCACCGAGCCGTCTTCCTTCTTCTCGTTCACGTTGAACTTGAACAGGTCGGTCTTGTCGAACTCCACCGGGGACTGCTTGAGAAGCGCCTTCACCGAGATCCCCTTCGCGGCCGACAGCCAGCCGTCGCTGTCCACGCGGAGAATGTCCTTGCGGCCGTCGCCGTCCCAGTCGCCGTTGAAGCGCAGCTGGGGCATCCCGCCGCCCTTGTTCATCTTGTCGATGTCGACGTAGATCGTTTCCTTGTAGTCGTACTCCGCCGAGAAGGCCTGCCTGCCCTTGTCGAAGAGGTAGACAAAGTAGTCGACGGGGACTTTCTGGAAGACGACCTTGCCCGCGTTGGAGAGCATGCTCGTCTCGAAGCTCGAGACGGCGATGTCGTCGAACCCGTCGGCGTCGAGATCGCCGATGGAAGGGTTGAGCGAGATGCCGGGAAGCGAGATGCGCCAGTTGGGAGAGAGGCTGGCCAGCGCCTGCCCGCGATTGCCAAGGTACATGTAGTAGTCGGTCGCGATCGCGTCGAGCTTGGACAGTTCCCCGCGCGTGAAGCTCGCGATGAAGTCCACTCCGCCGCCACGGTTCACGTCCCGGAGGTAGGTGACCGCGGTCGCGATCTGGTCCTTCCGCTCGCGCTGCTGCAGGAACTGGAGCTGAAACTGCCCGCTCGGCTCCTGCGGGAACGCGATCCGCGCGGCGCCCTCGGGGCCCTTCTCGGACCCCTGCAGGAAGTAGACGAACCGGTCGTGCCAGATCATGCAGACGTCGTTCTTGAAATCGCCGTCGACGTCCTGGAACTCGACGCGAGGCACGGACTTGACGACGCGCAGCCACGCGGCGCCGCCCTCGGGAGACTCGGATGCGGACGGCATGGCGAGCGTGAACGCGCAACCGTAGACCCCCGGCTTCGTCTGCACGTAGAGGCGGTAGGCGTCGCTCTGCGGGACGAGCAGGTCCGTCAGCCCGTTCCCGTCGAGGTCCGGCGGCCACATCCAGATCGGCAGCGAGTCCTCCTGCGGCATGTCGAAGAACGTCTCCACCAGCAGCAGGCGCTTCGCCACGAGGTCGTACGTGCGGTTCCTCTGCTCCCACACCCACGCCCCGTCCGCCGCCAGGTACCCGATCTCGGAGCCCGGGGACTCCGTGAAGTTGCCGAAGATCAGCACCGCCGCCTCGGGCGGAACGACCCAGGTCTGCTCCGGCTTCCCTTCCATCGCCTGCCCCGCCGTCTGCCACTTCACCGAGATGTACCGTGTCGCGCGCCGATCGCCGTCCTTCCCGAAGCTCGTGTGCGTCGCGAGCAGGTCGCCGCGCCCGTCGCCGTCGAGGTCGAACGGGAAGACGTCCTGGATCCTGCCCTCGTAGCGGACGAGTCCCTCGGCGAAGCGCTCGCGACGGAGTTCCTGGGCGAAGGCGGGAAGGGAACAGAGCGCAAGGAGGGCGGCGAGGGTTCGCATTGCGCGCCATCGTAACACGGGCGGCGATCGGCCGCCGGGAGGCTACTTCGACCAGCGTTTCGCGGCGGCGTCCCAGCGGAGGGACTTCGTGTCGCGGGCCCAGGCCGTCCATGCCGCGGGGTCGTCGCCGAGGGGGAGGTCGGGGACGACGTCGTGGAGGCGCGCGGAGACGGTGGAGGGGCTGAGCCGGCCGGATGCGAGGGCGTCGGCGACGGCGGGCCAGGCCTCGGGGCGGCCGCGGCGAAGGAGGGGCCAGGCGACCTCGGTGCGGACGAAGGGGTTGGAGGCCTTGAGCCAGGGGAGGATCTTCTGCACCTGGGCGTCGTCGCCGAGGGCGGCGACGGCCTGGGCGGCGCGGCCGTTGAGCCAGTCGGCGGGGTCGCCGGAGGTGTGCTCGGCGGAGACGGCGAACTCGAGGGCGAGGGCGGCGTGGCGGGGGGAGCCGACCTCGGAGAGGGCGTAGAGGGCGATCGTGAGGACGTCGGTGTCGGGTTTGGAGCGGACGAGGTCGGCGAGCGCGTCGCCGGTGAGCGTCCCGCGGGTGTCCCCGCCGAGGGCGTCGTAGCGCATCGCCGCGAGGAGGACGCGCAGCTCGGCGGCGGTCGCGGCGACGCCCGCCTTGCCCATGAGCCGCGCGACCGCGACGGGGTGCGCCTCGAGGTGACGGCGCGCGGCGGGGGCCGCAGCGCCGGCGTGCGGCGCGAGGAGGCGGAGGGCTCCCGCGATCGCGTCCCTGTCGTCGCCCGCGAGGATCTTGATCCAGTCGGCGGGGGCCGCCTTCGTCCCGAAGCGCCGGCCGTCCCACGTCACGCTGCCTCGGTTCGCGGCCAGCCACTCGCGGTACGGGGCCGACTCGGCGGCCTTCGGCGCGAACGGGTCCCGCGTCCGGACCTCCTCCCCCATCCGGGCCTCGAGCAGCCACCGCGCGGCGTACGCCATCCCGCCCACCTGCCACTGGTTCAGCGGCGACGGCCAGCCCTTCGCCGACTCCTTCTCGAACGCCTCGACCAGCGCCCCGGCGGCCTCCTCCGGCTCCCCCGCCCGAACCCGGTACCCGCGCTTCGTCAGCCCGTCCAGCGCCAGCTCCGCCAGAGGCCGCCCGCGCCACGCCGCCGCGCGGCGTTTCCATTCGTCCGCCGACGCCGCCTCGCGCTCGCCGGTCAGCACCTGCAGCCACGTCCGCGCCGCGAGGTCGAGCGTGATCGGCGTGAAGTCCACGTAGCAGCTGCCGCTGTAGAACATGTTCGGGACTTCCTCGGTCCGGTCGAGCCAGTGCAGCAGCACCGGGATCGCGAAGGCGTCCATCGCGAGGATGTCCTTGTCCGTCGCCGCCCGCGCCGCCAGCCGCTTCGCCAGCGCGTCCGCCCGGTCCGCCACCGGCGCGACCCGCCGCCGCTCGGCCTCCTCGCGCAGCGCCGCCGCCGCCTCCGCGTCCTTCGCCGCGCGCTGCATCGCCTCCAGCTCCGCCGCCGGCACGCCGCGCAGCTCCTGGCGCGCCTTCTCGCGCACCGCGGGATCGTCGTCCGCGAGGCGGTCGAGGAGGTCGCCAGCGAGGGCGGGAAGGGCGAGGGCGAGGAAGGCGGCGGTGAGGAGTCGTCGCATGCGAGTGTGGAGCGCGTCGGCGGCGGGAGGGTTCACGGATTCGCGCTCCCGAGTCTAACCTCGTCCGCCGCGAACCTTTCTCCCCTTCGCGCCATTCAAATCGCTGGCCCGCGATCGCGCGGGGTTGCTATTCTCCGCACCTCCAGCGTCCCCCCGGGACGCCGTTTTTTTCCACAGGACGCGAACGCACACCGAGATGAGCCGCAAATAC
Source organism: Planctomycetia bacterium (assembly GCA_020849035.1). Lineage (GTDB taxonomy): Bacteria > Planctomycetota > MHYJ01 > WSZJ01 > WSZJ01 > WSZJ01. Next base: position 34,636 of record JADLHC010000339.1, read on the forward strand.
GAATTCCGGCAGATCGAGACCCGCTGGCAGCAGCAGTGGAGCCGGGCGGGGCTGTTCCGCGCGGGGGGCCGCCCCGGGCGGCCGAAGTTCTACGCGCTGGTGATGTTCCCGTACCCGAGCGGGACGCTGCACGTGGGGCACGGGCGCAACTACATCATCGGGGACGCGCTGGCGCGGTACAAGATGATGAAGGGGTTCGACGTCCTGACGCCGATGGGGTGGGACGCGTTCGGGCTGCCGGCGGAGAACGCGGCAATCGAGGCGGCGCGGAGCGAAGGGCAGCCGGTGCACCCGCGCGAGTACACGCTGCGGAACATCCGGGTGATGAAGCAGCAGATCCACGCGTGGGGCGTCGGGTACGACTGGGACCGCGAGATCGCGAGCTGCCACCCCGGGTACTACAGGTGGACGCAGTGGCTGTTCCTGAAGCTGCTGGAGAACAAGCTGGCGTACCGCAAGATGGCGCCGGTGAACTGGTGCCCCGCCTGCCAGACCGTGCTGGCCAACGAGCAGGTCGAGGAGGACGGCGGGTGCGAGCGCTGCGGGACGCAGGTCACGCAGAAGAACCTGGAGCAGTGGTACTTCCGCATCACGAAGTACGCCGACCGGCTGCTGGACGACCTGGACACGCTGGAGGACTGGCCGGAGCGCGTCACGGCGATGCAGGAAGCGTGGATCGGCCGGACCGAGGGCGCAGAGATCGTGTTCCGGCTGGAGTCCGGGGACGAGAAGATCAGAGTCTTCACGACGCGCGCCGACACGCTGTTCGGGGTGACGTTCGTGGTGGTCGCGCCGGAGCACCCGCTGGTCGCGAAGTGCGCCGCGAAGATGGCGGAGCCGGAGCGGAAGAAGCTCAACGACTTCGTGGCGAAGTGCCGCGCGCAGAAGGCGATGCAGCGGACGGCCGCGGGGGACAAGGAGGGGATCTCGCTGGGCGTGAACGTCATCCATCCGCTGACCGGCAAGCCGGTCGCGCTGTGGGCGGCGGACTACGCCCTGATGGACTTCGGGACGGGCGCGGTGATGGGCGTGCCGGCGCACGACCAGCGGGACTTCCTGTTCGCGAAGAAGTACGGGTTCCCGATCAAGGTGGTGATCGCTCCCAAGGGCGCGACGCTGGACGGCGCGACCATGGAGAAAGCGTTCGAGGATGACGGCGTCCAGGTCAACTCGGGCGAGTTCGACAACCTGCCGAACAACTTCGGCCGCGCCAAGATCACGGAGGCCCTGGAGGACCGCGAGCTGGGCGGGCCGACGATCACGTACCGCCTGCGCGACTGGCTGATCTCGCGCCAGCGCTACTGGGGCGCCCCGATCCCGATCGTCTACTGCGCCAACTGCGGCGCGGTGCCGGTCCCCGAGAGCGACCTGCCGGTGATCCTGCCGGACGCGGCCGACTTCAAGCCCAAGGGACAGTCCCCGCTGGCCGCCGTCGAGAGCTTCGTCAAGACGACCTGCCCGGTCTGTGAGGACCCCGCGCGCCGCGAGACGGACACGATGGACACCTTCGTCGACTCGGCGTGGTACTTCCTGCGCTATATCTCGCCCCGGGCCGACCGGGTCTTCGTCCCCGAGGACGTCAACCACTGGCTGCCGGTGGACCAGTACATCGGCGGCGCCGAGCACGCCACCAAGCACCTGATCTACTCCCGGTTCTTCACCAAGTTCCTGTACGACATCGAGTTGCTGAACTTCGAGGAGCCCTTCTCCCGCCTGTTCGCCCAGGGGCTGATCTGCGCCGACGCGCACCAGTGCCCGGAGCACGGGTGGGTGTCGGAGAAAGACGTGAAGGACGGGAAGCACTCGTGCGGGCAGGCGGTGCGGACCGAGATGGCGAAGATGTCGAAGACGAAGAAGAACGGGGCGGCGCCGGAGCCGCTGATCGAGGAGTTCGGGGCGGACACGGTGCGGCTGTACACGCTGTTCATCGGTCCGCCGGAGCGGGACGCGATCTGGGCGACGAAGGACATCATCGGGTCGCACCGGTTCCTGTACCGGGTGTGGGACACGGTCCAGGAAGCGCTTCCCCAGATCCAGGGCGCGCCATCGCAACCACAGACTACGGAAGGTCTTGCGGAGGACGTCAAGGCCGTCCGGCGCAAGGTGCACCAGACGATCCGCAAGGTGACCGAGGAAATCGAGGGCGGCTTCAAGTTCAACACGGCCGTGGCCGCCACGATGGAGCTGGTCAACGAGATCAAGCGGGCGAAGTACGACTCCGGGGGGCCCAATGCTGCGGCGGTGCTGCGGGAGGCCTGCGAGAGCGTGACGCTGCTGCTGGCCCCGTTCGTTCCCCACCTGGCGGAGGAGCTGTGGGAGCTCCTGGGCAAGAATCCCTCGATCTTCGACCAGCCCTGGCCGACGTTCGACCCCGCCGCCTGCGTGGAGGCGGAGATCGAGGTCCCGATCCAGATCAACGGGAAGATCCGAAGCCGGCTGGTGCTGGCGGCCGGGGCCACGGAGGAGCAGGCGAGGGCGGCGGCGCTGGCCGATCCGAAGGTTGTCGAGGCGCTGGCGGGCAAGGCGCCCCGGACGGTGATCGTGGTGCCGAAGCGGATGGTCAATGTCGTCCTCTGATCGGAGGGCGCTTCCGCTAGTTAGTGCCCCGCATAGTCTTGCGACGAACGACCCATGGCGCCATGCGGCGGGAATGCGACGTCGTCGCCGAACGTTGGACGGTGTATTCGCGAGGGGGTTCGCGGAGGCTCTAGAGGGTTTGAGCCGTCCTGTTTAAGGTTTTCATGAGGCGCCGCGAGGCTCCATTTCCGCTTGACGCCCCCCACCCCCCCCGATAGCCTTCCCGGTCCGCAAATCCTGAGTCGCGCCACAAACATTAACGGAGAAAGATGATGCGAAAGCTCGCGCTGGGCCTGTGTTCGATGACCCTGGCTGGCTGTGGACTCATCGGCGGCGCGACGGACGGCGGCGGCGGGGGAGGCGGCGGCGGAAGCCAGCCCGACCCGATGGTCTACGACGCCACGACCACGGGCTGGGACATCGCGGCGCTGAAGGAGGGCGAGTGGGTCGAGACCGAGACCAAGGGGTCCGGCTACTCCATGAAGACCAAGCTGGCCTGCGTCGCCATCAAGGACGGCCTCGTCTGGATCGAACAGTCCAACAGCAGCCAGTCCGGCTGGGTGACCCTCCTGGGCGTGGACCCCAAGGACCGGAAGACCAAGAAGGCCTACTTCGGCAAGTCGGGCGCCGAGGCCAAGGAGATCAAGGTCCAGGCGATGCCCACTGGCGGCGGCGGCGCGGCCGGCGAGATGCCGAAGTCCAAGGGAACGGTCAAGATCTCGAAGGAGACCCTGACCGTCGCCGGGCAGTCGATCGAGTGCGAGAAGTCCGAGTCCGACATCACCACGACCTACCAGGGCAAGGACACCCGGTACCAGGGCACGACCTGGATGTCGGACAAGGTGCCTTTCCGGAGCTGGTACGAGGAGAAGAACTCCGATCCCTACAAGAACAACTCGGACATCAAGGTCGAGGGGAAGTACACGCTGAAGGGCGCCGCGTTGGTGAAGTCGGAGGGTGGCGGAGCGACGACGCAGATCGTGGGTCTGGGGACGGACGCGAAGATGACGGTCAAGCTGCCGGCCGCGAAGTAGGAACCAACTCTGGGGAAGTCCGCGGGGATGACCTTCGCGGGCTTCTTCGCCTCAGGGGGAACATTTAGAGGAGTGAAGTCCATGCGCAAGATGACGGTGCTTTGCAGTTCGCTGGTGCTCGCGCTGTGCGCCGTGAACGCCCAGGCCCAGATGCCCGACCCGACGATCTCGGAGGGGATGTTCGCGGCGTACGACCTGTCCGGCCTGAAGGGCGGCGAGTGGGTCGAGTACGAGATGTCGAGCGAGATGGTGATGCAGGGCGTGCCGCCGAACCCGCAGAAGTCCGGGTACAAGATCGCCTGCGTCGGCGTCGAGGGCGACACGGTCTACATCGAGTCGGACCAGATGCTCTCCTACAATCCCGCCTGGAAGGGCATGGTGATCATGTGCGCCGTGGACAAGAAGAGCGGCAACGTGACGAAGGCCTGGTGGGGCAAGGTCGGCGAGGCCGGCAAGGAGCTGAAGGTCGAGAAGGCCACGGGCGGCTCTGCGACGCCCGCCGCGAAGTTCGAGGGTTCGGGCACGGCCAAGGTCTCGAAGGAGTCGGTCAAGGCCGGCGGCGCGGACTATGACTGCGAGAAGATCGAGATGGAGATCACGCAGAAGGTGAACGGCCAGGATTCGAAGTCGAAGACGACGTCCTGGAGCAGCGAGAAGGTCGCCTTCAAGTACAAGCAGCAGGCGGCCGACGCGAAGGATCCGTACGACGGCAAGATCAAGTGGGAAGGCAAGGCGGAGGGCAAGGGCGGCCTCGTGAAGTCCGTGACCGAGATGGCGGGACAGGGCTACACGATGAAGTCGACGATGGAGATCAAGGCGTCGGGCTCGGATGCGAAGATGAGCCTGAAGAAGTAGCTGACAGCCGGAAACAGACAGGACCCGCCCCCGGACCGGGGGCGGGTTTTTTTGTCGGCGCTGGTCGGGTAGGATGCCCGGCATGAGAACCGTCCTCGCGCCGGCCTTCGCCCTCCTGGCGGCACTCGCCGCCGCGGCCGATCCTCCCCCGGCGCCCCCGGTCCGCGAGAACGACCTGGCCGAGTGGGACGTCGCGGCTCTCGCGGCCGGCGAGTGGGCCGAACACGAGCTGGCCGGCCCTTCCGCGCCGCCCGCCCAGGGCAGCAGGCGCCCTTCCCGCCGCCTCGCCTGCGTTGCCGTCGAGTCGGAGACGGTATGGGTCGAGGTGACCATGAAGAACGCCGGGAAGACCTGGGAGGGGATGGTGCTCCTGCTCGGGGCGCGCAAGTCGGACGGGAAGGTGGCGCAGGCGTTCTGGGGCAAGCCGGGAGGCGAGGGGACGACCGTGACGGTCGGCCCCCCCGCACAGGGTCCCGCCGTGGCGCCGGGCACTCCCAGGCCCACGGTGACCGCGTCCGGCACGGTGACCCGGGAGAAGACGAAGGCCGGCACGACGACCTACGACTGCGAGAAAATCGAGGTCGAAACGCACCTCTCCAGCTCCTGCTGCGACGAGCGGGCACGGATCACGACGTGGGTGAGCGACAAGGTCGCCTTCGCGGCGAAAGTGGAGGAGAAGGTGAAGGTCAACGGGCTGGACGCGGAGACCACCTGGAACGGGAAACCCACGGTCAAGGGCGGCGTCGTGCGCCGCCAGGTCGGCAGCGCGGGGACGCTGGACGTGATCACGCTCCTCCGGCACGGGAAGGACGCGACGGCCACGCTGAAGCGGCCGGAGTCGAAGTAGCGCGGCCTACTCGAGCAGGCTGCGGGCTTCCGCGACCTTGGCACGGAGCTCGTCGCGCGCGGCGTCGCCGGACAGCGTGAGCACCCGCCCGCCCGCGGTCACGCGCCCCGCGAGGAACGCCTCGCCTGCAGCCGCCCACCGCTCCAGCGCGGCGCGCGCGGCCGCCCTGTCCTCCCGGGCGGCCTGGAGAAGCCCGTCGAAGAACTCGAACAGCTGCGCGGCCTCCCCGGGCCGCGCGTACTCGCGCGCCTCGGTGCCGATGCTGCGCTCGATCTCGGCGCGGACCTCGGGCGGCACGTCCTCCCCGATCCGCACGCGCTGTCGCTCCTCGGCCGGGAAGTCCCACGCCCCGTCCGCCACCTTCGCCTCGTCGAACATCGCCCGCACCGCCTCCACGTAGGCCGCCCGCTCCTCCGCCGTCGGTTTCGGCCGCGCGAACCTCTCGTGCGCGCTGCCCAGCGTCCAGGCGACCTCCTTCTTCGCCGACCAGTGACGCTTCCCTTCCTCCCTCAGCCGCTCCAGGTCGGCCGCCCACGTGTCCTTCATGTGGTAGAGGATCTCCACGTCGTCCTCGGCGCCCGGCTCGAGGTTCTCGAACGTCCACGTGATCGCCTCCCCGGTGCGTTCGCCGCGGCGGAGCGGTCGCGCCGAACGCACGTGCTCCAGCGTCAGCGGAGCCTCGCATCGGAACGTCACGCGCGCCTTCCCGATCGTGTTCTTCCAGCGCGCCCCCGTCGAAAGCGTGTACGAAACGCGCCGGTACTCGCTGAACGCGAACAGCTCCAGTTCGTACCGGACCCGGTGGACCACGGTCGCACCGGCCGGATAGTTCGCGTCCCAGACGTACCAGTAGTCGTGCCGCCCGCTCTCGTCCTCGCGCGACGCCTGCTCCTCGGTCACCTCAACGGCCTTCCCCTGGTACCGGTCCACCAGCCGGGGCGCCAGCTTCGCCCCTCCCACCTCGATCTCGAACCCCTTCATGTTCTTCACCGGCCCGACCGGAAACCCCTCCTCGAACGCCGCTTCCCCTCCCGTGTTCCTCATCTCGAACGTCGCCTCCACCACGAGCCGGTCGACCCACGCGTCGTGCGCGGCGCGGCCGAGCCGAAGCGAGACCTCCTCGGCGGCCATCTCGACCTCGATGCCCTTCATGTCCCCCGTGGCCTCCAGCCCTGGGGCCTCGCTGCGGGGGCGGGGGCCGATGTCGGCGGGGGCGGGAAGTGACGCGGCGAGGAGGAGAGCGGCGGCGAGGGGGAGGCGCATGGCGGTTCGGCTACTATAACGTGGGCCGACACCGATGCCTTTCAATGACTCCCGGCTTTCGCGCACCACCGCCGCGCTCGCGCTTGGCGCCGCGCTGGCGTTTCCCGCCCTCCTGGCCGCGTGGATCCTGCTGGGTCCGGAGGAGGAGGAGCTGGCGGGCGGGCGGGTGCTGGAGCCGGACGTCTTCGATGCGGAGCTGGAGCGTTACGACTGGGCCGTGATCGGGGAGGGCGACTGGGTGGAGCACGAGGTGGCGACGGCGTCGCGGCTGGACGTGAGCCTGAGGGTACGGACGCGGCTGGCGTGCGTCGGGGTGGAGGGTGCGACGGCGTGGGTGGAGGGGCGGGATCACCTGGTGGCGCGGTTTTTCCCCGGGACGACGGTGCTGTACGAGGTGCGGCGGGACTCGGGGAGGATCACCCGGGCCTGGTGGGCGCGGGAGGGACGGCCGGTCAGACCCGTGCTGGTGAGAAGGGTGGTGACGCCGCCGGTGCCGCCCTCGGGGTACCGGAGGAGGGCGCGGACGGAGGGGAGCGTGCTGGACGCCGGGGGCGCCGTGCTGGAGTGCGTGAAGGCGCTGGTGCAGGAGAGCGCCGACGGGCGGGATTGGTCGACGCGGTCGACGGTCTGGCTGTCGCCGGAGGTGCCGTTCCCGAGGGGCGTGAGCATGGCCGCGCCCGGGGAGGAGTTCGCGTGGGAAGGGAAAGCGGCGCGCGGCGGGGTCGTGCGGGAGGAGTACAGCGGGATGGCGGTGCGGATGACGACGGAGCTGGCGGCGTGGGGGCGGGACGCGCGGCGGACGGTGTGGCCGCCGGCGGAGGGCCCGCCTAGTCGGTGAGGCGGAAGGTGACGGGGATGGTCACGCGGGAGGATTCGGCGCGGGCGTCGCGGACGAGGGGAAGGAAGGTCCAGGTCCAGGCGGCGTCCTCGGCCGCGGTGTCGAGGAGGCGGTGTCCGCTGGTCCCGGAGACGCGGACGCCCGTCACGCGACCGTCCGCCGCGACATCGAGGTCCAGGATCGTCGTGCCTTCGAGGCCTCGACGGCGGGCCGCCGCCGGGTAGACGGGAAGCCGGCCGCCGCTGCGTCGCGCCCACGCGTCCCCGCCGTCGGCGCCGCGCCCCTGTTCGCCGTCGCCGGAGGCGTCGGACCCGGGACCCGCGCCGGCCTCGGTGCGATCCGCGGGTCCCGACGCGACCGCCTCGCCTCCGGAGGGCGCACCGGCGTCCGAGCCGCCCGGGATGCCGCGGCCTCCGCGCGCGGGGCCGCGCCCGGCGTGCTCGGGAACGTGCCCGAACATCAGGTCTTCGTGCGCCGTCCGGCCCGGCGCCGGCGGCGCGCCGGCGTCCAGCGCCGCATCCGGCGGGACCAGCGGCGGCTCCCCCGCCTCGAACTCGCCTGCGGGCAGCTCCGGCACGGCCGGTCTCCGCGACGCCACCTCCTCCCGACCTCCCGGCAGCCCCGGCTCGCCCGCCGACCGGGCGCCGCCCAGGTCGAGGCGGACAGGAAGCGTCTCCTGCTTCGCGGCGCCGCGGGAGACGGCGACGGAGGTCAGGATCGCGGCTCCCCCCAGCAGGATGCCGTGCAGGAATGCGGACAGCGACCAGCTCGCCCCCAGCGAACGCCAGCCCGCGCCGCACGCCGCGGGACCCCGCCCGCGGATCGCGCGCCTCGCCGGCCTCGCCTCGGGCTCCGCGATCACAGCGCCCCCTTCTGCGACGTCACGTGCTCCAGGAACGCCTTGCAGATCCCAGACAGCGTCCTCTCGTCCGACACCACGAGATTCAGCGAACGCGAAAGGTCCAGCCCCTTCAGACGCGCCGCAGCGAGCGCGCCCGCGCCCAGCTCCGTGCCGATCGCGCGCCGCGAGACGATCGAGACCCCGAGCCCCGCTTTCACGCTTTCCTTCACCTCCTCCGTCGAGCCGACCTCCACCGAAATCTGCAGCGGCCCGACGCCGGCCTCCGCCAGCTCGCGCTCCATCGTCTCGCGCGTCCCGCTCCCCTGCTCGCGCGTCACGAACGGCTCCTTCGCCAGCTCGGCGGGCTCCACCTGCCGGCGCTTCGCCCACGGATGCCCCGGAGGGCAGATCACGACAAGCTCGTCCTTCGCAATCTCCTCCGAGCGCACGCCGCGCCGCTTCACCCGCGACCCCACGATTCCCAGCTCGACCTTTCCCGCGACGACCATCTCGATGATCTCGGAACTGTCGCCGCAGCGGATCGTGACCTTCACGTCGGGATGAGAGTCGCGGAAGCTCCGGATCAGGCCGGGAAGGACGTAGGTGCCCGGGATGGTGCTGCCTCCCAGGTCCAGCTGCCCGCGCACCGCGCCCTTCAGGTCGTCCAGCGCCCGCACCGCCTCGCGCTGCATCGCCAGCATCCGTTTCGCGTGCTCGTAGAAGACCTGCCCGGCGCGCGTCAGCGACACGGCGCCGCGGACGCGGTCGAACAGGCGGTTCCCCACCGTCCGCTCAAGCGCCGCCATGTGCTCGCTCACCGTCGGCTGCGACAGGAACACCGCGTTGGCAGCCTTCGAGAACGACCGCTGCTCGGCGACCTGGCAGAAGACCTCGATCTGGCGAAGCGAGAAGTCAGGGCGAGATTTCACTTTTTCCTTCCCGTGGGCTTGCCGGACTCGGTCCGGTACGGTTCCGAAAGCGACTTCCACTCCCAGACGTCGCCTTCATCCGAAGTGAACTTCATGTCGAGCGTGTAGTTCCACTCGTCGTTGTCCTTGAACTCGAGGGCGACGACGTTCAGCGCCTCTGCGTCCGGGTCGTACCCCATCATTCCCGGCTTCGCGTTCGCCACGGTGAACTTCCGCGCGTCCGTGCTCCACGCGAACTTCTCGACTTTCAGTCGTGCCACGACGTCTTTCTTCGCCGGCGCCTTGAACGTCATCTCCAGCATCCCGCCCTGCGCCACCTTCGCCGTCTTGCCCGTCTTGTCCGTGAACTGGAACGACAGCACCAGGAACGCCCCGCGGTACTTCGCCTGCCTCCCCTCTCCCACCCACTCCCCTTCAATCCACCGCGAACCGCGCACCCCGATCGCCTGCGCCACCGAGCGGATCTTCGGCTCCTCCGGCTTCTTCGGGTCCGGCACCTTCGGCTCGGGCACGACCGGCGGATCCACCGGCCCGGGCTCAGGGTCCACCGGCTCCGGGTCCGGCGGCTTCACCGGATCGGGCGGCGGATCCCCGCCCGCCACCAGCGTCTCGTCCTCCTCGTACGACGCCGTGTACTTGTAGTCGTCGAACTCCGGCGGTCCTTTCATCGTGCTCGCGAACCCGGCCGTCTCCTGGGGCCGCAGCGGCCTCTCGGGGGTCGCCATCAGCTCGCGGACCTGCGTCCCCCGGTTGAACAGCATGATCTTGACCACCACATTGCGCACGCCCACGGCCTTGCCGTTCCTGACGCGCCCCGTCACCCGGATCGAGCCGTCCTGCCGGTCCTCGAACCGGAACCCCGCCGCCTCCACCTCCGCCTCGCCGCTGAACTCCCCCTCCGCCAGGTTCCTATCCTGCGTCGAGGACTCCTCGATGTCCGCCCGCACGTTCTCGAACTCCGGCACCGCGCGGATCTTCACCGACAGCGGCACCTCCTTCCCGAACTCGAACTTCTCCGTGAACGCCTGCGCCGCCTCGCGGACGAGCACGTGGTCGGCGTCGTAGAACTTGAAGCGGATGCGGGCCATGTCGGCGGCGAGTTCGCCGGCGTTCTTGACCTTGAGCGTCACGGTGACGTCCTTGTCCTGGCGCTCGTAGCGGATGCCGTAGACCTCGAGGAACGCGGTCCCCGGGATGGCGTCCTTGCGCTCGGGGATGGGGGGGTTGAAGAGGTCGCGGCCGATGAAGCGGGTGCGGACCTCCTTGCCGTTGATGAACGCGGTGGATTCGACGACGTAGCTTGAGAAGAAGGGGCAGCGGGCGATCTCGAAGCTGACGGGGCGCTCGCCGCCGGGGGCGACGGTGTCGATATCGACGGCGCGGGAGCGTGCGACC
>JADLHC010000340.1 GCA_020849035.1 Planctomycetia bacterium
GAGGTCGAGTCCGGCCGCGCGATCGCCCTGATGGCCTTCGCGGAGCCCGCCGTCCGCGCCTTCCATGAGCCGGGACCCGACCGCCTCAGGGCGGCGCTCGACGGCTCCCCCCTCGGCGTCATCTGCCCCGATCCCGCCAGCGTGGACCTCGCCGCCCTCCTCCAGGGGTTCGACGCCGCCGGCGAATTCTCCCCCCTTGTCGGCGGCGCCCTCTCCGGCGGCACCGAGAAATCCGGACACTTCCAGTTCGCCGGCGACCGGGTCGAGAAGGGCGGCGTCGCGGGGGCGGCGCTGGAGGCGGAGCAGCTGGTCTACGGCGTCGCCCACGGCTGCCGACCGATCGGCCGGCCGATGGTGATCACCCGCGCCCACGGGCACCTCGTGCTGGGCCTCGCGGGAAAGCCGCCGCTCGAGATGCTTCGGGACATCCTGCAGGACCACGCCCGCAACGGCGGACCCGGCGGGCCCGTGATGGCGGGCATCGCGATGGACTCCTCCAAGTCGCCCCTCGACCGCGGCGACTTCATCGTGCGCAACCTGATCGCCATGAAGTCGGAGGAGGGCGAAGTGCTGGCCGTCGGGACCCCGGTGCGCACGGGGCAGACGCTCGTGTTCCAGCTCATGGAGCGCGCGAGCGCCATCAAGGACATGAAGGAGATGGTCGCGGAGGTGCGCGACGAGCTCGAGGGGACGCCGGCGTTCGGCCTGTACTTCAACTGCCGCGGGCGCGGGAAGACGCTCTACGACGAAACGGACCACGACATCATCGAGATCCGCACCGGGCTCGGCACGTTTCCCCTCGTCGGCTTCTACGGCAACGCCGAGTTTGCGCCCGTGGGGAAGAGGAACTGGCTGCACAACTACACGGGCGTGCTGGTGGCGGCGAGGTAGGACGTCCGGCCCCCGCTACTGCGGGTTGAGCCGGACGGGATTGAGCTGGAGCTTGCGGCCGTCGACGACGTTGACCTTCTTCTCCATCCAGCCGACGTTCGGGGCGTAGTAGACGATGACGTTCTCGCCGGGCGGCAGGTCCGGGATGTAGTAGTAGCCCTCCTCGGTGGTCCGGCAGATGCGCGAGGCTTCGTAGGAGGTCTTCGGATCCCAGTCCTTTGCGTCCTGCCCGTATCCGCGGTCGAGCGGGCGCCAGACGATGACGCCGGGAACGGGCGTGCCGGTGGCCGGGCCGAGAACGACGCCCTCGATCGAGCCGCCGGGGTCCATCGGCGCGCGGTAGACCGTCTCCTCGCCCTGCTTCACCACGATGTCGCGCCCGCGGAAACAGGCCCCGGCGCCGAAAATGTCCACGCCGTAGCGGCCGGGCCGCAGGTAGAACACCGGCGGGATGCCGCGCGGGGCGGGCTCGCCGCTTCGCCGGTCCCAGGTGCCGACGTTTGGCTCCATCAGGACCTTGTACTCCGGATCGGATGGGGAGACATCCATCGGGATCAGGACGTAGCCGTAGCCGTACGCGAACTTGTCCCCGTCCCGCCGGGCGTCGAGCACGAGCCGGCCCATGTTCTTCGGCATCGGCTCCCGGACCACCCACTTTTCGTCGATGTGATCGGAGCCGCCGCCGTTGCACCCCGCGGAGGCAAGTCCCGCACCCGCCGCGACGCAAGCCACCATCGCCCTTCTCAGAAGTCCTGCCATCGTTCCCGCCTCCCGTGGTAAGCCGCCCCCCGCCCTCTACCGCGCCGCCGTCAGCGCTCGACCGCCGTCCACCGACAGCAGCACGCCCGTCGTCCAGCGCGCTCCCGGCGACGCGAAATACAGCGCCGCCTCCGCCACCTCCGCCGCCGTTCCGACGCGCCCCATCGGGTGCGTCGTCTTCGACCTGTCGAGAAACGCAGCGTACGCCGCCTCGTCCATCCCGCCGGTCCTGTGAAGGTCCGTCACCACCACGCCCGGCAGGATCGCGTTCACAGTGACGTTCTTCGGCGCCAGCTCCATCGCCAGCGACTGCGTGATCATGTTCACCGCCGCCTTCGACGCACAGTACCCGAGCAGCCCCGCGTACGGCCGGATCCCCGTCACGCTTCCCAGGTTGACGATCGACCCCCCGCCGCGCTTCACCAGGAGCGGCGCGCAGGCGCGCGTCACCTCGACGACGCCGTCGACGTTCGTCTCCATGAGTTCGCGCCATGTCGCGCGGTTGAAGTCGAGGATGCCGCCGCTCCCGATGATCCCGGCGTTGTTCACGAGGATGTCGAGTCCGCCGAACGCCTTCTCGCACTCCGCGGCCCAGCGGTCCGCGTCCTCGGGGCGGCGGACGTCCCCGGTCGCCACGACGGCGCGGCCGGGAAGCGCGCGGGCCGTCGCCTCGAGCGCCTCGCGCCGGCGGCCCGTGAGGAACAGCTCCGCGCCCTCGGCGGAGAAGAGGGAAGCGATGGCCCGGCCGATGCCGGAGCCTGCGCCGGTGACGAGGGCGACCTTGCCCTTGAGCTTCATGGGTTCTCCAGGAATTCGGCGATCGCCCGGCCGGCCATGTTCCCGTGGACCTCGATGCCAAGCCAGCGCAGCACCGTCGGGGCGACGTCGACGTGGCGGACGCCCGCGGCGGCGGCGTGGCGGAAGCCGGGGCCAGCGAAAAGGACGATGCCCCGGAGCCGGGGGTTCCGGGGATCGCCGGAATGATAGCCGACGGGCGGCGAGAGTTCCCGGGAGAGGGGCTGGTTGCGCCCGGGGAGGTCAGGGGAGAGAATCGTGAAGAGACGGGCGCCGTCGGTGCCGGGGGAGAGCCAGGAATCGCCCTCTGCGCTCAAGGGAATCGCGCCGGACGCGCCCGGCCGCAGCGGGGGCAGGAGGGCGCCGGGGCCGACGGAGGCTTCGGCGGCGCGCACGATTTCCCGCTCGGCCAGGGAAAGCCACGCTTCCTTCTCGCTGAGCGGCACGATTCCGCCGCGGCGGTCGAGCGTGTTGACCAGGAGGAAGTCGCCGGACCGTGCGAAGACGGCCTGGGTGGCGGCGAGGTCGACGCCGCCGGCCTGGGAGCGCGCGAGGAGCCCCGCGCGTTCCAGCGCGAGATTCGGGTAGAAGACGCGGTCGGCGGGGGCCATGCCGTGGTCGCTGACGACGGCGAGGCAACCTCCCGGGCCTAGCGCATCCTCGAGGCTCCCGACGAGCGCGTCGCAGACGGAGAGGACGTCGTCGATCAGCGCGGCGGCCTCGCGGTCCCCCCGGAGCTCGGCGCGGCCGAGAAGCTCGTGCAGGGCCTCGTCCGGCTGCGGCAGGTACGCGATCGTGAGGTCAGCCGGGAACTCGGCGAGCGCCCACAGCGTCGCACGGCGGACCTGGTCCGCGTTCAGCCGCGTCGCCGCCAGGTACGCCTCGCGTCGCCACGGGCTCCCGTCCGCCAGCGGCGGATCGAGCTTCTGCGCGTTGTACGCGTAGCCTCCGACCTCCGCGCGAAACCGCGCCGCCGCTTCCGGAGTGGGACCGACGACCGCGGAGTACGAGGAGCGGACGAGCTCCCAGCCCGAAGCGTCCAGCCGGGCGATGGAGACGTAGAAGACGCCGCGGACGCGCGGGTGGTCGACCGCGGCCCAGGTCCCGGGCGCCACGTGCACCCGGACCGGCGGGCAGGACACGGCCAGCCCTTCTCCGTCGCGCTCGACGAGGAACGACTGGCCGTCAGCGGAGAACGCGGGCCCGGTGACGACGGCGGAGGGGACGGGGCGGCGATAGCCGTTGAAGATGCGCAGGCCGGGCAGCCCGCCCTCGTCGCCGTTGTCCGGTTCCGCATGCGTCGCCTGGACGACCGTGACGGAGCGGCCGGCGCGCGCCGCGATCCTCCAGATCGGCTCCGCCGCGAGGGCTGCCGCGTCGAAGCCCGGCCGCGTCTCCAGGATCGTGTGGGCCGCGCGCGGGCGCACCGGCGTCTCGTTCCCGAGCACCAGGTGCCGGTCGGCCCAGCAGCCGGTCCAGAGCGAAGCGTGGGCGGCAGCCGTCCTGGCGGGGAAGCAGGAGAGGCTGCCGTCCTCCGCCCAGGCGCCGCGCTCCACCAGCGCCGCCAGCCGGGGCATCTTCCCCTGCGCCATCTTCTCTCGCGCCAGGTCCCAAGGGAGCCCGTCCAGCGAGAGCAGCACGAGGCGCCGCGCCGGCCGGCCGTCGGCGTTCGCCGTGCCGCCGCCCGAACACCCCGGCACCAGGGCAAGCGTGGCGGCCAGCGCGAGGCTCAGGAGCGCGGTTCGCATGGGCGGCGGATTGTAGCAGCCTTTCCTTTGCCCCTCCCCGCGGTCTCTCCGCGATAATGTCCCCATGGCGCCCCTGAACTTCCCGTGCCCTTCCTGCGGCAGCATGGTCTCTACCGTCGGCCTCTCCCCCGGCATCGCTCCCTCCTGCTCCGGCTGCGGCCGCGCCTTTCCCGTCCCTGCGGCCCCCGCATCCTTCTCCACCGGAACCACCGCGGGCGCCGCCGGCTGCGGCGTCGCCCTGGTCGCCGCCATCCTGCTCGTCGTCTTCGGCGGCATCGCGTTCATGCTGTTCACGGTGCGCTCGGGGGAGTCCCGTGAAGCGTTCCGGGCGATGTCGGAAGCGGAGACCTCCGCGCGCCGCGCGAGCGCCCAGCGCGCGCGCCAGCTCGCGGCCCAGCTGGAGGACCCCGACCCGCAGAAGTCGCTCAACGCATGGCACGGAATCGCGGGCTGCGACGCCACCGACCACTGGGGCACCTTCGCCGTCCTCGACGACCTCTTCGCCCGCACCCACGCCCGCAACGCCCTCTGGCACGTCTGCTGCGGGTTCCAGATGTACTACGACCAGAAAGGACAGGACGCGATCGCCCGCGAGCTGGTTGCCCGCAAGGCGAACGAGGAGGAGGTGGACCTGCTCTGCCAGGCCCTCGAGCAGTACCCGCCGACGGTGGAGCGCGATTTCGGCGCGGCGAAGGGCGCGGAGGTCCGGGGGCGCGCCCTGAAGGCGCTCTCGAAGGCGGAGGCGACGACCGACCGCCCGCAGGCCCGGATGCGGATCGGGCTGGCCCTCGAGCGCGTGCGGTCGCAGCAGCCCGCGGAGAGGCGATGAGGCGGGAGTGACCCCGGAGATCCTCCACCTCTACGCGTGGGACGTCGCCTTCGAGCTCTCGCTCGAGGAGGCGCGGAAGGTGCTGGCGCCGGCGGGCGGCGCGGAAGTCCGCCCGGAAAAAGCCGCTCCGCGCGACCTGCCGCCGCAGCGGTCGATCCACGTTCCCCTGCCGGCCGTCACCGCGGGTGCTCTGACCGTGACCCTGGGGGCCAACCTCTACCAGTTCGGCGTCATCGCGCTGACGCTCCGCTACCGCGCTTCCGGCAGCCGCCTCCTCGAGTTCGCAAGGCACCACGCCCCCCTCCTGGAGGACGGGACGTCGCTCGATCGCATCGCCCGGCAGGCGCTGGACGGACTGATGGAGAAACTGAAGCCGGGCCTGAAACGCCCGCGCGTCAGTCCGGAGGAGCCGGAGGCGTACACGGTCTTCCGCTTCAGCCCCGAGGACGTCGGCATGACCGACGCGGCGGCGTGGCTGACGGAGAACGGGCGCGAGCTGGCGGGGCTGCTGACGGGGGAGGCGGACCCGGCGCGGCTTTCCGCGATGGAGGTGGAGGAGACGCTGGCGGAGCGCTACTCGTACTACCGCGACGACCTGGTGGTGATCGACTGGGACGCGGCGGTGATCGTGGATCGCGGGCCTGCGGCGGACGTGCTGCGCGTGTTCGAGCTGGCCAACCTGCAGCTCGTGGAATACCGGCACTACGACCAGGAGCTGGACCGGGTCGTGGGCCGGGCGTACGACGACCTGGAGCAGCTTCGCGGGCGCAGCCTGTTCTCGTTCCGCGCCGGGGACCTGCTGCGCAGCCTGAGGGAAATGCGCGTGAGCGTGTCCGAAGTCGCGGACGAGGTCGAGAACGCGACGAAGTACATCGGCGACTGGCACCTGGCGCGGCAGTACCTCGGGTGCGCCCGGCGGTTCCACCTTCCCGAGTGGCGGCACACGGTCGAGGAGCGGCTGAAGACCGTGGACGAGCTTTACAACCTCGTGGCGACTGAGTCGTCCAATCAGAAGATGCTCATCCTCGAGTCGATCATCGTGATCCTGTTCGTGGTGGACCTCGTGGTCCTGGCGATCGCGGCGGGGCGATGAGGAAGCTCTGGCTGGCTGCGGGGCTCTTCGCGCTGGCCGGCTGCGGCGGGGGAGCGGCGGTGTCGCTCGAGGAGCGGGCGCTCGAGCCGCTGGGGGACCGCGCCGAGGCCTTCCGCGCCGTCGGGCTCGAGGGAGCCGACCGCGAGGCGTACTTCTGGATGCTCTGGCGGGCCGCGCGGCGGCACACGGTGACGGCGGGGGGGGCCTCGACGATCGACCTCGAGGGAATCACACCGGAGTTCCTCGCGAACCGCGTCGCGCAGGCCCGCGACGCGCAGCGGTACCCCTGGGCGCCGAAGTCCGAGGAAGCGTGGCGGCGGGGCCTGCTGATGTACCGCGTCGCGACGGAGCCCGTGACGGACTGGCAGTCCTTCTGGCGGCAGGACGCCGCGGTCGCCGACAAGGTCCGGGCCTTCGCCGGCGCCTGGGACGCGGATCGCGAGGCGACCCTCAGGGACCTTCTTCACTACTTGAACGCGGAGGTGCTCGGTGCAAGGGTGAGGAAGACCGCGCGCCAGCTCCCGGACCTGGATCCGGAGGCGTGCGTGAAGCAGGGCGGCGGGCGCGGGACCGACCTTGCGATCGCAGCCGTGACGCTCTGCCGCGCCTGGGGCGTCCCCGCCGTGCTCATGCGCTGCCCGCTCGTGAACGGGGAAGCCGGCGGGGACGCGTGGATCGGCGTCCCCGGCACGGACATCTGGATGAAGCCTGCGGACACGGCCGAGCGGTCTCCCGCGTATTTCGCCTACCGCCGCGGCGACGTGCGGCTGCCGAAGGTCTATGCCTGCGAGGACCGCAACGACTACCCGGAACTCGTCGCGCTCCGCGACGCCCTGCCTTTCAGGACCCAGTACGGATTCGTCTGGCAGCCCGCAGCCGACGCGTCCGCGCAGCTTCCCGGCGCCGTCACGGTCTCGCTGCCGGACATGCCGGTCCCCTCGTTCCTGTCGCTCTACGTCGCGGGCGGCTGGGTGGAAGTCGCCCCCGGGCACCCTCGCGACGACGACTCCGCGGACTTCGGCCCCTGCTCCCCGGGCATGCTCTACCTGCCGACGACGCCCGGCCCTCGCGGGATCCAGGCTCCCGCCGGAGTCCCGTTCGTCCTCAACGCCGATGGTTCCCGCACTGAGTACGCCGGCGACGGCCCCGACGTCGAGTGGGCATGGTCCCCGCCGGCCGACGTCCCCGGGCCGAAAGCCTACGTCTGGGTCGAGGGACGCTTCGCCCCCGCCCGCTGGGTGGATCGCGACGGGAAGCGCCTGCTCGCCGGGCCGAGGAACGCGATGTGGCTCGTCTGGCGCGAGGGCCCGGAGAACGGCGGCCTCGGAAAACCTGTCGGGCGGCCGTTCGTCGTCGGCGAGGACGGCATTCCACGGGAATACTGACCTACTTCAGCCAGCCGTCCAGCGCCTTCTTCTGCTCCTCCGTCGGCTTCTCCTCGAACTTCAGCTGGTGCGTGATCCGCTTCTTCTCGCCCAGCGTCACGGTTTTCTCGAGGAAGCGCTCGTTTCGGAAGAGCTGGAAGGTGATCTTCTCGCCGGGTTTCTTCCCGTGGACGAATCTCCAGAAGGTGCCGGCGCGGAGGCGTCGGCCCTCGGCGGCGAGGAGGACGTCGCCCTCGTCGAAGCCGGCGTCGGCGCCGGGGCCCTGCTCGGGGACGCGCGTGATCCGGACGAGGTCTTCCCCGATCCCCCAGCACTCGAACCCCGGGTCGCTCTCGACGGCGTCCACGTGCGCCTCGTACTTCACGCCGACGGCCCGCATCAGGTCCGCGAGCGGCAGGTCGCCCGTGCCCTCGACGTATTTCGCCCAGAACTCACGGAAGTCCGATCCGGCAGCCTCGTTCACGATCGCGCAGAAGTCGTCGTCGGGATACCCGGCGCCCTTCGTCTTCTCGTGCGCCAGCCGCATCACGTCGTCGAGCGACTTCGCCCCTCCCGTCCTGCGGCGGATCTCGAGGTCGAGTGCGACGCCCACGATGTGCCCGGACGCGTAGTACGACACTTCCACCTCGTTCCCGTCGTCCGCGTCGTACCACGTCCGCCAGCTCGACGCCGCCGGGCTGGTCCGTTTCCGCCCGTCGCGGTGCATCAGCCCGTTCAGCTCCTCCTGCACGAAATTCAGGTACTCCTGCCGGTTGATCACGCCCCCTCGGCGCATGCCGAGCCACGCGTAGGTGTTGGTGAAGCCTTCGTGCACGAAGAGGTTCCGCGTCATGACTTCCTTCGTGTAGTCGAACGGCCCGAGCTGCGCCGGGCGGATGCGCTTCACGTTCCAGAGATGGAAGAACTCGTGGGAGACGACAAAGAGGAAGCGGAGGTAGCGGTTGCGGTCGGGGAGTTCCTCGCCGTTGGCGACGATGGCGGTGGAGTTGAGGTGCTCGAGTCCGCCGGAGCCCCAGCGGGGGAACATGAGGAGGAAGACGTAGCGTTTGTACGGAGGCGCGCCCATGGCGCCGAGGTGGCCGTTGACGATCTTCTCGACGTCCTTGGCGAGAGCCGTGCGGTCGCAGACGGGGTTGCCGTGGAGGACGACCTGGTGAAGCGCGCCGCCCGCGGTGAACTCGCGGATGTCGAGGTCGCCCATGAGGACGGGGGAGTCGACGAGGATGTCGTAGTCGGGCGCGGCGTACGTGTTCTCTCCCGGCGCGGGCTCGAGGCCGGTCGCGATCTTCCAGCCGGGCAGGGGGTGGAGCCGGATCGTGGAGGGCGTCCCGATCGCGCCGACGGGATACATGCAGATCCACGACGCGTGGAAGTACGCGTGCTCGTCCGTCAGGTCCGCCCCGGTCGCGGTCAGCTGGTGGGCGAACACGCGGTATCTCAGCGTGATCGCGTTCGCGCCGCCGGTCTGCACGCGCCACGTCTGCTTGTCCGTCATTTCCCACCTGAGCTCGCCCGCCGCCGACCGCGCCGAGAAGTCCCGGACGTTCCGCGCATGGTTCTGGATCTTGTAGTACCCCGGCGTCCACGCCGGCATCGCGACGTCGATCGAGGCGCCCTTCACGTCGCCCAGTTCCATCGTCATCTCGAACAGGTGGCTCTCCGGGCGCGGTGTCGCGACGTCGTACGAGACGGTGAGGGCGTGGGCAGGGAGAACGCCCAGGGCGAGCAGGAGGACGGGAAGGCGCATGGGGAGCTCCGGGTGGGGAAGGGGAGGGAGCGTCCGACAAACGGGGTCAAACGGAAAGCGAAAAGGAAAGCGGCCGGGGGGGGATCCCCGGCCGCTCGAACGGTCCGCCGTCCTGCCGCTAGGAGTGCCGGCGCGCGACCTCCGCGTCCTTCTCCGCGAGCTTCGCCGCCGCCTTCTCGCGCTGGTCCAGGAGCGCCTTCTTCAGCTTCGCGTCCTCCACGGCGATGATCTGCACCGCGAGCAGCGCGGCGTTGCGGGCGCCGTTCACCGCGACCGTCGCCACCGGCATCCCGCTGGGCATCTGCACCGTCGCCAGCAGCGCGTCCAGCCCGTCCATGATCCCGCCCGACAGCGGCACGCCGATCACCGGCCGCACCGTCCGCGCCGCCACCGCCCCCGCCAGATGCGCCGCCATCCCCGCGCCGCAGATGAACGCCTTGCACTCGCGCTCCTCCGCCTCTCGCAGGAACTTCTCCAGCGCCGCCGGCGTCCGGTGCGCCGACAGCACGCGGATCTCGTAGGCGATCTTGAACTCGTTCAGCGTGTCCGCAGCCTTCTTCATTGTCTCGAGGTCCGAGTCGGACCCCATCAGGATGGCGACCTGGATCTTGTCCATGGCGGGTTGCTCCTTGGGGAAGGCTCGAGAGGATAGCGGGGGCCGTCCCGACGGTCCATCTACCTCCACTCCGGCGCGGCCCTTCAGCCCGCCCCGCCCAATGTCCGATAATCTGGACGCCGCATGCGCACCGCGCCCCCTCTCTGCCTCCTCGCCGCCCTCGTCGGGTGCAATCTCCCCGACCCGGACCTGCGTCCCGCGCCGCCGCGGCGGGCGGCGTTTGGGGAAGCGCAACGGACGATGGCCTCCGCCGTGTCAGGGCCGATGACCGTAGGCGGCGATCGCTGCGCGTGGCCCGATCCCACGGGAGTTCTTCTCGAGACGTTCAGACCGGACATGAGAGGGCTGTGCACGACCGATTCGCCCTTGACCATCACGGGCGCGCGAGATCCGGCGCTTTCTTCCGACGGCACCCTTTTGGCCGTCGTGCGCCCGGACGGCGCCGTTTACGCCTTCCAGCCTGCAAAGGACGGCCCCGAACTCCTGGTCTCCAGACCCGCCGTCGGTGCCGACCATCCGTGCTTCTCGCCGGACGCGGGGAGCGTCGTGTGGCAGGAGTCGTCGGCCGCGCGGCTCTGGATCACGGAGCTCTCCAGCTCTCGCGAAACCTGCCTCGGCGAAGGAGCGCTCCCGTCGTGGTCTCCTGACGGCGCCTGGATCGCCTTCGAATCCGATCACAGCCTCTGGAAAGTCCGCCCGGACGGCTCCGACCGCACCCGACTGACCGAAGGTCGCGACGCCCGTCGTCCTACCTGGTCCCCCGACTCGCGCTGGATCGCCTTCGGTCAGTTCGATGGCGACGGCCGCGCCGACGACATCTGGGCCGTCCGCAGCGACGGATCCCGCTTCCTCCGCGTCACCTGGGATCCCGCCCCCGAGTGGGATCCCTGCTGGGCCCCCGACGGCCGCATCTTCTTCACAACCGTCCGCAACGGCGACCAGGGCATCTGGGTCGTCGCTCCGGAGAACTCGGAGCTCCTGAAATGAAGCGCCTGCTGCTGGTCCTTCCGTTCGCCTTGAGCGGATGCCTGGGAGAGACGTACCGCAACCCGGACCCGAACCCGTTCAAGGACGTGAAGCGCGTCGCGGTGGCGCCGTTCCTGGACCGCACGGGCACGAAGTCGTTCGACGGCGTGAAGGCGGGCGACGCCTTCGCGTCCGAGGTCCTCATGCACCGCGGCTTCGAGGTCGTCCGGCCGTCGCAGGTGCTCGACGCGGCGGCGGGGAAGGGGCTGAAGCTGGAGACGGCGGACGACTACCTCGCGGTCGCGAAGCTGCTCGACGCCGACGCGATCGTCGCCGCGGAAGTGACGGAGCTGGAGACCTACTACCCGCCCCGGACCACCGTCGCCCTCCAGTTCCTCCGCACCGGACGCGTCCCTTCGCAGCCCGAGGACCTCGAGAAGCACGTGACGAGCGCGCGGCCGCTGGCGATCCCGCCCTCGGCGGCGCCGCACCTCGACCAGGCCTTCGAGCTCGTCGCCGACGCCGCGAACGACAACACGCGCTGGGAGCTCGAGGACTGGGCGGAGGCGCGCGTCGGCCCGGACTCGCCCTGGAGCGACGGCGAGGGCGTCGCGCGCGCGCGCGAACCCTACTGGCGCTTCGTCTGCGCCCTCCTCGTCGACCGCATCCTCGACAACGAATCCTCCCGCCGCGTCCGCACCGAGACGAAATGGTCCAACCCGGAGCATCCATGACCTGGGACGAAGCCGTCGACTCCTTCCTCGAGCACCTCCGCCGCCGCAACGTCTCCCCGGAGACCACGCGCGCCTACGCCTCCGACCTCGCCGGCATGGGCGAGGCGCTCGCGCGCCCCGACCCGGCCACGCTGGACCCCATCGCCCTCCGGCGCTTCCTCGCGAGGCTCCGCGACGACGGCTTCCAGAAGTCCTCGATCGCCCGCAAGCTCGCCTGCGCGCGGTCGCTCTGCCGCCACCTTCACCGGCTCGGCGTCCTCGCCGAGAACCCCGGCCGCGCGCTCCGCACGCCGCGGCTCGAGCGGAAGCTCCCGCGGGCCCTCACCGAAGCCGAGGTGTCGGAGTTCCTCGGCGGGCCGAAAGGGAACACGAAGGCGGCGAAGCGCGACCGGGCGATCCTGGAGACGTTCTACTCGACCGGCTGCCGCATCGCGGAGCTGGCGGCGCTGTCGCGTGAGGACGTCGACCTGGGAAGCGGCGTCGTGAGGCTGCGCGGGAAGGGCCGGAAGGAGCGCCTGGCCGTTCTCGGCGGCCCCGCGCTCGAGGCGGTGCGCTCGGCCGTGGACTGCTGGCCGGGCGGCGCGGCGGTCTTCGCCAACAAGGCGGGCGGGCGCCTTTCGATCCGCGGCGTGCGGCGCGTGGTCGACAAATGGGCGAGACGGGCCGGGATCGCGAGGCGGGTGACGCCACACACGTTCCGGCACTCGTTCGCGACGCACATGCTGGACCGGGGCGCGGACCTGCGCAGCGTGCAGGAGCTGCTCGGACACGCCAACATCCAGACGACTCAGATCTACACGCAGGTCACGACGGCCCGCATGAAGGAAGTCTACGGCAGGGCCCACCCGAGGGCCAAGCCGCGGCCCGGGGCGCGCGGGGAGTGAGAAACTGTGCAGAAACCCCGCTGCGGCACGCCGTCCGTCCGGGAAGTCGGCGCCCCTACTCCTCGAGGTACTTCGCGCAGGCGGACTGGGGCGCCAGTTCGCGCGTGAATCCGCCGAGCTCCGCCTTCACCACCCGCCCCCCCGCGACCCAGTAGATAGACTTCGCGCCCGCCTCGATTCGCCGCGCCCGGAAAGTCCCTGCGGACACCTTGACCTCCTCCTCGCCCATCACGCGGTACTCCCTCCACTTCATGATCAGGTATCGCTCGTTGACCGCGGAGAACGCGTAGCTGCCTTCCGGCGCGCCCGCGAGGGCGACCAGCAGCCCGTCCGATGCCGACAGGTCCGGCGGCACGAACAGGTCGGGGCAGGCCGTCCGGTCCGTCCGCGGGACGGATTGCCCGGACGTCCGCGAGATCGTGATCCACTTCCCGTCCGTCTCGAGCCGCGTCTCGATCCTCTCCTCGACCGTCACCGCCTTGCCGGAGGGGTCCTTCCCGTGCTGGCGCAGCTGAACTCTCTCGGAATACGCCCCGGCCCGCCCTTCCATCCGGCTCTCGACGGAGCCCGACTTCGCCGGCCGGCGTTCGCGGTCCGTCCACGACCCGTCCGCGGCGATCGCGACGTGCTGCCCGCCGACTTCCTTGCCCCCCGATCCCTCGAGATACCACGACTCGCCGGCAGCCCGTTTCCGCCCCCGCTCGAGCAGGGCGGGAAGCTCCCTCCGTGCCCGCTCCCGGGCCTCCTCGGCCGGGATGGGAAGCCGGTCGAACGGGACGAAGCGCGTCGCGGCCAGCGTCTCGACGCCGAGCTGCATCGCGTGCCCGGTGAGCCCGGGAACGGAAGCGACGTGGACGCGCGCGAGCGTCCCGGGGGAGGCCACGCAGAAGAGGAAGATCTCGTAGCTGATGTGCGTCGCGGCCACGACGCGGACGGCCGACCGGCCGTCCGGCAGGGCGAACTCCTCCGGGAGAAGGCTCCGGATCTTGCGGCCCGAGAAGGACTGAACGACTTCCCGGGCGGCGCCGATGGGCGTGCCGTTGATGCGGCTGTCGTCGTCCAGCGTCGCCTCGATCAGCGAATACTGCCTCGTTTTCGGCCCCTCGGGGCCGGCGGGCGCCGGGACCGCCTCTTCGAGCGACGCCGACAGCACGGCCGTGTCCGTGGACAGCGTCCAGCCCTCCGGCGCCACGGCTTCCCGGCTGCCCCCCTCGCCGAACGTCACCGGCTTCGATGCCGGCCGCGCCGGCGGAGCGCACGACACCGTCGCTGAGGTCCGCAGCAGGACCTCCATCGCGCGCCCCGGGGGGACCATTGCCGCCTGCACCAGCAGCACCGAAGGGGTCCCTCCGAGCCGGAACTTCGCGGCCGCGAACTCGTACCGCGGCGCTCCGTCGGCGGGCAGCCACGTCGCGACCTGCACTTCCTGCCCCGCAATCGTGGCCCTCAAAGTCTCCCCCGGCTTGAACCCGTTCGTCGCCTCCGACACCATCGCGCCCAGGAACTGCTCCGACACCTCGACGGGCGGGCCGACGAGAAGGGTGACCGTCTCCTGGCGCCCCTGCACGTCGCTTGCACCGACGGCGTACGCGGCGGACCCGTGCGGCGACGGGCCGAAGTACTCGTCGAACCCCTCCGGGAAGCCGATCGAGATCCCGCCGGGGTGAACGCCCGCCTTCCCCTCGCGCACGACGCGCTTCACGGGCTCGAGCCCTCCGAGGGCCGCATCGAGGCGCGCGCGCGTCGCCTCCTCCGTGCCGGCCGGCCCCCTGGAGGTGACGAAAACGCCGGAGCGCTCCGCGGTCTCGACGTAGGCGCCGGCCTCGAAGACCTCGCCGAATCGTGCGGACTTGTACCGGCCCTCGATGCGGAACGACGGCCACTTGCCGACCGTGCCGGGGGCCGAGCCGACCACGGCGTACTCCTTCGGATCGGGGTCGGAGGCGAACGGCGCGCCGCCATAGTGTGTCCCGATCTCCGCGGCCGGGCAACCCGGGGACATCAGGTGCACCATCACCGCTTCGACGGGAAGCGCGACGCTGGCGGGCTTCCAGGTTCCTGCGAACCAGCGTCGGCGGGGATCGTTGACGGGCAGGACCTCGCGGACCCAGCCTTCGGGGACTGCGACGCGGTAGCCGCCGACCTCGTCCTCGACCACGGTCGTGCGGATCGGCGCCGCGGGCCTGCCCCCGGAGTCGCCGCAGCCCGCCAGTGCTGCCGCCAGGAACGCCGCCGTGAGTCTCCGCACGCGTCGTCTCCAAAAAAAAACGGGCGACCGGGTGTCCCCGGTCGCCCCGGTGATTTCCTGCTAGCCGCGCTCCTTGGCCGCCCTCGCCGCCGCCGCCGCCTGCACCTGCGTGTACTCCATGACCTTGTTCTGGAGGTCGTTCGGCTGCTGCGCGGCCTGCATCATCTCCTGGAAGCCGATCTTCTTCTTCGTGAAGAGGTCGAACAGGTAGTCGTCGAGCAGCACCATGCCCTGCTTGGCGCCGGTCTGGATGGCCGACACGATCTTGTGCGTCTGGTTTTCGCGGATGAGGTGCTCGATGGCCGAGGTCATGATCATGATCTCGAACGCCGCGATGACCCCGTCCGTGTCCGCCCGCGGCAGCAGCATCTGCGAGATGACCGCGACGACCGACGTCGACAGCTGCGCGCGGATCTGCTCCTGCTGCTCCTGCGGGAACGCGTCGATGATGCGGTTGATGGTTCTCGCGGCGCCCGTGGTGTGAAGGGTGCCGAACACGAGGTGCCCCGTTTCGGCCGCCGTGATGGCCGTCTGAATCGTCTCGAGGTCTCGCATTTCTCCGACCAGCACCACGTCCGGGTCCATACGCAGGGCGCGTCGAATGGCCTCGGAGAACGTCCCGATGTCCACCCCCAGCTCGCGCTGCGTGATGATCGACTTCTTGTGGTTGTGGTAGTACTCGATCGGGTCCTCGATCGTGATGATGTGGCAGTCTTCCTCGGTGTTGATGAAGTCGATCATCGTCGCCAGCGTCGTCGTCTTGCCCGAACCCGTCGGCCCGGTCACCAGGATCAGGCCTCTCGGCCGGAACAGCAGGTTCTTCACGCTCGGCGGCAGCCCGATCTCCTCGAAGGTCAGCAGCTTCGTCGGGATCAACCGCAGCGCGAGGCCGACCTGGCCCTTCTGCATGTAGACCGCCACGCGGAAACGCGCCTTCTGCTCGTACGCGAAGCCGAAGTCGCAACCGCCGCGTTCCTTCAGTTCCTGCTGGTGCCGCTCGCTCGTGATCGACCTCATGAACGCCACCGTGTCGTCGTTCGTCAGCGACGGCAGCTTCAGCGGGCGCAGGTGCCCGTGGAGCCGGATGCACGGAGGCATCCCGACGGTGAGGTGAAGATCGCTCGCCTTCTTCTCCACGACGAGGTCCAGCAGCCTGTTCAGTTCGACGACCATGGAGTCTCCCGCGAAAGTGGGCCGGTTCTAGTAGGTGATGTCCTCGCGGCGGGCGAGGTTGAGGACCTCGGGAATCGTCGAGATCCCGTCCAGGATCTTGCGGACACCGTCTTCAAGCAGCGTGGTCATGCCCCCGATGCGGGCCTGCTCGCGCATCTTGATCGTCGGCTCGCGGCGGAACGTCATGTCGCGGATGATCGGCGACATCTCCATCAGCTCGAAGATCGCCTGCCGCCCCTTGTAACCCTGCTTGCAGTTGTCGCACCCGACGGCCCTGTAGATCGTCTTGCCCTCGACGTCCGCGGGCTTGAGGCTGATCGCAGCCAGCTCCTCAACCGTCGGCTGGTGCGGCTCCTTGCAGTTGTTGCACAGGCGACGGATCAAGCGCTGGCCCATGACCGCCTGCACCGACGACGCCACGAGGAACGGCTTCACCCCCATGTCCAGCAGGCGCGTCAGCGCGCCCGGAGCGTCGTTCGTGTGAAGCGTCGAGAACACCAGGTGCCCCGTGAGCGCCGCCTGGATCGCGATTTCCGCCGTCTCCTGGTCGCGGATCTCTCCCACCAGGATGATGTTGGGCGCCTGCCGCAGCATCGCGCGGATGATGCGGCTGAACGTGAACCCGATGTTCGCGCGCACCTGCGCCTGGTTGATCCCGGGCAGCACGTACTCGACCGGGTTCTCGGCCGTGATGATCTTCACGTCCGGCTTGTTCAGCTCCTTCAGCGCCGCATACAGCGTCGTCGTCTTGCCGGATCCCGTCGGGCCCGTCACGAGGAAGATCCCGTTCGGCTTCTTGATGATGTCCTGGAACCTCTTGTAATCCACGCCCGAGAAACCCATCTCTTCCATGCCCAGCAGGCCCGTCTTCTTGTCGAGGATTCGCATGCAGATGCACTCGCCGTGCGTCCCCGGGATCGAGGACACCCGGATGTCAAGGTGCGACTCGCCGACCTTGATCTTGATACGGCCGTCCTGCGGCTTCCGTTTCTCGGCGATGTCCATGTCCGCCATGATCTTGAGACGGGACAGGACCGAGCCCTGGAGCCGCTTCGGCGGCGAGTCCACCTCCTGGCACACGCCGTCGACCCGGTACCGGATCCGCAGCTTCTTCTCCATCGGCTCGACGTGGATGTCCGACGCCCGGTTCCTCACCGCCTCGGCGATGATCAGCGTCACGAGGCGGATGACCGGCGCGTCATCCTCCTCCTTCGTCTCCATGTCGATCTCGTTGCGGACCGAGACCTCCGACGCCGTCAGCTCTTCCAGCGCCGCGTCGAACTGCCCCTTCATCGCCGCGCCGCCGCCGTAGATCCGCCCCACCGCCTCCACCACGTCCTCGCGCGTCGCCAGCACGCACTCGACCTCGGTGTTGAGGATGAAGCGCAGGTTGTCGAGCGTGAAGAAGTCCAGCGGGTCGCTCATGGCGACGGTGATCCCGCGCCCGTTCTTCTTCACGGGGCAGATCTTGTAGTCGTCGCAGACCTGCTTCGGCACGAGCTGCGTCAGCTCAGCCTCCACCTCCAGGTCCTCGAGGCGGATGAACTCCAGGTTGAACTGCCGCGCCAGCGCCTCCATGATCTGCACGGCCGAGCACACCTTCTGCTCGATCAGGATCTCCCCGAGCTTCTTTCCGGGGTTCTCGTGCTGGAATTTCAGCGCATCCTTGATCTGCTTGGCGGAGGCGAACTTCATCTCCTCCAGGATCTTCCCGAGCGGCTTGCGTTCGTTGATGCCCATGTCTGTGGCGCTTCTCCGGTGAGGGTCTTGCGGACCTGTGAACGCGGATCTCGGATTTTAGTCCCCGGCCCGCGCGAAGTCAAACGCCGGAGACCGGATCGAGGTGCCTGTCGTTTGACGCCCC
>JADLHC010000341.1 GCA_020849035.1 Planctomycetia bacterium
ACCAGGCGGGGGCGTAGGAGCTACGGCGCGCGCTCGATGACGA
This sequence comes from Planctomycetia bacterium, assembly GCA_020849035.1. GTDB lineage: Bacteria > Planctomycetota > MHYJ01 > WSZJ01 > WSZJ01 > WSZJ01. The sequence continues at coordinate 44 of JADLHC010000341.1, forward strand.
CGCGGTCGATGCGGACGCCGGTGCCGCGCGCGAAGAAGATGATGTTGCCGGCCTTGAGGCCGCGGGCGTCGGTCGTCGCGAGGAGCTCGCGCTCGCCGATGCCGACCGCGATCCGGTCGCCCCTGAACGAGATCCACAGCTCGAAATACTCCTCGCCGGGCGAGGCGATGTCGACGGCCTTCATGTTCTCCGGTTTCACGGCCGGCTTGCCGCCCGTCATCAGCGCCACGACGGCCTTCGCGCGGTCCGCTTCGCCGTCCTCGATCCCGGCGCCCCAGCCCGTGCCGTCCTCCTGCAGGCGGAACCCGAATCCTGCCACCGGCCGCGTCCAGTCCTCGAGGATTCCCTTCACCGGCTTGTTGCGGTCGGGGAGCTTGACGCGCTCCTTGCGCTCGATGAACTTGAGCCGCGCCCGGAGCGTGCCGTCCTTGATCGCCACGGGCTCCGAGGGCTGGACGATCCCCATGCCCACCAGCACGCCCTTCTCCGGGGCCCGGAGCCCCTTCATCCAGTTGCGCATGTCCAGGTCGGCGTCGGGACTGTCGAACTCGAAGATGGCGCGCTCGCCGCCGCCGGGCAGGTCCTCGATGGTGCCGGCGGCGACCCGCTCGTCGTGGGCGCGGATGCGGGCGGCGTGGGCGTCGACGTCGGCCTGGACGGCGCGGTAGGCCTCGGTGGAGGCGAACGCGGAGAGCGACGCGAGCGCCGCGCGGGCGTCGGCCCAGCGCCGGGACTCCACGGCGTCGGCGAGCGAGCGGTAGAGATCGAGGACCTGCTTCTCGGGCGCGGGGGTGCCGGCGGAGGCGCCCTGATTCCCCGGCGATGGACCGCCCCCGGGCGACTTCGTGCCGGTGCGCCCGCTGCGGACGACCATGACGAACACGACGGCCAGGAGGACCACCGCGGCCGCTCCCGCGCCGAAGAACGCGAAGGCGCGGGCGTTGGACGCGGCGGGAAGAACCACCTGGGTCGCGCCGCCCGGCGCGGGGACGGAGGGGAGCATGCCCGAGGACACCGGCGTTCCCCCGCGCTCCAGCTCGTCGAGCGCGGCTACGAGGGACGGGCAGTCGGGGAAGCGGTCGTCCGGTCTCTTCGCCATCATGCGGGAGATGACGTTGGCGACGGCCTGGGGGACGCCCGGGTTCGCGTCGCGGAGCGGGGCGGGCGGCTCGCTGACGTGCTTCATGATGATCGCCAGCGGTGTTTCCGCGTGGAACGGCTTCTTCCCGCTGAGGAGGAAGTAGAACGTCGCCCCGAGCGAGTAGATGTCCCCGCGGCCGTCGATCTTCTGCGCCTGCGCCTGCTCGGGGGACATGTAGTCGGGCGTGCCCATGATCTGCCCGGTCGTGGAGAGCGAGACGCCCGAGTCCATCGTGCGGGCGAGCCCGAAGTCCGCGACCTTCGCGACGCCGTCCTTCGCCACGAGGATGTTGTCCGGCTTGATGTCGCGGTGGATCACTCCGGCGGCGTGCGCCGAGGCCAGGCCGCGGGCGGCGTCGCGCACGAACTTCAGCGCCTCCTGCCACGGCAGCGCCCCGCGGCGCGAGACGAGTTTGCCGAGGGATTCGCCCTCGACGAACTGCATGACGATGAAGTTGTACCCGCCCTCGTTGCCGACGTTGAGGACCTGGACGATGTTCGGGTGCTCGAGCCTGGCGGCGGCGCGGGCCTCTCGCTGGAACCGCTCGAGGGCGGTGGCGTGCGAGGTGAACTCGGGCGGGAGGATCTTGATCGCGACCTTCTTGTCGAGGCCGAGGTGCAAGGCCTCGTAGACCGCGCCCATGCCGCCGCTTCCGATCTTCCGCTTGATGCGGCAACCGCCGAGGGTGCGGCCGAGGAGCGGGTCGGGGGGAGGGGCGGGGCGGACGGTCTGGACGGTTTCGGCGGAGGACTCGGAGGCCGCCTCGGCGGGGGCGAGGGGGGCGCCGCACTTCTTGCACGTCGCGGCCATCCCGGGACGCCAGCCCACCGCGCGGACGGGAGTGCCGCACCTTGTGCAGCGGAGGCGGGTGGCTTCGGAAGCGGTGTTGTTCACGGGGTGCGGCTCTGAGGGCATGCGTGTCCTGTCGTATTGAAACCCCGGGAAGCACCCGAGTTGCGCTTCTTAACTCTTTTAGAATTATAGGGATACGGAAATTCCCTTGCAAGCGGTCGGCGCGACGGCAAGATACACGCCCTTCCAGCCATGCGCCTCCCCCTCGTCGCCATCGTCGGCCGGCCCAACGTCGGCAAGTCCACGCTGCTCAACGCGTTGACGCGCCGCCGCGTGTCGATCGAGGCTCCCAAGCCCGGGACGACGGTGGACCGGGTCACGGCGGTCGTGGAGCGCGGCGACGTCGTGTTCGAGGCGATGGACACGGCGGGGATTGTGGACGAGCCGGACGACGACGTGATGGCGCAGGCGCAGGCGCAGGTCGGCGTCGCGCTGGAGCACGCGGACGCGGTGCTGTTCGTGGTGGACCTGCGGGAAGGGCTGACGCCGGCGGACCTCCGGATCGCGGAGCGGCTGAGGAAGGGGAAGGTGCCGGTGGTGGTCGTCGCGAACAAGTGCGACTCGCAGGCGACGGTGGGACAGGAGGCGGACTTCTTCCGGCTCGGGTTCGGGCAGCCGGTGATCACGAGCGCGCTGACGCGGCGCGGGCTGGACGACCTGGCGGAGGTGGTGCAGACGAAGATTCCTCCGGATCGGCGCGCGGGGGCGATGCCGGACCCGGGGCTCAAGATCGCGATCATCGGGCGGCGCAACGTCGGCAAGTCGACGATGGTGAACAAGTTCGCGGGCGAGCCGCGCGTGGTCGTGTCGCCGATCCCGGGGACGACGCGCGACTCGGTGGACGTCCGCATGGACATCGGCGGGAAGAAGTACACGCTCATCGACACCGCGGGGCTGCGCCGCAAGGGCAAGGAGGACCCGCTCGACCATTTCGGCCGCGTCCGCACCGAGCGCGCGCTGCGACGCGCCGACGTCGTCTTCTTCCTCGTGGACGCCTCCGAGACCGCCTCCATCGTCGACAAGAAGGTCGCGCAGGCGATCGTCGACGCGGGCAAGCCCGTCGTGCTCGTCCTCAACAAGTGGGACCTCGCCCAGAAGGCCGGCCGCATCCCCGACGAGTACCGCGAGTATTACGACGAGGTCCTCCCCGGCCTCGACTTCGCACCCATCGTCTGCGCCAGCGGCCGCTCCGGCTTCAACCTCCGCCAGCTCCTCCAGCTCGCCGCCGATCTCCACGAGCAGTCCGGCAATCGCGTCCCGACCTCCTACCTCAACCGGCTCGTCGAAGACGCCCAGTCCTGGCACGCCCCCGCCCGCCGCGGCAAGCTCCCCAAGATCTACTTCGCCAAGCAGACCAAGGTCCACCCGCCCGAGTTCGTCCTCGTCGTCAACAACGTCGAAGGTTTCACGGGCGAGTACCAGAGGTACATTGAGAACCGGCTCAGGGAAGCGCTTCCGCTCGCCGAGGTCCCGATCCGGGTGGTGTTCGAGGCGAAGAAGCGGAAGCCGAAGCCGAAGGACTAGACACTCACGGGAGGCGTTGCCATGGCGATCGTTCGCGCGCTGGTCGTCGCGTTCGCGGGAGTGCTGGCGTCGGGCCTGGCCGGCTGCGGCAAGTCCGAGCCGGGCAGGAACGGGCCCGCCGGCGGTTACGCGGGGGAGGTGCTGGTCTACGCGCGCGGCGCGGACTCGAAGAAGCTGGACCCGCAGGCGATCGAGGACGGCGAGTCGGTGAACGTGGTGACGCAGATCTTCGACACGCTGGTGGCGTTCGAGGCGAAGGGGACGCGGGTGGAGCCGGCGCTGGCGACGTCGTGGACGTCGTCGGCGGACGGGAAGACGTGGACGTTCAAGCTGCGCGGGGGCGTGAAGTTCCACGACGGGACGGCGTGCGACGCGGCGGCAGTGGCGGCGAATTTCGACCGGTACCTGAACCCGAAGTCGGCGCTGCGCGCGGGGCTGACGGAGACGCCCTACGACTTCCTGTACAGGAACATCTCGAAGGTCGAGGCGGCCGGCGCGGACAGCGTCGTGTTCACGCTCACGGAGGCGAACGCGACGTTCCTGACGAACATGGCCATGTTCCCGGCGTGCATCTCGAGCCCGGCGGCGATCGCGAAGTGGAAGGACGCGTACGGGCAGCACCCGGTCGGCACCGGCCCGTTCAAGTTCGTGTCGTGGGAGCCGAACCAGAAGATCGTGCTGGAGGCGAACGCCGAATACTGGGGCGGCGCGCCCAGGTCGAAGAAGATCGTGTACGCGGTGATCGCCGAGAACTCGGTGCGCGTGCAGCGGCTGCGCGCCGGCGAGGTGCACATCATCGACGGCGTTCCGCCGGGCGAGATGGACGCCATCAAGGCGGACGCGTCCTGCCGCCTGATGGTCGAGCCGGGCATGAACTTCTCCTACCTCGCGATCAACTGCACGAAGCCTCCCTTCGACCGGCCCGAGGCGCGGCAGGCGATCGCGATGGCGATCGACAAGCAGGAACTGCTCAAGCTCGCCTACCGCGGCGTCGGCCAGACCGGCCCGAACGCTCTACCCCCGACGATCTGGGGTTACAACGAGATGGTCCCGGACTACCTCTACGACATGGCGAAAGCGAAGGCGGCGATCGACGCCGCGGGGATCGCGGGGAAGGAGATTGACCTGTACGTGATGCCGAACCCGCGGGCGTACGTGCCGGACCCGGCGAGCGTCGGGGCGGTGGTGAAGCAGAAGCTGGAGGCGATCGGGCTGAAGCCGCGGATCGTGAGCCCGGTGTGGGAGGGCGGCGTGTACCTCGGAGAGCTCAAGGCGGGGAAGCACGACATCGCGCTCGTCGGGTGGATCACCGACAACGGCGACCCCGACAACTTCCTGTTCACGCTGTTCCACACCAGCGCGATCCCCGAGCAGAACCACGCGCACTGGAGCTCGAAGGAGTTCGACGCGCTGGTGGAGCATGCGCAGAAGGAGCCGGACCAGGCGAAGCGCGCGGAGCTGTACAGGAAGGCGCAGGAGGTGATGCGCAGGGAGACCCCGGTCGTGCCGCTGGCGTACCAGCCGAACATCGCGGCGACGCGGGCGAACGTCGAGGGGTACGCGCTGCACCCGATGGGGCTGGTGCGGCTGAAGGACGCCTTCGCGAAGAAATGAGGGCGTTCCTGATCCGGCGGCTCGCCCTCGCGGTCCCGACGCTGCTGGGGGTGTCGTTCCTCGTGTTCGCGCTGGCGCACGTCGGAGGCGACCCCGCGCGGGCGATCGCGGGGGAGAAGGCCTCGGCGGAGACGGTCGAACGGGTCCGGCGGGAGCACGGGCTGGACCGGCCGCTGGTCGTGCAGTACGCCTCGTATCTCGCGTCGGTCGCGCGCGGCGACCTCGGGCGGTCGGCGCAGACGAAACGGTCCGTCTCGGAGGACCTGCGGCGGCATTTCCCGGCGACGGTCGAGCTCGCGACCGCCGCCCTCATCCTTGCGACCCTGTTCGGGATCGCCGCGGGCGTGCTCGCCGCCCTCAGGCCCGGGTCGTTCGTCGACCTCGGCGTCATGAGCGCGTCCCTCGTCGGCGTCTCCGTCCCCGTCTTCTTCCTCGGCATGCTCCTCCTCGTCGCCCTCCAGGGCACGCTCCCCGGCGGCGGCCGCCTCGATTTCATGACCGACGCGCCCCCCGCCCGCACCGGCTTCGTCGTCCTCGACGCGCTGCTGGCGGGGCAGGGAGCCGTCGCCGGCGAGGCCCTCGCTCACCTCGTGCTGCCGGCCTGCGCCCTCGCGACGATCCCGATGGCCGTGATCGCCAGGCTCACGCGCGCCTCGATGCTCGAAACGCTCTCCAGCGACTACGTCCGCACCGCGAGGGCCAAGGGCCTCCCCGTCCGCACCGTCGCCCTGCGCCACGCCCTTCGCAACGCGCTCATCCCCGTCGTCACCGCCGTCGGCCTGCAGTACGGCACCCTCCTCTCCGGCGCCGTCCTCACCGAGACCGTGTTCTCCTGGCCCGGCATCGGCCGCTACGTCGTCGAGTCCATCAAGGGGAAGGACTTCATCGCGATGCAGGGCGCGATCCTCGTCATCGCGACGGTCTTCGTCGCCGTCAACATCGCCGTCGACCTCGTCTACGGCCGCCTCGACCCGAGAATCTCCCATGCCTGACCTCGGCCGCCCCTGGCGCAAGGTCCGCCGCAGCCGCGCCGCCGCCGCGGGCGCGCTCCTCGTCCTCCTCTATCTCGGATGCGCCGCCTTCGCAGGCTTCGCCCCCCGCGGGCCGCGCGAAATCTCCCAGGACGCTCAGCTCCAGGCGCCGGGGGCGGGGAAGTGGCTTGGGACCGACCACCTCGGCCGCGACATGCTCTCCCGCGTTCTCCACGGCGCGCGCTGGTCGCTATACATCGGCGTCGTCTCCGTCGGCCTCGCCCTCCTCCTCGGCGTCCCCCTCGGGCTCCTCGCCGGCGCCGCCGGCGGCGCCCCCGACGCCCTCGTCATGCGCGCCATGGACGTCATGCTCGCGTTCCCCGCCATACTCCTCGCCATCGCCATCGTCGCCACCCTCGGCCCCTCCCTCTTCCACCTCATGCTCGCCGTCGGCCTCGTCAACGTCCCCGTCTACGCCCGCCAGGTCCGCGCGTCCGTCCTCCAGGTCCGCGAAATGGACTACGTGACGGCCGCCCGCGCGCTTGGCGCAGGACGCCTCCGCATCGCGCTTGTGCAGATCCTGCCCAACGTCGCCGCCCCGATCGTCGTGCTGGCGACCCTCGGTGTGGGAACGGCGATCCTGGAAGCGGCGGGCCTCGGGTTCGTGGGCCTCGGCGTCGAGCCGGACACTCCGGAGTGGGGGACGATGCTGGCGCAGGCCCGGGAGCACTCGTTCATGCAGTACCCCTGGACGGTCGCTGCTCCCGGTGTCGCCATCTCCCTGGCGATCCTCGGCTTCAACCTTCTGGGAGACGCCCTGCGGGACGCGCTCGACCCGAGGGCCTCGAAGCTCTGAAGCGGCGGTAATTCGGGCCGGGGTGCTGCAAGTGCCTTGGCGGGGCCGAGTTCTGGACGAATTTTCCGGATTTTTCCTTGACCCGATCCGGTCATGCAAATACCCTACCGGGCTCTTCCCCGCGCCCTGATTCCGCCGACATCATACCCCTGGGAGGCATCCCCCACGATGGCCGAAGCTGCCACCGGCTCCAAGCTCCGCGAGATCTTCGAGAAGGACGAAATTTCCCTGTCCCAGCTGCTGGAAGCCCGCCGCGAGGCGTACGGTTCCATCGAGCGCAGGCATGAACTGACGCGCATCGTGGACGGCAAGGACGTCGACCTCGAAAAGAAGCTCGGCGACAACAAGGGCCTCGCCCGCAAGGCCGCCGGACAGTGGATCCTCGGCCGCCTCAAGGAGGCCGTCGAGGCCTTCTCGCACACCCGCCCCTCGCGCGAGTCGCTCTTCGTCTCCGCCCTCGCCTTCACCGACGCCAACGAGCCCGAAAAGGCCATCGAGGCGCTGGACAAGCTGAAGGGCATGGAACTCCAGCCCGCCGACGCGCTTCTCGTCGAAGTCGCTCGGTTCGAGGCGATGGAGAAGATGGGCCGTCACGAGGACGTGCTCGCGGCGATTCCGAAGGCGGTGAAGGCCCACGGCGAGCACCCGGACCTGCTTTGCCACGCGGGGATGTGCTGCGACCTGACGGGGCAGTACGCGGAGGCGGAGAAGCACTACGCGCGCTCGCTGGAGCTCAACCCGGACCACGAGCCGACCCTGTTCCGCCTTGCGTACAACCACGACCTCCGCGGCGAGGACAAGGAAGCCCTCGAGCTGTACGAGCGCCTCCGCCTGATCCGCCCGCCGCGGGTGGCCACGCTGCTCAATCTCGGCGTCCTCTACGAAGACCGCGGCGACTATCACAAGGCCGCCGAGTGCTACGAGCAGGTCCTCGACGTCTACCCCAACCACCAGCGCGCCCAGCTCTACTTCAAGGACGCCCGCGCCTCCCTCAACATGTACTACGACGAGGAGGCGAAGCGGAAGGAGATGAAGTGGGGCAAGCTGCTGTCGACGCCGATCGCGGAGTTCCAGCTTTCGGTGCGCAGCCGGAACTGCCTGGCGCAGATCAACGTGGCGACCCTGGGCGACCTCGTCCGCAAGACGGAGGAGGAGCTTCTCACGGTGCGGAATTTCGGCGAGACGTCGCTCAAGGAGATCCGGGAGCTGCTGCAGTCGAAGGGGCTGCGGCTGGCGCGGCCCGGCGAGGCTGGGACGGAGCCGGCGCTGCCGGCGGACGTGCCGGCGCCGATGCCGTCGGTGGCCCGTCCGAAGGAGGACGTGCTCCAGAAGCCGGTCGCGGAATTCGAGTGGAGCGCCCGGGCCAAGAAGGCGCTGGAGTCGCTGGGCGTGGCGGTGCTGGCGGACCTGACGATGAAGTCGGAGAAGGAGCTGCTGGCGATCAAGAACTTCGGCACGACGAGCCTGAACGAGGTGAAGCAGAAGCTGGCGCAGTACGGGCTGTCGCTGAAGGAGGGGTAGAAGGGCGGACGGGAGATGAGAGAATCGCGGGGCGCCGGCGGGCGCCCCGTTCTGTTTGGCGGCCGGACAAGGAGAACGCTGCTTCTCCCCGGCCCGCACAATTGCCGAAAATGACCCCATGACCGCCGCCACGACCGTCATGCCGGGCGTCCCGGACTGGTTCTGGGTCGCCAGCGCCGCGGTCATGGGCGCCGCCATCGGCTCCTTCCTCAACGTCTGCATCTACCGGATGCCGCGGCGGTGCATGACGATCTCGCACCCGCGCCACTCGCGATGCCCGAAGTGCGGCCACGACATCCGGTGGTTCGAGAACATCCCGGTCCTCTCGTGGCTCGTTCTCCTGCGCGGGCGCTGCGCCGGATGCCGGGCGCCGATCTCCCCGATGTACCCGTTCATCGAGGCTCTCACGGCCGGTTTCTTCGCCCTCGCCGCGTGGCTCGCCGTGCAGCCCGTCCCCGGCTGGCTCGAGGGCGTCTCCCCGTCCTGGCTCGCGCCGCCCGCCGCCACGCCGTTCATGCGCCTCGCCTGGTTCGCCGTCGCGGCCTGGTTCCTCTCCGGCCTCATCGTCTCGACATTCGTCGACTTCGAATTCCGCATCATCCCTGACCAGTTCTCCATCAGCGGGATGTGGCTCGCGCCGGCGCTCTCCCTGGTCCTCCCGTGGCTGCACCGGCCGATCCTGCGCCTCCAGCCCGGCACCAACGTCTCGGCCGTCCTGCCGGAGGGGCTCGCGCACCTCGAGGCCCTCTTCGCCTCCCTCCTCGGCGCCGCCGTCGCGGCGGGCGCCATCTGGTTCGTCGGGTTCCTCGGCAAAGTCGCGTTCCGCAAGGAGGCGATGGGATTCGGCGACGTGAAGCTGATGGCGTGGATCGGGGGGCTGATCGGCTGGAAGGCCGCAATCTTCACGTTCCTGATCGCCAGCTGCCTCGGCGCCGGCGTCGGCGTGCCGGTCATGGTCGCCAACCGCATCGCCAACGCCGTGCGCGCGGCGCGCGGCAAGCCCCCGATTCCCTTCGACTCCTACCTCGCCTTCGGCCCCTACCTCGCCGCGGCCGGGCTCGCGATGTTCCTCTTTTACCCGTGGATCGACAGCTGGGCCTTCAACGAGTACCCGCGCCTCCTGCGCCGCCTCGCCGGAATCGGATAATTCCCGCTTCAGCCGCCCGCCCGCGCGCGCCGATCTTCTCCACGGCAGGCTCACGTCCCGTCCGCCATCACAGAGGAGAGGATCATGCGCAGCATATTCCGCGCTCTCGGGGTCTCCGCCCTGGGGCTGTTCGGCGTCGGCTGTTCCACCGCCGAGCTCGAGGAACAGGTCCGCGACCGCGACCAGGAAATCGCCGTCCTCCAGCAGGAGAACCAGGACCTGCGCAACCGCATTGCTTCCAAGGAGGGCTCGCTCCAGGACCTGCGGCAGCAGCTCTCGGAGAAGCCGAAGGAGATCATCGTCGAGAAGACGGTCACGATTCCCGCGAAGCCCGCGACCGCGCTGACCGAGGCCGGCTTCAAGGTGGACGAGCGCGCCGAGGGCACCGCCGTGCTCCTGGAGAGCGGCATCCTGTTCGAAAGCGGACAGGCGGCGCTCACCCCGGCGGGGAAGGAGTCGATCGCGAAGCTCGTGCGGGTGCTGAAGAAGGACTACCCGGGGCGCAGGATCCGCGTCGAGGGGCACACGGACAACCAGCCGATCCGCATCATGACGACGCGCGGCTTCAAGTCGAACTGGGACCTCTCCTACGGCCGCTCCAAGGCGGTCTTCGACGAGCTGGCGTCGGCCGGCATCGCGAAGATGTCCATCGGCTGCTACGCCGACACGCGTCCGCGCGCCGACAACAAGACCGAGGCCGGGCGCAAGGAGAACCGGCGGGTGGAGGTGCTGTTGGAGAGGTAGGCAGGGGGCAGGTGAACCGGGAATGAACGGCGGCCGTGGCAACACGGTCGCCGTTTTTTCTGCCTACTGCCTACTGCCCACTGCCTACTGCCCACTGCCTACTGCCTACTGCCCACTGCCTACTGCCCACCAACCACCTTCGCGGGCCTCCAGGTCGCCGCCGCGGTACACTGCCCCCCATGCGCTTCGGCATCGTGTCCGACATCCATGCGAACTGGGAGGCCATGCAGGCCGCCCTCGCGAAGCTCGACAAGGAAGGCGTGGACGAAATCGTCTGCCTCGGGGACGTGGTGGGGTACGGGGCGGACCCGAAGAAGTGCGTGAACGAGATCATGCGCCGGAAGATCGTGACGATCCGCGGCAACCACGAGCGCTACGTGATCGGCGAGATCGACGAGGCGCTGAAGGCGGACACGGCGAAGGCGATCGAGTACACGCGGGCGCAGCTGAAGAACGAGGAGTACGTGGTCATCGAGGAGTGGCAGAACCGGCTGCGCCACCCCGGCGGGTTCCTGATGTGCCACGGCAGCCCGCGCCACAAGGACGAATACGTCCTGACGATCGACGCGGTCGTGGGATCGCTGAAGACGCTGCAGGCGGAGTTCCCGGACACGAAGGTCGCCCTCCACGGTCACACCCACATGACCTCCCTGTTCGCCCCGGGGCAGGTCGTGAAGCCGATCCACAAGACGCAGGAGATCAAGCTCGACTTCTCGAAGGTCTACCTGCTGAACCCGGGAAGCGTCGGCCAGCCGCGCGACCGTTGCCCGCTCTCGTCCTACATGATTCTCGACATGGACAAGCCGAGCGCGACGTACTTCCGCGAGGAGTACGACATCAAGGGGGCGCAGGCGAGGATTCGGGAGGTGGGGCTGGCGGAGAAGTTTGCGGCGAGGCTGGAGCAGGGAGTTTAGCGGCCGGCGGCCAGCGGTCCGGGGGCGGCAGCCGGAGGTCGACGGTCAGCGGCCAGGGAAGAGGCACGAAGAAGGGACTGGTGGGCCGTTCACGGCGGCGAATGGAACCTTCGCGCACGAGGCGGGAACGGCGCGTGGGGAATGCGTCGCGCTCTTCCGGGACGAGATCGCCGTTCCAGCGAAGGGAGAGCGGGTCAGAGCAGTCTCTCCAGCGCCGACCTCCGATCGCCGTCCCTACCCCGGAGGCAGGTTCGTCATCGTCACGTGCACGCCCGGCATCTTGACGAGCTGCTCGCGCACCTGCTTCAGGTAGGCGTCGATCTTCTCGTCGAGGCCGGCGGGGCTCTGCACGGCCATGATGCGCACCCCCTTGGGCTGCGCCAGGAACGTGCTCTCCCGCGGCGTCAGGTCGCGGATGATCTCGGCGCAGTTCTGGTAGCGCTTCTCCCGCTCCTTCTCGAGCGCCTTGATCATGAACCGGTTGAGGTCCTCGGGGACCTTGGGGTTGATGTCCCGCGCCGGGGGGATGGGGTCGCGGAGGTGGCGCTTGAGGATGACGTAGGGGTCGGCGTCCTCGAAGGGGCACCGGCCGGTGGTCATCTTGTAGGCCATGATGCCGAGGGAGTAGATGTCGGCGCGGCCGTCGACGGCCTTGCCGCGGACCTGCTCGGGGGACATGAACTCGGCGGTGCCGATGACTTCCTCGTTGTCGGACTGGTCGCCGGGCTGGTTGACGCGCGCGATGCCGAAGTCCATGAGCTTAGCGTCGCCCGACGGGGTGATGATGATGTTCCCGGGCTTGATGTCGCGGTGGACGATGCCGCGCTCGTGGGCGTACTGGAGGGCGCTGGCGGTCTGGCAGATGATGTGGCGGCACTGGTCCCAGGGCAGGGTCGCGGTTTCGACCATCTTGGCGAGGGGGGTGCCCTCGACGTACTCCATGACGATGAAGATCGTCGCGTAGGCGGCCTCGGTGTCGTAGACGCGGACGATGTGCTCGTGGTTGAGCTGGGCGATGATCTGGCCCTCGAGGCGGAAGCGCTTGGAGAACTCCTCGTCGAGGGAGAGTTCGTGGCTGAGCATCTTGATGGCCACGGTGCGGTTGAGGGTGGTCTGGAGGCCGGAGTAGACGACGGACATGCCGCCGCGGCCGAGCTCGCCGAGGAGGCGGTACTTGCCGACGGTCTTGGAGGCCATGAGGTCGGACTCCGAGAGCCGGCGGGCGAGGATCTGGGTGAGGAACTTGGAGACGCCGGGGTGGGTCTTGACGAGGGCGGCGAAGGTTTCCTTGTCGAGGATGATGCACTCGCAGGGGCCGTCGGCGAGGACGTCGGCGGAGCGGGGGTCGCCGGTCATGAGGGCCATTTCGCCGAAGACCTCGCCGGGGCCGAGCGCCGCGACGAACTTCTCGCGGCCCTGCGCGTCCAGGATCGGGATTCGGACGCCGCCGTTGTAGACGATGTACATCGCGTCGCCCGCCTCGCCCCGGCGGATGATGGCCTCGTTCGCTGCGTACTTCTTCGTGCGGACGAGGGGCCCGAGGCGATCGAACGAGGTCGGGCTGAGGGAGGAGAAGACGTCGAGGGACTTGAGGAAGCTGATGGCGCTCATGGGGCGCGATTGTAGCGGCGGGGGGGGCGGGAAGGGCGAGATTTGGCGGCGTTACGGGACGCGGTCGCGCGAAGCTTCGGCGCGGCCGCGGATGGGAAGGGCCCTGGAGTCGGCGAGGGTGCGGAGGCGGACGGTGAGGGGGGAGGGGGCGGAGCCGAAGGCCTGGAAGCGGACGCGGGCGACGACGACGCGGCCATGGGGGTGGCGTTCGAGCTGGTAGGCGGCGATCTTGAGTTCGCCGGACGTGAGGCCGCTGCGGAGGTACTGGGGAGGGGCGAATTCGCCGGTCGGCTCGACGGAGGTCACGCGGACGAGGGCGGGGTCGAAGACGAGGGTAAGGTCGTAGGCGGCGAGCTCCCGGTCGCCGGAGTCGACGACGATGTCGACGGGGGCGGGTTCCCGGGCGACGAACCCGGCCTCACGGCGGCCTTCGGTTGCCGCCGGAGCCTCGACCTCGCGGGGCGCGGAGGCGCAGCCCGCGAAGGCGGCGGCGGCGAGGAGGAGCCAGGGACGCTTCGTCATTTCAGGTCCTCCATCCCTGCGACGCGGCGGGCTGCGATGTAGGCGTCGACGACGTCGGTGACGCCGTCGCCGTTGAGGTCGCGGGAGACGGGCTCGCCCTCGCCGAGGACGGTGCGCATGATGTCCATGCAGTCGGCGACGGTGATGTCGGCGAGGGTGTCGGCAGGCGGGGGGAGGGGAGTCGGTGGGTCGGGGGCAGGGGGTTGGGGAAGCGGAGGGAGGTCGCCGCCTGCGAGGTAGCCGCGGCCGTCGGGGGGGCGAGGGGGCGGCTCGGGTTCGGGGGTGGGGTCGGGAGGCCTGGGGGTGACATCGGGCTTTGAGGGAGGCGTGACGTCTGGCTTCGGAGCCCACCCTGCGGGCGCGGGGTCGTGGGCGGCCGGCGCAGGCTCGATGGCGGCGATCCCGGCGGTCGGGGCAATCGGGGCGGGGCCGGAGGCGTATTTCAGGGCGCCCGCGACTCCGGCGAGGAGGACGGCCGCGGCGGCCGCCACCTGCCACCAGCCGGCCGGGCGCCTCCGCGCGGCGTCGGCCGCGAAGTCGGGGATCGCCGCACGGACGACGAAGTCGTTCGCGTCCGGGACCGGCCTTTCGCCCGCGAGGGCCCGCAGAGCCCGCGATGCCAGCAGCACCGCCTGCTGCCTCTCCCGGCAGGGGAGGCAGCCCGCGAGGTGAGAGGACGCCTCCGCGGTCGGCGCGAGCAACTGGTCGTTCGTCAGGTCCCGACAGGTCATGCCGTCTCCCTTTGCCCGTTCAGCGCTCTTCCGGCTCGTCCGTTCGCATTTTTCTCTGAAAAAAGCCGCGCAGCAACTCGAGGCCGTTGTGGATGCGGGATTTCACGGTCCCCACGGGCACGTCGAGCATCTCCGCGATGTCCTCGTAGGGCAAGTCCTCGAAGAACCGCAGCGCCAGGACCTCGCGGTAGGCTTCCGGCATGTCGGCCAGGGCCGCCCGGACCTTGCCGGCGAGTTCGTTCCCGGAAGCGCGGGCGGCGGGGCCGTGGCCCGGGTCGGCGGCGGACTCCTCGTGCACGGGGGCCGCTGAATCGCGGCGGCGGCGGCGCAGCGCGGTGACGCACAGGCTCGACACGACCTTGTAGAGGAGGGTCGTGAACTTCGCGCGGGGCTCCCACGACGGCGCCTTGCGGAACACGTAGAGGAACGCTTCCTGCACCACGTCGCCGCTCGCGTCGGAGTCGCCGAGCATGCCGGTCGCGTGGCGCATCGCGCGGTCGCGGTGGCGCTCGTAAAGGGCCGTGAATGCCCCGGCGTCGCCCTGCCGGCCTCGCGCCATCAGCTCCTCGTCGGTCCTTGCGCGATC
>JADLHC010000342.1 GCA_020849035.1 Planctomycetia bacterium
CCCAGGCGGGGCCGCGAAGGAGGGTCCACGGCTCGGGCCCCCCCGCGGCCGCGGTCCCGACGAAGGCGATCCAGCCGTCCGTCCCCACCTTCTGCACCGGGCCGAAGAACTCGCCCTCGATGCAGAGCACCGTCGGGTCGTTGAAGCCGTCGTTCGTCGAAACGAGGAACCCGTTCAGCTCGACGGGCTCCATCACAAAATGGTCGCGGTCGGGGGTGCCGAACTGGCCGCGCCGGAGGCCGGTGAAGCGGCTGTCGTCGTGTCCGGCGTAGCGGATGATCTCGCGCGGGGCGTTGCCGACGAGAAGCCACCCCTCCTCGGGAAAACCCGCGGCGGTTCCGGTCGGGACGCTGAAAACGGTTTCTCCCTGGCCGAGGCCCACGTCCCTCGGGTCCGGCGGCGACTTTCCCGCGACGGCCGTGCGGGACTCGGGAACGGAGCCGATGCGGTAGCGCAGCGCCCCCGCGCACTGGGAAATCCGGTCCCAGTGCAGGACCGGCCCGCTGAATCCCGCCGTCCGGAAGTCCACCGTCGTCTCGACGACGTGATCGGTGTAGCCCCAGGGCGCGACCGTCTCGCCGGACTGGTGCTCCCACGCGATCGAGCCACGCGCACCGCGCGTCACGCCCTTGAAGGACTTCCCCGCGGCCGCCTGGTACTCGATCACCTCGCCGCCGATTGCGATCGCACCGGGCGAGGGCAGGTCGTCCACCGGCACGTCGACGTCGACCGAGGTCGTGCTCTTCGTCAGCGGTGAGGAGAGCCGCATGGGACTCCCCAGCTCCTTCCCCGCCTGCTGCGCCGGCCCCTCCAGCACGGCCCTCCACTCCCCCACCGGCAGCCCGTCCAGGGTCATCATCATCCCGCCGTTGCGCGTGCTCTTCCAGAACCCCCCGACGTGGTACCAGCGCTTCGGTGTCAGCCTCACGCGGTGCACCACCTGCGAGAAGCCCTTCTCGAAGGTCGCGTCCTTGACGCGGAGGCGCAGGAAGGGGCCTGCGGTGTCGCCGGTGCCCTCGTAGGTGAGGATGATGCGGTTCGACCATTCGTCCTCGCCGCCCTCGAACAGGGTGGCGTCGGTATCGGGCGCCTGGAACCAGAACTCGGTGGCGCCGGAAGGCCAGCAGACGACCTGTCCCGTGTGGTACGGCCCCGCCCCGGCGAACGTCAGGCCGTCGCCGAGCTCCTTCCCCTCGTTGTGCGGCCCGAAGTGGACCGCCATGGGCCAGGAGTTGCGCGTGTCCTGCCCCGTGACGCCGGTGAACCAGGCACCGCGCGTGCGTTCCCGGAATTCCCGTTCGCTGGGGAAGGCGGGGCCGGTGAAGATCCCTCGTGCCATCCCGCGGACGAGGACGCGCTGGAAGTCCTCCTGCGACTGGCAGCGCCAGGGCAGGGTCCCGGCCGGCGCGGCCTCGACGATTTCGCGCAGGTCGCACTCGCCGCCCACGGCGCGGTTCGGCCTCTCGACGACCCCGCGCGCGGCAACCGTGACGTAGTTCCACGACTGGAGCGTGAGCGGGACCGTCCCCGTCGAGGCGAGGATCCAGGCCGACGGCCAGTCCCGGTTCACGAGAATCGCGCCATAGTCGGCGTCGGTGATCGTGCGCAGCTCAACCTGCATGGCGAGGAACCTGTGGAAGTCCCCCCAGTCCTCGAACGTGCGCTTCACCATCGCCGCCGCAAGGTCGTCCGCCTCCTGCCGGGTCACGCGATCCTTGTCGAGCATGTCGCGGAACGCGAGACCTTCGAAGGTGGCCGCGAGCGCCTCGCGGCTTGCCGTGTTGATGTTCAGCGCATGGCGCTGCTCGATCTCCAGGAGCGAGTCGACTTCGGCCGTGTCTCCCACGCCGGTCAGCCCCAGCTGGTCCTCCTCGAGCTGCACGACTTCGCCGATCCGCGACTCCTTCCCGTTCGAGACGCGGACGCGCGTCCCGGGCGACAGGTGCCCCCAGTGGTCGACGGCGAAGAGCACGACGCCGAGCCTCTTGCCGTACGGTTCGACCCAGCGAAGCGTCTGCGGCTCGATCCAGTCGGCGGGGCGGCCGTTCGCCTCAGTCAGGTAGTCCTGCACGTCGTCCACGCGCGGGTCGATGCGCTTCAGCAGATTGTCCACGACCAGCTTCGGCGCGGTTCGGACGTTGATCTTGCCCTGCTCGTCGGCGACGAGCGCGCCGGTCCCGAATCCCGGGGCCATCAGCCGGCCGGCGCGGCCGGAGGAGAATTCGCGGGCGGTGTCGTAGAAGGGGGTGTTGAAGGGGACGGGGGACGTGGGGCGTTCCTCCAGGCCCTCCCAGCCCGGGACGACGGCGGCGACGGCGCGGTTGCGTGCGGCGGCGGCGGCGAAGCGGGCGTGGACGCGGTCGACGGAGCCGCGGGCGCCCTTTTCCTGTTGTCCCATGGAGAACGCGAACGGGAGGGCGATGGCGACGAGGAGGGCGGCGATGACGACGACGAAGACGAGGGCCATGCCGCGGGCGCGTGGGCGGAGTTTCACGCCCGGAGGAGCGCAAACGGCGGGCCGAGGAAAAGCGCCGGAAAGACGCGCTGGACGGCAGGTTATGGAAAGGCGCTTGACGCCTGCAACGGGCGTTTACCGGTCTACTTTTCCTCGTGGTAGTGAATGACCGGCTCCTGCTCGTGCTCCACCGTCAGGCCGTGGAACTGCGCGCAGTCCTTCCACTCGCCGTTGGCATAGGCGTTGTCCAGCCACACGAAGTCCACCCGCACGTCGATCGCGTCCGCCTTCACCCCGCCGAGCGACCCGCCCGTCGGCGCGTCGAACAGCCAGATCCCGCCGCCCTTCCCGGGCACGTACGCCCGGTTCGTCGGAACGTTCGCCCACCGCGGCTCCGAGTTCAGCCGGACGCGCACCTGGATGTCGAGCGAGTTGTTCGGCAGCACCTCCTCCCACGTCACCCTTCCCCATCGCGCGCCGGTGGCCCGGTGAGAAGCGCCGAACCAGGACAGGAGGGAGTCGTCGGAGTTGGCCGTGAAGCGGTCCCAGTAGCGGAATGGGAAGGCGTAGACGAGGTCGTACTGGTTGTGGTTGGCGGGTGCGGTGCCGAAGGCGCCGCGGAAGTCGCAGCCCTGGGCGAAGGCGGGGCCGCCGCTGGCGCCGAAATGGGTGTAGCCGACGAGCTCGGTGCCGACGAGGACATAGCCGTCGCGCGGGAAGTTGTTGGGGACGCAGGGCAGTTCCTTGTCGGTGGGGCCGACGGCGGCGGTGAGGGAGGCGATGGCGAGGAAGGCGAGATTGAAGACGCGGTCGCCGAGCTCGTGGACGGCCGGGGATGTTCCGAGGTAGCCGCGGGTGCAGTTCGTGAGGGTGTTGGTGGACGGGTCGATGCCTGCGTAGCCGATGACCTCGTCGCCGACGAGGATGGCGCCGCCCTCCTGGTCCATGCCGCCCACGGTCGCCATCGGGATCGTGGTGACGGACGCGTCGATGGACGCGGACATCTGGAAGCCGAGGTTCTTGGGGCCCGTGGTCATGCGGACCTCGTCGATGAGGCCGTTGAGGCCCGCCGGCGCGCTGGGGATCGCCGAGCCCGCGAACGTCATCTGCGCGATGTTCACCCCCGGCAGCTCCCCGCTGGGGAACTTCAGGATGCGCACCCAGAGGTTGTCGGGCACCCACTCCTTCGTCGTGAAGGACGAGAGGGCCGCGAGCAGGAACGGCGGCGTCGCATTCCCGATCCCGAGGTTCGGCACCCAGCGCACGTGCCGGACCTGGCGCTCCTCGCGCGTCGCCGGGTCCTGCTCCACGAATGTCACCGTGTCGCCGTCCCCCGCCTGCGTGTCCGCAAGCGCGAACGTCGGGATCACGTTAGACCCGGTCGCGTGCGCCGCGTTCAGCGTCCCGAACAGGTTCCCTCCCACCCCGGGCTGCTTCCCGCGGAACATCGGCACAGGCACCGTCAGGTTGTTGCGCTGGATCACGAATCCGCGCCAGCCGTCGGTCCCCTCCTTCATCACCGGCCCGAACCACTCGTCGTCGATCTGCAGCACCGTCGGCGTCAGGTAGTTGGTGTTGTCCGTGACATGGAACCCCCAGAGCTGCACCGTCTCGCCCTCCAGGTGATTCTTGTCCGTCGTCCCGAACAGCCCGCGCGTCAGCCCCGCGAACGCCGCAGCCGTGCGCGAC
>JADLHC010000343.1 GCA_020849035.1 Planctomycetia bacterium
GAAGGGCTGCCGAGTTGAGGCCTCGAATCGTCCAGCACGGCTCTTGCAGCCGCGGCGGGGGAAAGGGCGAACGTGGGCCCACACTCCTGATCAGCAGTCTCGGGCAGGACCATCGTTGGCGATCCCCCGGCGGCCTTGCAGACACACATGGAGCCTGCGTCGCCCGTGTGCTTCGCGACCAATCCCTGCGGTACATGTGCCGGACCGACGTATGGCGGCCGGGGAATTGTCGGCTTTATCGGCGCGTCTGGCTTGGGCACTCCGGTTCTCCTGCGTCTCTGAAGGAAACTCGGTCCGGGCCGAGCAATATCCTCACGATCGATTTCATCCCGCGCCTCAGAACCGCTCCACACTCCACGCCGACCCGTCCGCTCCTGAAACTCCCGTGCCCCACGGCGGCGAGCCCAGTCCGATCCACAGTCCGTCCCTGTTCCACTCGCCCACGAATCCTCCTCGCGGATCGAGGGGACCGGGTTCGCCTTCGCGGGGCCGGGAGTTGAAGCCGGGGTACCACCACCCGCCGACCTGCGGGTTGTCGGGATCCTCGAGTCTCTGGGACCCGGGGCACCTCGGCGTGGTGCAGGGCGCGGCGGACGGTTCGCCCGCGCCGGCAGCGGCAGCCTCGCCGCCGTACTTGGGATCGTTCGGGTCCGGGGGGAAATGGGTGTAACCCGCCTGCCACTGGGCGTAGTCGTGGTCGTAGGCGGCCTTCCCCGCTCCCGGCTTCGGCCCCACGGCGCCGCCGGGTGCGGCGCCCGGCGTCGCGTCCGGCGCGGGAGCGGCGCCGGCACCCCCGAGGGCGGCGGCGGGATCGCCGGTGCAGCAGCACTCGTACTTCGTCCCCGGGATGCAGCACGAGCCGGGCGGAGTTGCGGGCGGTGGCGTGCTGGAGGCCAAGTCGGGCACCGGCGTGCGGGCATCCGCCGAACCTGCGTTGCGCGCGCGAGGGTTCTGGAGGGCGGTCGAGAGGCTGGAGGGGATTGGCGAGGCGGACGGGCGGACGGGGCCGAGGCGCGGCGAGGTCGAGACGGAGGAGGTGGGGGGCTTGATGGCGCGGGCGGGAGGGGCCGGCTGGGAAGAGAGGGTCGCGATTCCCGGGACGGGCGCGATGGGGACATTGACAAGGTCGGCCCGGGTGGCGCCGAGGCCTGAGGAGGTGCGGCCCGCAAGCTGCGAGAGGGAGCCGAGGACGGCCCGCCCGGGAAGGCGCTGGACCGAGACGGGTCGAGGGGCGGGGACCGGCGTTGCGGCGGCGAAACCGGCCGCCGGGCTGATCTGGATCGGCTGCATCCCGGCCAGGCTCCGGTAGGGAGCGAAGGAGACCGCCGGCGAGGGGGCAGGCACCTGTGGGGCTGCGGCGACGATTGGGGCGGATGGCGCAGCGGCGGGAGCGCTCGTCGCAAGGGTGGAGATGGTTGCGCATCCGCAACTGCCGTCCGGCTTCGGTGTGCATCCGCAACCCGGCGATTTCTTCGCGGCGCTGGAAGCGATGTCCTGCATGGCTGGGAACTCCTCTTTCTCAGGGGGACTCCGGACGGGTCACAGCATCGACGGCTCGCCGGTTCCCGCTTCCGGCCTCTCGTCGTCGTAGGGCTTCAGCTCCGATCCGCCTAGCGCCGGGGACTTCTCGCCGGCGAGCGAGCCGAGTTTCTTCAGGACACGGACGACGGCCTTGAAGTCGGTCGGGCCGAGGGAATCCTGCATCTCTGCCCACGTCAGTTCGTGCGACTCCATCTGGGTCCAGAAGGTCCTGCCTTCCCTGTCCTCGATGCCCTTGTGGATCTCGGCGACGACCTTGCGGTCGAAGGCTTCGCCGACGACGAAGCGCAGGACGCCGAGGGAATGGACGCGGTCGCCGGCAGGCATAGGGGGCTCCTACAGTTTCATGATGTAGGCGAGTTCGAAGAAGGCGGGACGGTTGTCGTGGGACTGGTTGGTGGCGGTGACGGACTGGGTCTTCTGGCGCGCCCGGGAGCTGGTGTCGCCCGAGACGCCCCAGTCGCCCGTGCTGGCGACCGAGCCGCCGGTGCCGAACGAGGCGTTCCTGTGGACGTTGGAGCTGAAGGCGAACGGGATCTCGTGCTGGTGGGCGTTCTGGGTCACGGTCACGGAGTCGGAGCCGCCCGTCGTTCCGGGATTGGTGGTCGCCGTGCCGACGCCGCGGACGAAGCGGGCGAGGAGGTTCGGCGTGCCGAAACGGCCGTCGCAGAGGGCCCAGCCGGCGGGGATGTCGCGCAGGAGTCCCGACCACAGGACGATCGCGCCGCGGGGGACGAGCCCGTAGAGGGAGGGGCTCCCGCCGGGGACGGCGCCGATGGTCTCGGGGCGGGCGCCGGGCATCAGTAGGCGCCTCCGAAGGCGTAGACGTTGAAGGTCTCGGCCTTTTCGGTGGAGACGCGGAGCTGGTGGCTGGACGTCGGCAGGTACAAGTCCGGGGTCACGAGGTCGGATTCGAACGCGGCGGTGCTGGCGCCGACGGTGATCGCGGACACGACGACCTCGCGGATGAGGCGGGTGTTCGTGCCGTCGTGGACGAAGACGCGGATCATCCCGGCGGTCGTCGTCACGGTCGCCTTGACGACGAGGCGGTCGATGCGCGTCCCGTTGGCGCCTGCCGTGAGGAGGGTGCCCATGGTCCCGGTGCCGTCGCGGTTGGCGTTGGCCGTGGAGATCTGGACCATCCCGAGCGCGACGGAAGCGGGGAAAATCGGGGTCGTGCCGGCAGGCATGGGATCCGCTTTCTAGTAGAGGAAATTGGCGCGAAGGACCTTGTTCGCGGCGGGCTCCGTGCCGCCGCCGTTCACGGCGCCTCCGCTGGTGATCTGGACTTCGGCGCCGGTGTCGTCGCGGTAGAACAGCTCGGTGCGGCCCGACACGTCCTTCGAGTAGACCCAGCCGGCGTCGGCTTCGGCCGAAGGCGCGCTGGCCTGCTCGGTGAGGAGGAGGGGATCGGGGACGACGGCGACGGAGCGCACGAGGGCCATCAGTCTTCCTCCACGAACTCGAAGGAGAACAGCCAGCTCGGCGCGGTCGTCGCCGCCCAGGTGTAGATGAGGATGCTGCCGGTCTTTCCGATGACGGCGCCGTCGTCGAAGCCGACCGAGAACGGCGTAGGATTCGCGACGACGCGCGGGATCGACCAGACCCAGGCGTAGCGGGGGACGTTCGCGCCGGCGCCCGCGGCGCTCGCCGTCGGGTTCGTCCGGAAGGCGAACCCGGCGGCGTTCGCGTCGGCGGCGTCGTCCGGGTCGGCAAGGAGGTTCTGCGGCGTAACGCTCGTGCCTCCCGCCGAGTAGCGGTTCGTGCGGTCGATCGCGACCAGGACGTTCACCGCGCCGCCCGGGGCGGGAGCGACGAGGCTCAGGTTCATCGAGGAGAGCACGACGCGTTTCGACCCCCCGCTCTGGCTCACCAGAAAGGTCGGCGTCGTCGCCACGAAGGACGTCTGCGCCGCGATCGCGGTCCCGGGCGTCTGGTGCGTCACCGCGAAACGCCGCCCCGACTTCGCCGAGGCGTACGCGACGCCGCGGTCGTTCAGACGGAACGCTTCCAGGAAATACGCTTCAGACCCGCCCGGCATGTCCTCTCCCTCCGGTTCAGCCGACCTGTTGCAGACGCGCCACGCCGCCCTGCGACTCGAGCGCGACGCCCACGGGCCAGTACGCGACCCAGCAGTCCTGCCCCTTGCCGTCCACGAGCGCGCGGTTTGCGCGGATCATGCGCCCCTGGAAGCCCTCGGGGATGACGCCGTAAATGCCCTCGCGGCCGAGGACGAGGGCGTAGATCGATGTGTAATTGTTCGAGGTCTCGTCGCTGGGGACCTGGTCGTCCACCAGGACCGGGATCCCGTCCCACGCGAGGACCGGCATGACGCGCGTCGAGCCGTCCGCGTCCTCGATGCGCATCTCGATCGTCTCGGGCGTGACGGACGCGCGGTAGTGCGCACGGCGGATCGCCTCGGCGCCCTTGCGGCTCGTGTAAAGCACGTGCGGCCGCCCGCCGTTCGTCGTGATCTTCCCGACGAGCTGGTCCAGTTCGCGCAGCGCCGGGACGCCCCCCGCGCCGTCGCGGGCGGTGACCGTCTGGCCGGACGCGACGAGCCGGCGGAGGCCGTCGAACTCCTGCGGGTTCGCGGAGTTGTCCCCCGTGTTGAACGTCTCCCAGAACTTGTAGTAGAGGCGCTTCACCGCCGCGACCATCTGCACCTCGACCTGGTCGTTCACGTTCGACATGTCGTACTCGGCGGTGGCGTTCACCTTGAAGGAGGTGACCAGGAGCTTGAGCGGGAACGTCACGTCAGGGTCGGATGGCACGGCCGAAGTGTCCGAAATGGCCGTCCCGCCCGTGTCCCAGACCGCTGTGCCGAGGTTGCCGCTCGTCACGCGCGGCACGGCCAGACGGTCGCCCCCCACCGCGTAGAACGGGAGCCGCCGCGCGAGCTGGATGCGCTTCGGGTCGTTCTCGACGAGTCCCGCGAGGAGGGCTTCCTCGGAGAGGAGCTGCGCCTGGGCGTTGGTGAGCGGCATGGCGGTTCGCTAGGCCTTCGCGACCTGCTTCAGCCGTGCGATCGCCTGGTCGCTCGCGAGGGCGAGCCCCACGGCCCAGTGGACCGTCAGGTTGTCCTGCGCCTTCCCGTCCACGAGGCTGCGGGCGACCCGGAACATCGAATTCTTCGTCCCGGCCGGGACGATCCCGTGCAGCCCCTCCTGCCCGAGCACGAGCGCGTAGACCGACGTGCTCGTGCCGCCGGGCTGCTCGTTGGCGGGGACGTTGTCGTCGATGACCCAGGGGATTCCGTCCCAGCAGGGGACCTTCACCATCCGCGTGCCGCCGCCGGGCGCGGGCAGCTCCATGACCTCGAACTCCGTCGGCACGGAGTTCAGGTTGTAGTGCGCCTTCTTCCACGCGTCGAAGCCCGTCCGGCACGAGTACAGCACCGTCGCGCGACCGTCCGCCGACTTCACCAGGTCCAGCAGGTTGTCGAACTCCGCCAGCGTCGGGACGCCGCCCGCGCCCGCGTTGGCCGTGATCGTCTGCCCGCCCGTCACGAGCTGCTGCAGCCCGTTGAACTCCTGCGGGTTCGCGCCCTCGTTCCCCGTGTTGAACGTCGCCCAGAACTGGTACATCATCCGCCGGATCGCCGCCGAGATCTGCACCTGCTCCTGGTCGTTCACGTTCGACATCGTGTACTGCGCGGTATAGTTCGACTTCACCGCGCTGATGAGGAGCTTCAGCGCGTACGTCACGTCCGGCGACGTCGGCACCGCCGGCGTGTCGCCCACCGCCGTCCCGCCCGCGTCGAAGATCGCCGTGCCGAGATTCGCGCTCGTGACCCGCGGCACCGTCAGCTTGTCCCCGTCGATCTCGAAGAACGGAAAGATGTGCGACATCTGGATCCGCTTCGGCTCGGCCTCGATCAGGCCCTTGATGAAGGCGTCGTTGGACAGCAGCAGGGCCTGGGCATTCGTGAGCGGCATGGCGGGGCTCTCCTGGATGGGGACGGTCGAAACGCCGGCGTGTGCGGCGACGCGCGCAGGATCAGCAAAACGCGGGCCGACCGCCCGGAGCCGGAGTCTCCGAGGAGAACCCGGCGCAGGTGACCTGCGAAAGTCAGGAAAAACTGATTTCGCGTCAGGAAAAACTGATTCTGCGTCACTTTGCCCCGGTGCGCGACGGAGACGAGAGGCCGAGTTTCTCGAGCAACGCATGCAGCGTCTGCGGACGGACTCCGAGGAGATTCGCGGCCTGCGCGACGTTTCCGTTCGACTGGGCGAGGGCTTCCCGGCACAAGCGCCGGCGCAGCGCGAGCATCGCGGGCCGGAGCCGAAGGTCGCCGTTCCCCTCGCGTCCGGCCGGAGCCTCCCCCACGCCGGCCACCTCCGCCCCTGCCGCGCGCAGCGCGTCGGCGCACAGGACGCCGCGCCGGCCGACGGCGGCCCGCTCGATCCGCGTGCGCAGCTCGCGCGCGTTTCCGGGCAGCGGAAGCGCCTGCAGGAACGCGACCGCGTTCTCCGCCAGTTCGAAGCCCTGGGCCCTGGCGAACTCGCGGGCGAAAACCGCCACGCATTCGGGGCGTTCGCGAAGGGGCGCGAGGTGGATCCGGTGGACGTTCAGGCGATAGAGAAGGTCCTCCCGGAACTTCCCGAGCCCGACAAGCCGCTCGACGTCCCCGTTCGTGGCCGCGACGACGCGGGCGTCGACGTGAACCAGGTGTTCGCCGCCCACCCGGTAGAACACCATGTCGTCGAGGACCGTCAGGAGCGAGGACTGGGCGTTGTCGTCGAGGTCCACGATCTCGTCGAGGAAGATCGTCCCGCGATGGGCCTGCTCGAATCGTCCCTTTCGGCGGCGGCCGGCGCCTGTGAACGCTCCCGCCTCGTGGCCGAACAGCTCGGAGGCGACGAGCCCCTCGGGGACCGCGCGGCAGTTGACCGCGACGAAGGAGCCGGCGCGTCCCGAGAACTTGTGCAGCGCCGCCGCAAGGACTCCCTTGCCGGTGCCCGTCTCTCCCGTGATCAGCACGCGGGAGTTTCCCGTCGCGACCCGTCGTACGACGTCGAGCGCGGCCCGGAACGAAGGCGATCCGGCGAGGATCAGCGGGGCGTGATGACGCGCTGCGTCAACACCTGCGTCGTTGCAACCTTCTGCGCTGCAAGGAGTTGCGGTGTCCCCCCCGACGATTCTTCCTTGCCACGACCAGGTTCCGACGATTCGAACGAAATGTCGCGATCGTGATTCACGGCAGATTCCTCCCGTTGCACAGTCCGAAGTCACACCGGCCGAAGAAGTCCGGCGCATTCTCTTCCGCGCGGAGGCCTATGTTCAAGCGGGATTTCGAAGAACCCTCGGCACCGCTACACTCCCCCCGATCCCCTTCACGAGGACACCCCATGGGCCTCATCGACCTCTTCCGCGACATGCGCCAGGACTCGAAGATCCGCTCGCTCGAGACGGAGCTCGCCTCGGGCGCGGGCAAGGACGCGCGCTCGGCCGCGAAGCTCGACCGCGTGGCGCAGAATGTCGGCGAGCTGAATCTGATGATGCTCGTCGCGATGCGCGCGCTGCTCGACAAGGGCGTCCTCACCTACGAGGACCTCGGCCGGTACTTCGCGCAGATCGACGCCATTGACGGGCGGGCGGACGGGAAGATCACGCTCGACGACGTGCGCAACGCGCTCGGGCTCCGGCCGCCGGGGGCGCGCGCGTGAAGTGCGCGGACGACCGGCCGAACCCGATCCTGTCGCGCGGCGAGGCGCGCACGCGGTCGCGCCGGCGCACGTTCCGACCGAACTACCTGTCGTTCAGCGGGACGTACCAGTGCAACCTGAGCTGCGCGCACTGCTGCGTGCCGATCGAGTGGGAGGACCGGCTGCCGGTCGCGGTCGCGAAGCGCTTCACGAGCGAATGCGCGGAGCTGGGCATCCGGACGATGGGGTTCACGGGGGGGGAGCCGTTCCTGTACCCGGAGTTCCTCGAGAAGGTCTCGCGGCACGCGGCGAAGCTCGGTTTCTCGTTCGACAAGATCTCCACGAACGGCGCGTGGTGGAAGACGGTGGACGAGCTGGAGACGGCACTGCGGCGCCTCCTGCGCGCGGGCTACACGGGGCGCCTCGGGCTCAGCGTCGACCGCTTCCACCCCGTCCGCATCGAGGTGCTGGCGCAGTTCGCGCGGAGCGCGGCGAAGGTGTCGGGGCGGGACGACATCCTGACGATCAGCTACGCCGCGGGGGCGCCGGACGCGGGGCTGGAGAAGGTGCAGGGGCTGGCGAAGGCGCTGGGGGGATTCGTGGAGTTCTCACCGGCCCTGGGGGCGTGGATGCTGGTGGCGCCGGAGGTGAGCGCGACGCTCAACTTCAACCACCTCGCCGCCGTGGAGCGCGCGGAGGACCTGACGGACAACTGGGACGGCGCGTGGTTCCGCGAGGACTGGTGCGAGGGGCCGGGGCAGGCGTTCGTGGTGACGCCACGTGGCGAGGTGAAGCCGTGCTGCGGGTTCGCGAGCGACCTGGACCAGCTGACGATCGGGAACATCCACGAGCACTCGGCGGCGGAGGTGCTGAAGCGCGGGCGGGCGCACCCGTACGTGGGCAAGGTGTTCTCGAAGGGGCTGAGCGCGATCCGCGAGGAGATCCTCGCGAAGGACCCGGCGGCGCTTCCGGGGAAGACGACAAACCACTGCTATTTCTGCTGGTTCGCGCTGACGCGCGGGCTGGCGGAGGGGATGCCGGGGCGCGGCGGGCAGGTCGGGAACTGGACGGGGACGGACGACGCCCGCGGCCAGGAGCCGCTCCTCAATGACGTGCGCGGCAGAGCACCAGGTCGCCGAGGTCCGTGAGGGCATCCTCCACGGGCAGCCACTCCCGCTGGAGCTCGGGGTGCCCGTTCCACGTGTTCCTCCGGGTCAGCAGCTGGGCGTCCCCGTGGGCCGCTTCGGCGGCCGCAGGCAGGTTCGGAACGACCAGAAAGGGCCGACCGACGTAGAACGGGACGAAGGCGTCAACGTCGTAGAGGAGGAGCGGCCCGGCGCCGGCGTGGGCGCGGACGGAGGCGCAGAACGCGGCCCCCCGGCGTCCCTCGGCGTCCACGGCGCGGGCGCCCCAGGTCTGCTGGACGGCGAGGGCGGCGAAAAGGACGACCGCGAGGACGCCGAAGCCGGCCCTCCGGCGGCCGGACAGGTGGGCGAAGAGGAAGCCGAGGCACGCCAGGGCCGCGACCACGGCGCCCGCGACCAGGGCGGTCCTGGGAACTCCCTGCTTCACGAGGCGCGCCTCGGGGATCGCCGACGGCACGATCAGCGCAGCGACGACGGCGGCGGCGACGAACAGCAGGGGAATCCGCTCGCGCCAGCGCGCCGCGGGGGCGTCCGTGCGCGGCACGCGCGTCCACCACGTCGCGGCGAGCAGCGCGACCGCGGGGTAGATCGGCAGCAGGTAGTAGGGCCGCTTCGCCTTCGCGACGGACAGCATGAGCAGGATCGTGCCGGCCCACGCGAGCAGGAACCGCCGGGCGGACCGGTCCCGCGGATCGTCGGGAACGCCCAGGAGCGCCGCGAGCGCGAACACCACCCAGGGCGCCAGCCCGCCGAGCTTGGCAAAGTAGAAGTACCACGGCTGCGCGTGCATGAGCATCTTCCCGCCCGCCGCCATGTCGAACGCCTCGTGCCACATGCGGGAGAGATACGCCGTCCCCGCTTCGCGCGCCGCGAGCACGCACCACGGCGCCACGACGAGGACGACGATCCCGGCGCCCAGCGCGGGGTTCAGCCGCCGGACGAGCCCCCACTTCCTCTCCCAGAGAATCCACGCGCCCGAGACCGCGATCGTGCCGGCCACGCCGGGGGGACCCTTCGCCATCGCCGACAGCGCCACGGCGGCCCAGTAGAGGACCGCCCAGGGCCAGGAGCGCCGGGGGGCGCGGTCGAGGCGGAGAAGGGCGTAGAGGGACGCCATGAGGAGCAGGACGACGAGCGAGTCGGGCTGGCAGAGGATCGAGGTGCGCGGCCAGAGGGCGGTGGTGAGGAGGGCGATCGCGGCGAGGCGCCCGGTCCGCCCGTCGTAGAGCAGGCGACCGAGTTCGTACGCGAGAAGCACGCACGCCACGGACGCCAGCGCGAAGGGCAGCCGCGCGCTGAACTCGGAGAGTCCGCCGAGCAACAGCGACGCCGCCCCGATCAGCCAGGCGCTGAGCGGCGGGTAGAAGACGAGCGGCTCGCCGAGGTTCCTCGGCACGATCCAGTCGCCGGTCTCGAGCATGCCGCGGGCGGATTCGAGGAAGCGTCCCTCGTGGCGGTCCCAGAGGGTGGGGATGCCGCACGGGACGACCAGGAGCAGGACGCCGAGCAGCGCGAGGAGGAGAAGGTGGTTCCGCCGTTCCGTGCCCGGCAGCGTCGGGGTGCAGGCGGCCGGCCGGTCGTCGGGCGTGCTCATCAGGGTGCCTCTCCGCGGGAACTCCGGCGAACTCTAGGGAGGGCGGGTGAATCCCCGCTTTCGCCGCGATGAAAGACCGGTGAAATCCGGGGCACGAAAGCATGGCGCGCGCGGCGCCCGGCGGCACAATCCCGCTCCCATGCGCCACGCAGGCCCCTTCCTCGCCATCCTCGGCATCGCGCAGGACGCCGGCCTCCCGCAGGCCGGCTGCCGGCGGGCGTGCTGCGTGCGCGCGCGCCGCGATCGGTCGCGCCGGAGGCTCGCGGCGTGCGCCGCGGTCGTCGCGGCAGGCCGGCGCTGGCTGATCGACGCCACCCCCGATTTCCGCGAGCAGCTCGCGGCGCTCGACCGGATCGCGCCCGGAACCGTCGACGGCGTCTTCCTCACCCACGGCCACATGGGCCACTACACCGGCCTGCTCCAGCTCGGCCGCGAGGTCATGAACGTCCGCGGCCTGCCGCTCCATGCGATGCCGCGCATGGCCCGGCTGCTCCGGAACAACGCCCCCTGGGAGATGCTGTTCCGCAACGGCAACGCCGCGCTCCGGGGCCTCCGCGGCGGAACGCCCGTGCCCCTCGCCCCCGGCCTCTCCGTCACGCCTCTTCCCGTCCCGCATCGCGCCGAATACACCGAGACCGTCGCGTTCCGCATCGCCGGGCCGCGCCGGAGCGCCCTCTGGCTCCCCGACATCGACCGCTGGGAGTCCTGGACGACGCGCATCGAGGACGCCGTCGCCTCCGTCGACGCCGCGTGGCTCGACGCCACGTTCTTCTCCCTCGAGGAACTCCCCTCCCGCCCCGCCGCGGAAATCCCCCACCCCCCGCTCCGCGACTCCCTCGAGCGCCTCTCCAGCCTCCCCCCACGCGAACGCGCCAAGGTCCGCTTCGTCCACCTCAACCACACCAACCCGGCGCACGATCCGCGGAGCCGGGAAGCGCGGCTCGTGAAGGCGCGCGGGTTCCGGATCGCGACGGAAGGCGAGGTCTTCGCCCTCTAGACCCCCAGCCGCTTCAGCACCTCCCGGTGCGCCGGCGACACCGGCATCACCGACAGCCGCGAGATCCGGACCAGGTCGAACCCCGCCAGCCCCTTCTCCGCCTTCATCGCCGCCAGCGGCACCGGCACCGCCAGCCGCCGCACGAACTCCACGTCGCACACCGCGAGCTTCGGATCCTTCTGCTTCGGGTCCGGGTACCCGCCCTTCACCACGCGCGCCACCCCCATCACCGCCTTGTCGCCCCCGGAGTGGTAGACCAGCACCTCGTCCCCCGGGGCCGTCCTCCGCAGGTGGATCAGCGCCGTGTTGTTCGCGACGCCGTCCCACGTCGCGCGCTTCGCCTTCTCCAGGTCCGCGATCGAGTACGTGTCGGGGTCGGTCTTGAAGAGCCAAGTGTTCATCGATCGGATCCTACCAGTCCGTGCGACTTGATCGGTTCCCGCGGCGGATTTATCCTCCGCCACTCCCTCCAACGCCACGGAAACCGCCCATGAGCCACTCGCCCGGAGCCACGACGCGCCGCTACCTGTCGAAAAAGTTCGCGCCGACCGACTGGGACGCGATCTCGAAGCAGTTCGACCACCTCGAGCGCGTCGCGCAGATGCCGGACGTCGACCTCCCCGCCTGGCTCGTGCAGTGCAGCGAGCTGCAGGCCGCGATCGCCGAGGAGGGCACGCGCCGCCACATCGAGTACACCTGCGCCACGGACAACAAGGAGAAGGAGAAGGCGTTCCTCGAGTACGCCGAGGGGATCTTCCCGAAGTGCGCGCCGCGCTGGCACGCGCTGGCCAGGGTCCTGCTCACGCACCCGAAGCGCGCCTCGCTCGACCCGGCGCGCTGGGGACTCCTGCTGCGCTCCGTCGAGAACGACGTCGCCCTTTTCCGCGAGGAGAACATCCCCCTCGGCGTCGAGGAGACCAAGCTCGAGAACGAGTTCCAGAAGGTCAGCGGCGCGATGACCGTCCAGTGGCGCGGCAAGGAGCTGCCGCTCCCGCGCATGACCGAGTTCCAGGAGGACCGCGACCGCTCCGTGCGGCAGCAGGCGTGGGAGGCCACCGTCCAGCGCCGCCTGCGCGACCGCGAGACGCTCGACGGCATCTACGACCGGCTCGTCGCCCTCCGCCAGCGCATCGCGAAGAACGCCGGCTTCGCGAATCACCGCGACTACGCGTTCCGCGCCAAGGAGCGCTGGGACTACACGCCCGACGACTGCTTCCGGTTCCACGACGCCGTCGAGAAGCACGTCGTCCCCCACATGCGGCGGATGCAGGACGAGCGCCGCAGGGCCCTCGGGCTCGACGCGCTCCGCCCGTGGGACCTCGCCGTCGACATCCACGACCAGCCGCCGCTCAGGCCGTTCGAGAAGAGCGAGCAGCTGTTCGAGGGCTGCCGCGAGATGTTCCGCCGCGTCGACCCCGCGTTCGCCACCATGATCGACACCCTGCGCGAGTCCGGGAACCTCGACCTCGAAAGCCGCAAGGGCAAGGCCCCCGGCGGCTACCAGGCCACCCTCCACGAGATCCGCAAGCCCTTCATCTTCATGAACGCCGCCGGCCTCAACCACGACGTCTTCACCTTCCTGCACGAGGGCGGCCACGCGTTCCACTCGCTCCTCGCGAAGGACGAGCCGATCATGCGCTACCGCCACGCGCCGATGGAATTCTGCGAGGTCGCCTCGATGGGCATGGAACTCCTCGCCATCGAGCACCTCGACGTGTTCTACAAGCCCGAGGACGTGAAGCGCGCGAAGCGGAAGGAGCTGGAGAGCGTCGTGAACATCTTCCCCTGGGTCGCGACGATCGACGCGTTCCAGCACTGGGTGTACACGCACCCGGAGCACACGCGGGAGGAGCGCACGGCCTTCTGGCGGTCGCTCCGGAAGCGGTTCGGCGGCATCGAGGACATGACCGGGTACGAGGCCGTCGCGGACAGCGGGTGGCAGCGCCAGCTTCACCTGTTCACGAGCCCGTTCTACTACATCGAGTACGGGATCGCGCAGCTGGGGGCGCTGCAGGTGTGGGCGAACAAGAAGCGCAACGCGGCGAACGCGGTGAAGCAGTACCAGGCGGCGCTGAAGCTGGGCGGGACCAGGGGGCTGCCGGAGCTGTTCCGGACGGCGGGGGCGGAGTTCGACCTGAGCGAGAAAACGATCCGCCCGGCGATCGAGGAAGTGATGGAGGAGCTTGCGACGGTCTAGGGCGGCGGAACACGACGCGGCCCGCGGTTTCCCCGCCACCGATGCCCTTCCTCCCCGAGACCATGCCCGACTTCGTGCCGCTTCTCGCGGTCGCCGGCGGGCTCGTGTTCGTGCTGGCGATCCTGCTGCGGTCCTACCGGGAGGGGATGGACTCGATTCACGCGGGGGAGACGCTCGACCCGCGCGACCTGAAGGAAACGGGGCTGTCGCCCGAGGTGGTGCAGGCGCTCCGGGACGAGTGCGGGGAGCCGGCGGTGTTCGAGGGGACAAGGAAGCGGACGGGGCTGGCGGTGCTGCCGGACGGCGGCGTGGCGTACGCGACGCTGGCGCGGCTGCGGGAGAGGGTGGCGGGGCGCGCGGTGGCGTTCATGGTGGAGGACAACATCGCGGCGGGGGTGCCGGCGTGCATCGTGGCGCTGGACGAGCGGGATTCCGTTGCGGCGCTGAAGTTCATGGGGACGCGCAACGGGGAGGCGATTGCGGAGCGGGTGCGGTCGTGGCGCGCGTCGACGCCGGTCGAAGTCGCGGGGTGCGGGGACGACTGGGTGGAGTTCTGGTTTCCGAAGCCGCCGGCGGACGACGCGATTTTCCGCGACGCCGCGGCCTGGGCGCCGACGGCGGCCTCGGAGTCCGGGGGCGCGGAGGGGTTCCGGGCGCGCGTCCAGCGCGAGGGCTTGATGTACCTCTGGTGGGAGGTCGAGTCGAAGGCGATCCAGAGGAGGTAGCGGGGCCTACCCCTTCAGCCGCTCCCACGCCTGCTCGAGCTGCCGCCCGGTGACCTGCAGCGGGGTCACCATCTCCAGCACCTCGGCCGCGTCGCGGAGCGACAGCGTCATCAGCGCGGGACGGCTTCCGTCCTTGCGGAAGCGGTCCATGTCGGCGCGCTTCACGCGGAAAACCTCGAACAGGATCCCGGTCGGGTCGCCGATGGCGACGAGGAGCTCCTGCGAGGCCTTGACCTGGGCCCGCGGCATCTCGAGCGTTTCCTTGGCGTCCTTCGCCCAGCGCAGGATGGCGCGTTTTCCGTCCTTGTTGACGGCGAGGACGGACTGGCCGGGCTGCTCGAGGCGGTACCCGGTGGCGGCGGCGATGACCTGGGCGAAGGCGTAGTTCTTTTCGAGGGGGGTGAGGGGCATTCGGGGGCTCCGGGTGCGGGACGCGGGGAACGGCAAGGGACAGGAAACGAAAAACGAAAAAGGAAAAACGAAAAAGGAAAATGTCCCCGCCTGCCGCTCCGGGCCGCCCGCCCTTTTCGTTCTTCCTTTTTTGTTTTTCCTTTTTCATTTCTTTGCCGTTCACTCCCCGCATGCCCCCGGTCGCCCCCACCCCCACCACGATCCTCAACCTGCTCCAGGGATACCAGGCCAGCGGCGTCGTGAACGCCGCGATCCAGCTCGGCGTGTTCGCCGCGATGGAAAAAGGCCCGCAGGGCGCGGCCAACGTCGCGTCCGCGATCCGCTGCCCCGAGCGCTCGACGGCGATCCTGTGCGACGCGCTCTCCTCGCTCGGGCTCCTCCACAAGGAGGCGCGCCGCTACCGCCTCTCCCCCGACGCCGCCGAGTTCCTCCTCCCGGGAAAGCCCTCCTGCGTCGGCGGCGCCGCGCGCATCGTCTGCGACCCGAACCTCTGGGACGCCTTCGGACGCCTCGCCCAGGCCGTCCGCCACGGGGGAACGGTCCTCCCCCTCCACGCCGAAACCCCGGGCCAGAAATTCTGGGAGACCTTCGCCGAC
>JADLHC010000344.1 GCA_020849035.1 Planctomycetia bacterium
CGGGGTTATAGTTCAAGGACACTTCTTGACTTGTAATAGAAACATGATATCATTCCCGCAAAACGCAAACTTGGGAGGAGACATGCCCCTTGAGCGTGGATACGCCGACCTCATCGCCTGGAAGAAGGCGATCGACCTCTGCGAACCCGTCTACCGCCTCGCGCGGGAACTCCCGCCCGACGAACGCTTCGAATTGAGCGCACAGCTCCGGCGTGCAGTGGTTTCGGTCGCGGCCAACATTGCGGAGGGGGCTGTCCGCCGCGGTTCCCGCGAGTTCGCCCGGTTCCTCGGCATCGCCATGGGAAGCCTGGCGGAGGTCGACACCCTCCTCGCCGTCGCGGCGAAGGTGTCTATCCTCCCGGCGAGCCGCGTGGACACGGTCCGGGCCCAGGTTTCGGAGGAGCGCCGCATCCTCTGCGGCCTGTCTGAGACCATCCGCCGTCGCATCCGGTCACAAGGCGGCGACTCCCCATCCGCCACCCCCCTGCCCGTGCCCACGCCCCGGCCGTAGCCGTTCCTGACCGCTGACCGCTGACCGCTGACCGCTGACCGCTGACCGCTGGCCGCTGGCCGCTGGCCGCTGGAAACTGGCGCCTACCTGGCCTGCACCACGGCCCTTCCAGCTTCATCGCGCGCGACCACAAACGGCCTGCCGTACCCCTTCGCGCGCTTCACGCGATACAGCCGGTTTCCGTCAGCCGCAAACGCCCGCGCATACTCCCCCTTCGCCTCCGACGCGATCTCCTTCCACCCGCCCGCCGTCCACGTCTCCACGCCGGCGTACGGGTTCGCCCACTCGGGATTCGCCGGCGGCTTCTCCTCCACGACAGCCGCCAGTTCGCCCGCCCCCGGCGCCCCGTCGTCGAGGAACCGCATCGCCCCGCCCGGCGCCAGCGCGAACGCCTTCACGCCGTCCGCCCCCGGCAGCTTCACCGCCAGCGCAAAGTCCCTCGGGCACCCCACCTTCTCGAACACCGCCTTCCCGCCCTTCGCCGCCGCCTTCGCCACGCGGCGCCACTCGTCCATGTTCCACACCATCAGCTGCGCCTCGCCGTCCGCGCTGTCGAATTCCAGCCGCGTCACCGGCACGTACCGCTCCGTCACGTCCTCCAGCTCGTCCCACGTCTTCACGAACAGCTTCACCGCCGACCGCCCCTCCCCGCACTCCACCCCGAACGCCGGCACCCACGTCCACGCGTGGTTCCCGTCCCCCGCCGCCCAGAACGGCGTGAACGCCTGGCACCCCGGGACCGCGATCGCCCGCAGCATCGCGTTCTCCACGTTCGAGCAGTCCTCGCACCGCCCCTCGTGCACCGCCAGCGCCGTGAGCGGCCCGAAGTCCTCCCACGTCGTGTCGCCCTCGTACTGGAAGAAGTCGTAGCAGGCCGCCGTCGCGAGCGCGATCGCCTTGTCCACGTCCTTGCGCGCGAAATGGCGGACCTCGGGGAAGAGCGCCTCGAAGTACGTGCGGCGCCAGCGCTGGAGGGGCTCGCCGGTGCCGCGGGGGGAGAGGACGAAATGGAGGAAGTCGTGGTCGCTGAGGTCCGGGCCCCAGGGGAGCTCGTTCTTCGCCTTCACGGCGTAGAGGACGTTCTCGTAGAAGGAGCGCGCGTCGACGGACTTGAGGTCGTTGACGGAGGTTTCGGGGTCCATGCCGGACTCGTCGGCCTTGAAGCGGTAGAACGTCATCCCGTCCATCCGCGAGATCACCCACACGGCGGCGCGGCACAGTTCCGGCGCGCCCGCGGTCTCCGCCAGGGCCATCAGCGCCCGGCCGAGCTCGTCGGCCCGCGTCCCCGGCGCGCCGATGTTTTTCTTTGCACGCGCCAGCGTCGCTTCGTCCAGCGCCGGTTTCGCCAGCGCCGCCGCCTTCTCCAGCGCCGCCCCCGCGTCCACCGCCTTCCCTTCCCACGCCGCCAGCTCCTTCGCGGCCGGCGCCAGGAACCCCTTCCCCTGGTACAGCCGCCTCAGCACCCTCACCCGCGCCTCGTCCAGCGTCCGGTCCGACCGGATCGCCTCGCCGCGCACATGGATCGTGTGCGGCTCCTCACCCGGCGTCCGCACCAGCGCGAAGAAGCGCTTCGAGTCCCCGAACCGCTCGAGCTGCTGCTTTTCCCACGGCAGCGCCGCGACGTGCTCGAGGATCGCGGGCGAAGCGGTGAGCGGCTCGACGGCGGCGTCAATGCGCGGGTCGTGAGGGTCGAGCCCGATGAAGTAGCGCTCGACGAGGTAGGCGCGAAGGGCCTCGGGCATCGCGACGGTCTTGGAGGCCGGCGCGGGGGCGGGATGCTCGCCGCCGCCCGAGGAGCACGCCGACAGGAGGACCACGAGGGGGAGCGTCGCAAGGTGTCGCATCGAGGGGCGCGATTCTACGCCAAGCCGCGCGCGGTCCGCCCGAATATCGCGAGCAGCCGCGGAGGGCTTCCCCGCTAGAATGGCCCCAGACCCCTCGAGGAGGCGCCACATGAAAAAGTCCATCGGGGACCTCGTCCGCGGCCGCCGCACCGTCGTCGCGAAGCCGTCCGACACCGTGCTGGCCCTCGCCCGGAAACTGCGCGCCGCCAACGTCGGCGCCGCCCCCGTCGTCGAGGAGGGCCGCCTCGTCGGCATCTTCACCGAGCGCGACCTCCTCAAGCGCGTCGTCGCCGCCGGCAAGCCGCCGCGCACCCTCAAGGTCTCGCAGGTCATGACGAAGAAACCCGCCGCGGCCTCGCCGCGCGCCGGGATCATCGAGGCCCTCGACCTCATGCGCCAGAACCGCTGCCGCCACCTCCCGCTCGTCGAGGCCGGCCGCGTCACGGGCATCGTCTCCCAGCGCGACATCATCGAGGCGATCCTCGCGATGAAGGACGAGGAGATCGAGGACCTGAAGAAGCTCTTCGACCTGATGCCCGTCGAGCCGGGAGTGGGGTAGGCCCGGTCGGCCGTGGGCGGCGTCCCGCTGGCCTGCCGCTTCGGCCTTGGGTAGACTGCGGCAATGCGATGCAGCCGCAGAGCGACACCTCGCGTCCAGCCGCGGACCCCCTGGCACGAGTTCATGGACCCCTACGTCCAGATGTGGCGCTCACTGACGCCCTTCCAGCGCCTCCGCCGCGCCTGGCGGCTCAGGACGCGCCTCGCCGACCCCAAGGCCATCCACGATGCAAAGACTTTTCCGAAGCTTTGAACGCTTCGGCGTGGACTACCTGCTGATTTCGGGGCAGGCCTCCATCCTGTACGGCGCCGCGACCTTCTCGGAAGACGTGGACGTCTGGGTTGCTCCGGCCGCCGCGAACATCGGGCGGCTGAAGCGGGCGCTCGGCTCCCTGAAGGCGCAGGCGTCGAAGTTCACGCCGCCGCTGACGCGCCGCCACATGCTCGCGGGCCACGGATTCCACTTCGTCGTCCCCGCCAGACCGCTCCCGATTTTCCTCGACGTGCCGGGCCACCCGCCCCGCGTCGGGGGTTTTGGAAGCGCGCGGAAGGCATCGCGGGAGTTCCGGTGCGCCTGGGGCAGGATTCCCGTCGTGGGCATCGAGGACCTGGTGGCGATGAAGAAGACCCAGCGGCAGGCGGACTACGACACGATCACGAACCTCGCGCAGATCCGTGTGGACCAGGATCCGACGGACCGCCGCGTCCTGGCCTGGGCGGCGAGGAACACGTTTCGCGCCGAGAGCAGGGCCGAAATCCTGGGCCTTCTCGGCCGCCGGGTCCCGGTTGAGTCCTGCCGCAAGCGCATCGGGCGCGAGATCCAGGTCCTCCAGCGGCGCGACGCCGCGTACTGGCGCCTGCGACTCCACAGTCTTCGCCGCCTTCGCCGCGCGGGAGCGCTGCTCCCCGAAGGCTCGCCCGTCGAGGCGTGACCCGCGCGCTCGTTTGTCGTTGACGCTCGGGGGCCGACTCCCTAGGATTCCGCTCCCGCAGTTGGGGGCGTAGCTCAATTGGCTAGAGCATCGGATTGTCGATCCGAAGGTTGCGGGTTCGACCCCCGTCGCCCTCGTCGGAGCAAGCCGCGATCACCTCGCGGCTTGCAGTGTTTTGGGGGAAGGGCGCGGCGGGGGTGAGTAGACTGGCGCGGTCTCCGGGGAGGGAATCACTCTGATGCGCCGTGCGCTCGTCCGCGTTCTCGCCGCGGCGCTCGCGTTCGCCGCGCTCCCGGCCGGCGCCGCGGCGCCCGCGCCC
>JADLHC010000345.1 GCA_020849035.1 Planctomycetia bacterium
CAGGCGTCGCCGGGTCGACCCCGGCTCGGCCCAGCGCGGACGCGAAACGACCGCAGGCCGCCTGCGTCGGCGGCTCGCCCGGGCCCACAGGCCGGCCCGGCTCGCCCCCGCCTCCGGCGTCCTGCGTTCTTTTCGCTTCCGCGATCGTGTCGCCGGACAACTCCCGCGGAGGAACCATGAACCGGATCGTTCTCGTCAGCCTGCTGGGGCTGGTCCTGTCGGCGGCCGCTTTTGCGGAGGATGCGGACAAGGCCTGGGACATGAGCCTGGAGTCGAAGCCGAAGGTGGGGGAGAAGGTCGAGGTGATCAAGAAGAACAGGATGAAGACGGTGATGAAGATGACGCAGGGCGAAAAGGTCCTGAAGGAGGACGCGAAGACGGAGTCGGGGAGCTACGAGTTCACGGCGGAAACCAGGGCGGTGGACGGGGACGAGGAGACGGCCGCGAAGTGGACGTTCCGGAAGGCGTCGCGCGAGGAGGGCG
This sequence comes from Planctomycetia bacterium, assembly GCA_020849035.1. GTDB lineage: Bacteria > Planctomycetota > MHYJ01 > WSZJ01 > WSZJ01 > WSZJ01. The sequence continues at coordinate 484 of JADLHC010000345.1, forward strand.
GAAAGGACGTGGCGTGGGGATTCGAGGGGAAGACGATCGAAGGGAAGGCGGGGGAGGGCGGCGACTGGGAGTTCACGTGCACCGACGGGACCGCCCTGACGGCCGCGGAGCTCAAGGCGGTGAAGGACGCGACGGGCAAGAAAGGGGCGAAGTTGAAGGACGAGCCGGACATGGGCGAGGTGCTCCGCCCGGGGAAGCCGGTGAAGGTGGGGGAGACCTGGTCGCCGGACATCGACGCGATCGCGAAGTCGTTCGGGGGCGAGAACCTGAGCGTGGACGCGGAGGACTCGAAGGCGGTGTGCACGCTGAAGTCGGTCGAGATGCGCGACGGCGTCCCGTACGGCAGGATCGCGGTCGAGCTGGACCTCTCGGTCCCCGGCTTTCCGCCGGTCGAGTTCGACGAGCCGCTCCACTTTGTCATCGCGATGGAACTCGAGGCCTGCATTGACGGGACGCTGCCGGACGGCCTGATGAAGGGGACGATGACGCTGAAGGGGACGCGCGGGGCGACGATGCGTCGCGGCGAACAGGTGGTCACGTTCGACATGGAGCTGGGGATGGAGGGGACGGTGACGGAGGCGCGCTGGAGGGCGAAGTAGCGGCGAGCCCGGAGGGAAATGACTATCGCCGCCCATGGGCCGCGGTTAATTTCACCGCGCACATGATGCTCGTCTGCCCGAAATGCGGCCGCGCGTTCGACGGGACGGCCTCCGCCAAACCCTCCTGCCCGGGTTGCGGGCACACGTGGGATCCGGGCAGCGACTTCGAGCGGACCCTCGTCGCGCAGGACGACCGGAAGGCGCAGTCGCTGCTGGTGGTGACGCACAGCGGGGGCAAGCGCGAGGAGGTCGCGCTCGCCGGCGAGTTCACGCTGGGGCGGGCGGCGGAGAACACGCTGGCGGTGAACGACCTGAAGCTGTCGCGGCGTCACCTGGCGATCGAGAGGCGCGGCGAGAGCTGGTGGGTGAAGGACCTGGGGAGCAGCTCGGGGACGCTCGTGAACGGCCAGCGCGCGGTGGAGGCGAAGCTGGCGCCGGGGGACCGGATCGACGCGGGGGACACGAAGCTCGAGTTCAACGTGCGCTTCACGGACACGGGGGACACTGCGCGGAAGGTGAAGGTGAGCGTCGTGGACGCGAAGGCGGCGGGGGGACCGCTTCCGAGGCTGGCGCTTTCGAAGGACCGGGTGGTGATCGGGCGCGGGGCGGAGTGCGACGTGGTGCTGGCGAGCCCGGTGATCTCGCGGAAGCACGCGGCGATCGTGAAGGCGGGGGGGAAGGTCTCGATCGAGGACCTGGGGTCGCCGAACGGGATCTTCGTGAACGGGAAGCTCGTGAAGACGGCGTCGCTGGCGAAAGGCGACCGGATCCGGATCGGGCCGTACGTGCTGACGTTCGACGGGGCGGAGCTGGCGCAGGAGGACTGGTCGGGGAAGATCACGCTGGAGGCGCGTGGGATCGGCAAGCGCGCCGGGAACCTCGACATCCTGAAGGACGTGTCGGTGGTGATCCGGCCGAACGAGTTCGTGGGGCTGCTGGGGCCGTCGGGGGCGGGGAAGTCCACGTTCATGGACACGCTGAACGGTTTCCGGCCGGCGACGAGCGGGCAGGTGTTCGTGAACGGCGAGGACCTGTACCAGATCTTCAACTCGTTCAAGACGAACATCGGCTACGTGCCGCAGGACGACATCATCCACCGCGAGCTGACGGTGCACGACGCGCTTTACTACACGGCGAAGCTGCGGCTGCCGGACGACACGGCGGAGGAGGAGATCGAGCGGCTGCTCGACGAAGTCCTCAAGACCCTCGAGCTGAACGAGCGGCGCGACACCCGCGTCAGCGCCCTCTCCGGCGGCCAGCGCAAGCGCGTCAGCGTCGGCGTCGAGCTCCTCACGAAACCGCCGCTGCTCTTCCTCGACGAGCCGACCTCGGGCCTCGACCCCGGCACCGAGGAGAAGATCATGCTGCTGTTCAGCTCGCTGGCGAAGGGCGGGCGGACGGTGGTGCTGACGACGCACGTGATGGAGAACATCGAGCTGCTGGACCTGATCGTGGTGCTGGTGAAGGGGCGGCTGGCGTGGTACGGGCCGCCGAAGGAGGCGCTGGCGTACTTCGACATTCCGAAGATCACGAAGATCTACGACAAGCTGGAGACGGCGAAGCCGGAGGAGTGGGCGGAGCGGTACCTGCGGACGCCGCAGCACCGGAAGTACGTGGTGGAGCGGCAGGAAGCGTCGTCGGCGGCGGCAGGGACGCAGCCGCGGCCGCGTGAGCGGAAGGCGCCGGCGCCGCACCTTCAGACGGTGGCGCTGTTGAGGAGGTACTGGGCGACGCTGATCGGGGATCCGAAGACGCTGCTGTCGCTGCTTGTCCCGGGGCCGCTGATCGGGTTCCTGATGACGCTGCCGTTCGACTCCGCGAACCGCTTTCACCACAAGCAGCTGCTGGTCTTCATGATGATCACGGCGGTGTTCTGCGGGTGTTTCAACTCGTTCCGCGAGATCGTGAAGGAGCGCGCGATCTACAAGCGGGAGAGGATGGTCAATCTCCAGATCCTGCCCTACCTGCTGTCGAAGCTGCTGCTGCAGTCGGTGTTCCTGGTGGTCTCGACGTTCCTGCTGGCGGCGATCGTGTGCACGTTCGAGACGATCAAGGGGCCGTTCGTGTTCCATTACCTGCTGCTGCTGCCGGCGGCGATCGCGGCGTGCGCGCTGGGGCTGACGATCTCGGCGCTGGTGAACTCGTCGGAAAAGGCGATCGGCGTCGTGATCGTCGTGATGATCATGCAGATCATCTTCTCGGGCGGCATCGCGGAGCTGTCGGGGTTCTCGAAGTTCCTCGGCGGGTTCATGGTTGCGTACTGGGGCTACGACGGTCTGATGCAGACGGTCGGATTCAGCGTGGCGGAGAAGACGGGGGAAGAGAAACTGTTCTTCATGGTGCCCCAGGGAGTCGAGGCGAACGCCGGCTGGATCTTCGCCGACTTCGTGATGCTCTGCCTGTTCACGGCGCTCTTCTGCGCGGCGACGGCCCTGATTCTCAAGAAGCAGGACGTGCGCTGATGCTGACCTGCGCGAAATGCGGCAGTTCGGTGGGGCTCCCCGCGGACCCGCGGGCGCTGGCGGCGGACTGCCCGAAGTGCGGGTCGAAGGTGGACCTGTCGGCGATGCGGACGATGGCGGAGCCTG
>JADLHC010000346.1 GCA_020849035.1 Planctomycetia bacterium
CATGATGTGGTCGAACGGGAGCCGCACATCGGTCGCGGCGCCGCCGTCGGCCGGCTGGAGGTAGAGCCTCAGGGCCGAGTCGCGATCGATGACGAAGCACAATTGCCTGCCGTCGGGCGACCAGTCGACTCCCCTGGGATCCGGGTGGAGGTTGTCGATCGTGATATGGAGCTTGAGGCGGAGCGGGTGGGACTCCTGGCCCTTCTCAAGGTCGAGGACGACCAGGTCGTAGTACCCGGACGAATCCTCGAAGAACGCGATGCTGCGGCCGTCAGGCGAGGGCGCAGGGGCGACTTCGGCGAAGCGGTAGTGCTGGTCGAAGTCACGGATGCGGCGGGCGAACCGGTCCGCTTCCTCGCGGGCCGCCCAGGGGCGGTAGCGGGCCTCCATGGCGGCGGCGAAGCGGTTCTCGAGTTCCGTGTACGAGAGGCCGGTGGCGCGGGGGATGAGGCGGCCCGCGGGCCAGGGGAAGTCGGAGTCGAACACGTGCATGAGGCGCTTCGCGGAGCCGCGCGGTGTGTGCTGCTCGATCCACCCGACGGCGAGCGCCGCCTCCACGAGCATGGGGTAGCGTTCGCGGGGGCCGAGGTGGCCTGCGGCGTGGATGGCGGAGAGGAGGCGCAGTTCGCCGTCGAGGACGGCGTCGCGGACGAGCATCTCTTCTGCCGACAGGGGGGGACCGGCGACCCAGGCGGCGACACCAAGGGGAACCCAGTCCGCGTAGACGTCGGACTTGATTTCCAGGAGGGAGGCCCGGAGGGTGCTGGACGTGTAGTGCCGCTGGTCGACGATCGCCTGGGCGACCTGGAACTCGATGGTGCGCTGCATGGAGCGATCCGAGCCGATGCACGGGATCTCGATGCGGCGTTTTCGCATGGTGCCGACGATCGGGAAGAAGTCGCCCGGGTTCCCGGACTCGTCGAAGTTCCGCCCGTATTCGAGGTGCGAGCGGTGGAGGATGACGCTGACGGGCCCGTCGAGCTCGTGGTCGAGGGTTTTCTCCAGGCGGACGCGGGCGTTCTCGAGCCACTGTGCGACTTCGCGCGCCCGGGGTAGGAAGGCGTCGCCGGGGTAGTGGACGCGGAACTTCCCGGCATCGAGCACGCGCCAGTCGACGGAGAGGCGAAGCTCCTCCTGGGCCGCCGCGGCGGCGGGGGCAAGAAGGACGGCGAGGACGGCAAAGAGGCGGGGAAGGGGCATGTCCGGAGACCATGGTAACGGCAGGTCGGCAGGCCCGCCCGGATCGGGGGTGGATTTGCCCCTCCCGGCGTCGCCTGCGACTCCAGCCAGATCCACCGCGGGACCGGCCGTGCGCCTCCGCATCGCAAATCGCTTGACCCGCCCCCGGGCGGACGCTAAACTCCCTTTCGTATTCAGCTTCGTCCGCCTGCGCGCACGACGCAGGCCGCTTCAACGGTCCAGGCCTGGACCCAAACTCCTCCGTTCGGTGCCGCCGCATACGCTTCCCGACCGGGCCGGAGGTCCAGCCGATCGTTGCGTCGGCCGACTGAAGGGCAGTCGAGCGCACGCCAGGGTGATACGTGCGCCGGGAGTGCGGCGCGGCGGCGAACAGGGAGTCGCGTTTGAGACAGACGGAGCGCAGGGCTGCCGCACGGGCGGCGGTCGCGCGGCGGAATCGCGGCGTAGAAGGTGACCGGCTCGCGCTCCGTCCGGGGTGCGGTCATCCATTGGCGGAGAGGACATGAATTTCCAGCATCAGGGCGGAGGCGGGCAGGGCGGTGGGCACGGCGGCGGGCACGGTGGCGGCGGCGGGCGTGGCGGAGGCGGCCGGCATCGCGGGAGGCGGGGCGGTCGTCGCTGGCGCAACCGCAGGAACCGCCAGGGCGGGCCGAACCAGGGGCCCGGCGCCGCGGTGTTGAACGCGCCGTCGCAGGATCCATACGCCGGCCAGCCGATCCCGGGCGACATCCCTCTCGCTCCTCCCGCCCTGGGCCCCGACGGAGCCCCGATTCCCGGGGCGCCCCCCGCCCAGCCCATCCAGCCCATCGGCCGCGGCGAAGGCGTCCTCGAAATCCACCCGGAGGGGTTCGGCTTCCTCCGCGACCCGAAGAACAACTACCTCTCGACCCCGCAGGACATCTACGTCGCCAAGTCACAGATCGTCCGCTTCTCCATCCGCGAAGGCTCCTGGCTCGAGGGCCCGCTGGTGCCGTCGAAGGACCGCAGCAAGGGCCCCGCGCTCATGGCCGTCGAGCGGATCAACGGGATGGAGCCCGAGAAGCACCGCGAGCTGCCGGTCTTCAAGCAGATGACGAGCATCGACCCGTGCAAGCGGATCGATCTCGAGGGAAAGATGACCGACATCTCCCTGCGGGTGATGGACCTGATCTGCCCGATCGGGAAGGGCCAGCGGTGCCTGATCGTGGCGCCGCCGCGCACCGGCAAGACGATCCTGCTTCAGCGCCTGGCGCAGGTCATCGCGATGAACCACCCCGAGTGCCACATCATCATGCTGCTGGTGGACGAGCGGCCGGAAGAAGTGACGGACATGCAGCGGAACGTGAAGGGCGAGGTGGTGTCGAGCTCGCTGGACAAGCAGGCGACGGCGCACGCGCGGCTGTCGGAGCTTGTGCTGGAGCGGGCGCGGCGTCTGGTGGAGAGCGGGAAGGATGTCGTGATCCTGCTGGACTCGCTGACGCGCCTGGCGCGGGCGTACAACCGGGAGTCGGGCGGCCACCGGACGATGTCGGGCGGCCTCGATTCGCGGGCCATGGAGAAGCCGCGCGAGTTCTTCGGCAGCGCCCGGGCCCTGGAGGAGGGCGGCTCGCTGACGATCATCGCGACGTGCCTCGTGGACACGGGCAGCCGCATGGACCAGGTGATCTTCGAGGACTTCAAGGGCACCGGCAACGCGGAACTGGTCCTGCACCGGCCCCTCGCCGAGCGGCGCATCTTCCCGGCCATCGACATCAATGCTTCCGGCACGCGCAAGGAGGAGAAGCTGCGGGTTCCCGTCGAGCTGGAGCGGGTCTACCGGATGCGGCGCGCGCTGGCGCAGTTCAAGCCGATCGAGGCGATGGAAGCGCTGATCCCGCGGGTGCAGAAGTGGCCGAGCAACTCGGCGTTTCTGGCGCAGTTCGACGTGTCGAACGAGCGGTAGGCCGGCGGCTACTTCGGCGGCGGGGCGTCGTGGAGCCTGAGGCCGGTCCGGAACTCGGACACGGCCGGAAGGGCGGACTCCGCTCCCCAGAAGAGGACCTGGAGGGCGGTTTCGCCGCGGGGGATGAGCCACGACGCGCCGATGCGCGGGTCGCCCGGGGTGCGGACAGCGATCGACTCGGCGCCCGGCCAGTCGGGGAGGGCGAACTCCGCGGGCTCGGCGCCCGGGACGACCTCCTTCACGAGCGCGAGGTGGGCCTCGCGTCCCTCCGTCGGGCCGACGGCGCGGAACCGGATTGCGGCGCTTCCGAACACCTCCGAGAAGGCGACGGAGGCGGCGTCGCGCTGGACGTAGCGCCAGTCGCGCGGGGGGCGGATGGTGGCTCGAGCGGCGGGGAACTCGGTGTCGGGGATTTCCGGGGCGGCCGGGGAGGGAGGGGGCGCGGGGACGCCGGGGCGAAGCGGTCCGAGGAGGAGTCCGGCGCCGACGGCGACGGCGGCGAGCGCGACCAGCCCGAGGAGCACGATGACGGAAGACGGCAGGTTCCCGGTGTGACCGCAGTGGGGGCAGACGCCGGCGGTCCGGGCGGAGTCGAACGTCTGGCGGCAGCGGGCGCAGGCTCGGATCATTTCGAGGCGGGGGCCGCGGGGGGCGGCTGCGCGGCCCGTTCCCGGTCGTTCCTGGACTTCGCGACGGCCGCCGCGATCGCCGCGGCCAGGGCAAGGACGACCGCCGCGAGCCCGGTCGCTCGCCGGCGGCGCCGGCGGCGCGGGGCGTTCCCGAAGCGGACGTTGATGTTCATCGGCTATTTGTTCCCGGGCTGCTCGGGGGGTGCGGCGTCGGTGAGCTTGAGGGACCGGATGAGGGCGGCGGCGTCGTCGCGGATGCCGTGCTTTCCCTCCGCGCCGATCCACAGGCGGTGATTGGAGCGGTCGAGCCACCAGGACCAGGCTTCGCGGGCACGGTCGGTCTCCCAGGTCGCGGCAAGGAGGTCGGCGTCCTGGAGCTCGGAGGTCCCGGCGACCCACGCGCCCGTCGGCTGGAACGCCTTTGCGCGCTCGGCGTGGGTTTCGGGGGTGACCTGCAGGACGCTGACCGAGATCTCGCCGCGCCCGGTGTCGAACGCGAAGGTCATTCCCTCGTTCCGCGTGATCTTCCAGCGCGGCGGCGCCGTGAAGGTCACCCCGGCGTTGACGAACGAGCACTCGGTGCCGTGTTCGAGGGAGGCGGCCTCCTCGCGTTTCTTCGCGGCGCAGCCGCGGAGGACCAGAACGGTGACGAGGGTGACGGCCAGGATGCCGACGGTGATGCCGCCGGCGACGGCCGGATTCTGGAGGACGGCGAGGGCTCCCTCGGGGCGGGGGGCCTTGAGGCCGTCGTGGATGGCGACGCGGTGGCGAGGCGCGAGCGGGCTCTCGCCGGAGTCGGAGCGCGGCACCTCGGGGGCCGGGGCCGGCGCGGGCCCGGGAGGCGCCGCCGCGGGCGCAGCCGGCGCCGGGCTCGGAAGCCCGTGCACCTTCCCGCACTTGCAGGTCACCGACGCCGGGCCGAGACCGGTCCGGATCGTCTCGCCGCAGGAGCAATGAAGGGTGATCACGGGCGGAGTATAGCGCGGCCGGGGCCGCTACTTCGCCGTCACGGCGTTGCGGACCTCGCCCTTCTGGAAATACGCGACGAACTGTTCCGCGATCTCGACGGCGACGCGCTCCTGGGCCTCCTCGGTGGAGGCTCCGAGGTGGGGGGTGAGGACGACGTTGGGGAGGGAGCGGAAGGGGGAGTCGGCGGGGAGGGGCTCGGACTCGAAGACGTCGAGGCCGGCGCCGGCGATCTTCCCGGACTTGAGGGCGTCGAGGAGGGCGGCCTCGTCGACGATGCCGCCGCGGGCGGCGTTGATGAGGCGCGCGGTCTTCTTCATTCTTGCGAACTGCGCCGCGCCGATGAGGTTCTTCGTCTCGGGGGTGAGAGGGGAGTGGACGGAGATGAAGTCGGACTTCGAGACGACGTCGTCGAGGGTGGCCTTCCTGGCGCCGAACTCGGCGGCGCGCGTGTCGGTGACGTAGGGGTCGTAGACGAGGACGGTCATGTCGAGCGCGCGGCCGACTTTCGCGACGACGGTGGCGACGCGGCCAAGGCCGAGGAGGCCCAGGGTCTTGCCGGTGAGCTCGACGCCGGTCGTGCCTTTCTTGGGCCACTCGCCGGCGTGCATCAGCCGGTCGCACATCGCCACGTGGCGCGAGAGGGCGAACATGAGGGCGACGGCGTGCTCGCCGGCGCTCGTCGTGTTTCCTCCGGGAGTGTTCTCGACGATCACGCCCGCGGCCGTCGCGGCCGGCACGTCGATGTTGTCCACCCCCGCGCCAGCCCGCCCGACGATCTTCAGCCTCTTCCCGGCCGCGATCACCTTCGCCGTCACCTTCGTCGCGCTCCTCACGATCAGCCCCTCGTACCCCGCGACCTCGGCGCACACCTGGTCCTCGGTCATCCCCGTCTTCTTCACGGCCTCGACCCCGCCCTTCTTCAGGACCTCGATGGCGGCGTCGCTCACGGCGTCGGCGATCAGGACTCTCGGTGCGGGCATGCGTGGTTCTCCGGTGGCGTGGGTGAAGCGAGGTTCCTCGGTCCGGGCGCGGTTGTCAATCGAGCGAGGAAGGTCGATGGGCCCCGGGAATCGTCGCGCCGACCACCAACCACCAACCTCCAACCTCCAACCACCAACCCCTCACTCCCGCCGCCGTCTTCGCGTAGCATGCCCTCGCCATGGCCTCCCTCATCCGCACCCGCACCGTCCTCGAGGACGTCGAGGACCGCGCCCTCGCGCCGTTCGCCGTCCGCTCCCGCGGCGCCCGCCGCATCCACCCCGAAAACCTCGACGACCCGCGCACCCACTTCCAGCACGACTGGAACCGCGTCGTCCACTGCCGCGCCTTCCGCAAGCTCGAGTACAAGACCCAGGTCCTCCCCCACGGCCTCGGCTCCGACTTCGTCCGCAACCGCCTCACCCATACCCTCGAGGCCACCCAGATCGGCATGGGCATCGCCCGCGCCCTCGGCCTCAACGAGGACCTCGTCCAGGCCGTCGTCCTCGCCCACGACCTCGGCCACCCCCCCTTCGGCCACAAGGGCGAGGACGAACTCCACGCCATCTGCGGGCATTTCAATCACAACGAACACTCCCTCCGCATCGTGACGGAGGTCGAGAAGCGCTACCCGTCGTTCCCGGGGCTGAACCTCACGACGGACGTGCTGGAGGGGATCGAGAAGCACGAGACGGACTTCGACCGGATCGGGTCGTACCGGTTCAACCCGAGCCTGGCGCCGAGCCTGGAGGCGCTGGTGGCGAACTTCGCCGACACGATCGCGTACCGTGCGCACGACATCGAGGATGCGCTGGACTCGCGGACGATGGCGGAGGGGGACTTCGCCGTCGCGGCGTTCTGGCGGCGGATCGAGCCCGACCTGGCGGCGGACATGCGGCCGAGCCTGCGCCTGGCGCGGATCACGCGTCGGGCGATCTCGGCGATGGTCACCGACGTCGCGACGGAGACGGCCCGGCGGCTGGAGGAGGCGGGCGTCAAGGGGCTCGCGGACGTGCGCGCGGCGCGGCGGCCGCTGGTCGGCTGGTCGGCGGCGATGGCGAAGGAGCAGAAGGAGTTCGGGCAGCTGCTGATGGACCGGTTCTACCTGTCGCCGAAGGTGAAGGACGCCTGCGCCGCGGGGTCGCGCGTCATCCGGGAGCTGTACCGGAAGTACCTGAAGGAACCGAACCTGCTGCCGGAGATGGAGAGGCAGAAGCTGGAGACGGCGACGGGGAGCGAGCGCGAGCTCGTGGTCGCGCACTGGATCGCGGGGATGACGGACCGGTACGCGCTGCGCGACTACGAGCGGCTGTTCGGCGAAAAGATCGTGCTGCCCGGCGCGGGCTGGTAGAGCGGCGGGAAGTCGCTACACTCCGGAGCGTGAGCCCGCCACCGAACCCTCCCGGAAAGCCGCGTCCCGGGGCGTCGAAGCCCGCGTCCGCACCCGGCCGCCCCGTCCCTTCCCCGTCCTCGCCCTCCCGCGGCGTCCCGGCGCGGCCCGCGCAGCCCGCGTCCGGCCAGCGTCCCGCGGTCCCGGGCGCGCAGCGCTCCGCCTCCCCGTCCGGGCTCCAGAAGGCCCAAGCCGCGCCCGTCACCGCTTCCCGGAAGCCCATGCCCCCCGAGGTGGCGGCGGCGTCGAAGAGCGCGCACCTGGGCGGGTTCGTGAAGATCCAGAAGGTGGGGACGGGGGCGATGGGCGAGGTGTACAAGGCGTGGGACCTGAAGGAAGGGCGCTGGGTGGCGCTGAAGATCCTGCGCTCGAACGACATGGTGCAGCTGGCGCGGTTCGTGCGGGAGGCGCAGGTCGCGGCGGGGATGAACCACCCGAACATCACGAAGATCTACGACGCCGGGAAGGACAAGGGCCTCTGGTACATCGCGATGCAGTTCCTCGCGGGGCACACGCTGCGGGCGTTCCCGCGGACGAGCCGCCGGATCAGCGTCGAGCTCATGCGCGACGCGGCGCGCGCCCTCCAGTACGCGCACGACAAGGGGATCGTGCACCGCGACCTGAAGCCCGAGAACTTCATGGTGCAGAGCAAGCCGAAGCCGGGCGGCAATGCCAAGTCGATCGAGGGCTGTTCTCACCACATCTACGTGATGGACTTCGGCATCGCGCGCCCTTCCGACGCCAGCACGCAGCTCACGATCCCGGGGACGGTGATGGGTTCGCCGTCGTTCATGTCGCCCGAGCAGGCGAGCGGCCACCAGGTCGACCACCGCACCGACGTGTACGCGCTCGGCGCCACGCTGTACGACCGACTGCTCGGCCGCCCGCCGTTCGAGTCGAAGAACATCTTCGAGGGGCTCCGCCTCGTCCAGGAACAGCTGCCGCAGCGTCCGCGCGCGGCGGACCCGACGATCGACGCGAAGCTCGACGCGATCGTGATGAAGACGCTGGAGAAGGATCCCGGGAAGCGGTATCAGACGGCGACGGAGCTCGCCGACGCGCTGGACGGCTGGCTGGCGGAGAATGCGCCCGCCGCGGACGTGGAAGGGCCGGCGGCGGCGAAGAAGGGGGGATGTGGCAAGGCGGCGGTGTGGCTGCTGGCGGCGGGCGCGGCGGCGTGCGCGGCCGCCCTCGGGATGGCCTGACGGACCTCGCCGGAAGAAGGGAGCCGCGGATGGGCGACACGACCCGGCCGGTGCCCGGGGCGCCGGGCCCCGGCACTCCGCAGGACCGGCTGACCCAGGTTGTCGGGCCTCCATCGGTCGGGGGAGGGGAAGCGCCGCCGGCCGAAGTCGCGGCCGCGCCGCGCGCGGCGGCCTTCGGGCGTTTCGTCCGCGTTTCGCGCCTGGGGTCCGGGGGCATGGGCGAGGTCTACAAGTCGTGGGACCCGGCGTTGGGGCGCTGGGTTGCGCTGAAGATCCTGCGTGCGGACGCGCAGGAGGTTGCGCCGTGGTTCCAGCGGGAGGCGCGGCTGGCGGCGCAGTTGAGTCACCCGGGGCTGGTGGCGATCCACGAGGTGGGCGAGGTCGAGGGGCGGCCGTACATCGCGATGCAGTTCGTGGAGGGGCGGACGCTGGACCGGGCGCACGAACTGGGCCGGGAGGAGAGGGTGATGCTGGTGCGGGATGCGGCGGCCGCGATCGGGGTTGCGCACGAGGCGGGGATCGTGCACCGGGACCTGAAGCCGGAGAACCTGATCGTGGAGAGCCGTCCGGTCGCGAAGGAGGGGCAGGAGCCGAGGTGGGAGCACAAGGTCTGCGTGCTGGACTTCGGCGTGGCGAGGGCGATGCACTCGGCGCTGAGGCTGACCGCGGGGTGGGCGGCGATCGGCACGCCGCTGTACATGGCCCCGGAGCAGGCGCGGGGCGAACCGCCGGAGCCGGCGAGCGACGTGTACTCGCTGGGCGCGACGCTTTACGAGGTGCTCGTGGGGGCTCCGCCGATCCGCGGGGACGGCCTCCAGGACACGATGAACCAGATCCAGCTGCGCGAGCCGGTGCCGCTGCGGGCGATCGACCCCTCGATCCCGGAAAGCCTCGAGGCGATCGTGAACCGGTGCCTGGCGGAGAACCCGCGGGAGCGGTATCCGAACGGGAACGCGCTGGCGGAGGACCTGGGCCGTCACCTCAGGGGCGAGAGTGTGCAGGCAGGGCGGACGGGGGTGCTGGGCCGGGCCCGGTCCTGGGCCCGGCGGCGCGCCGGCCCCCTCCGCGTCGGGACGGTCCTCGTGGTGACCGTGTCCGTAGCCGCGGTGTGGGGCCTGGGGCTGCATCGCGCGGCGCGCGCTTCGGAAGACCGCGCGCGGCGGACGTCCTCGCTGGCCGCGGTGGTGTCGGCCTGCCGCGCGGAGGCGTGGTCCTGCGCGGCGACAGGGGACGCGGACGGCGCGCACGCGGCCTGGCGGCGCGGCCTCGAAGCGTGCGGGGCGGAGCTGGCCCGCGGGGACTTTCCGGAAGGGCGCCTGCTCCTGGCCGAGGCCTGCCTCGCGTCGGGGGACGCGGACGCGGCGGAAAAGGAGGCGGAGGCGGCGGCGATCGCCGACCCGGGACTGGGCCGCGCGGCCGTCGTCCGGGGCCTTGCCCGCGCCCTCCGGCACGCGCGCCTCGAGTCGCGCCGCCTCGCGTCCATCGGGGGGGTCCGGCTCCAGCCCGGGCCGCTCCTCGCGCCCACCCGCGAGGAACTCGACGCCGCCTTCCCCGAACTTCCCGAACTCCGGGCGGCCGCCCTCGGGGACCTCGGCCAGCCGTCGCCCGCCCTCCCCGGGGACGTCGACGGCGCGCTGGTCGCGGGAGTCCGCGAGCGCCTGCGCGGACACCCCGCCGACGCCCTCCGCGCGCTTCAGCCCGCCCTCGCCGGCGCCCGCCCCGCCGCGCTCGTCCTCGTCCAGGCCATCGAGGCCGCCATCGAATCCGCTGACGCCTCCGCCGCGACCGGCCTCGTCGCCCGCGCCGTCCCCCTCTGGCCCGGCGACCCCGCGATCCGGCTCGCCTCCGCGAGGTTCCAGGCCTCCACGATCCCGGCAGAACCCGGCGCGGAGCGCGACCGGGCGCTCCACCACCTCGCCCAGGAGGCCGATCATGCTGCCCGCCTGAGAGCCGTCCAGCCGGACGCGGCGCTCCTGCTCGCCGCCGCCCAGTCCGCGCGCGGGCTCCACGCCGAGGCCGAACAGGCCTACTCGACCGCGCTCGCCGCAGAGCCGGGTTGCGTCCTTGCGCTCATGGGAAGGGCCGACTCCCGGGCGCGGCTGGGGCGGGCCGCCGAAGCCGCCGTCGATGCGCGCGAGGCCGTCCGCCGGCTTCCCGAGTCGTCCCCCCTCCGCACCGTCCTCCTCGACCGTTACCCGGACGCCCGCGGCCGCTGATCGGCCCGATCGCCGCCGCAGGCATGCCGTATGATTCACCGGAAACCCCGATGTCCAATCCCGATCCCACGCTCCCTCTCCCGGCCGAACTCGCCCGCGACGGCGGCGGCGAACGCTTCGGCCGCTTCCACCTCTCCAGGCGCCTCGGCGCCGGCGTCTCGCACGATCTCTGGCACGCGTGGGACCCCGAGAAGCAGGCGTGGCTCGCCCTCCGGGTGTGGCCGCGCCCTCCCGCGGGCGAGAAGGAGCGGGTGCTCGCGGCGGGGAAGCACGCGAAGGCGACGGGGGACGCGCGGATCGTGGCGCCCGCGGGCGGCGGGCTCGAGGCCGGGCAGCTCTGGTACGCGCGGCCCTACATCGAGGCGCTTCCCGTCCGCGACATTCCCTGGCAGGACGGCCGGACGCTGGCGTTCGTGGCGAAGGAGGCCGCGGAGGCGCTGGCGGCGGCGCACGGGAAGGGGCTGGCGCACGGGCGGGTGACGGCGGGGAACCTGCTGGTGGCGAGTCGCGAGGAGAAGGGGCGCGGGTGGTCGCACCGGGTGTACGTGACGGAGTTCGGGCTGGGGGAGGGGGACGCGGCGGGGGACGTGCGCGGGCTGGGGCGGGTGTTCTGCGAGCTGACGGGGCAGCCTGCGCCGGGGGGCGGGCCCACGACGAAGGCGGCGCCGCGGCCGGGCGGGGACACGACGGCGGTGAAGACGGGGGAGACGACGCGGGAGGGGAGTTCGGAGGAGAGGGCGCCGGTGGATGGGGCGCTGGCGGGGATTTTCCTGCGGGCGCGCGACGGGCAGCTGGACGCGGCGGGGCTGGCGGGTGAGCTGGGGGCGTGGCTGGCGCGCGCTCCGGCGGCGGCGGGGAAGCGCAGGCTGTGGCCGGCCGCCGTCGTGGCCGGGGTGGTCCTTGCCGCGGGCGCGGTGGTGCTCGCGACGCGGAACCGTGGCGCTGGCGCGGCGGCGGCGCTCGCCGAGTCCGCCGCGGCGGAAGCCGAGGGGCGTCTCGAGGCCGCGCTGGAGCGCGCGCGTGCGGCGGCCGCCGCCGACCCGGCGGACGCGCGGGCACGCGAGGCCGTGCGGCGCCTGGAGGCGGCCGTCGCGGCGCGCGACGCCTCGATCGCGGCCGCCCGCGACGCGGAGCAGGCCGCGCAGGACGCCGAGCGGCGGGTGGCGGAGGCGCGGCGCGCGCTGTCCGCGGCCGGCGACGCCGCGCGGGCGCCCAGCCCCGACCGCGCCCTCATCGACCGGCTCCTGGCCGTGGCGCTGGCCGCACTCGGGGCAGCCCTACGCGCCCGGCCCGGCCCCGCGCCCGCCCTGCGGCTGCTCGAGGACGCCGCGACCTTCCTCCCGCCGGGCGAACTCGCGCGCCTCCCGAAGGACGCGGACGGCCGGACCTTTCTCACCCCCGCGATCGCCCTGCTCGCAGATCTACAGGCGTGGTTGCTCTCCTGGATCAGCGTGCGCGGCGGGTCGATCGTCCGGAAGGTCTCCGGCAAGGAGGCCCGCACGTGCGGACTCCAGCCGGCGCCCGCGCCGCCCGCCGGCGCCGCCGCGTCTCCCGTGCCGCTTCCGGATCCGTCGGCTCCCGGTCGGGTCGCGCGCATCGTCGCCGAGGGGCCTGGATGGGACGGTGAACCCGCCTCCGCCGGCGCGTGGCGCACCGCCGCGCGGGCGCTCCTCACGCTGGAACTCGCCACGGCCGCCCGCGCCGCTTCTCCGTCCCCGGGCGATCCGTTCGAGCCCGATCTCCTGTGGATCTCCGGCGCCGCCGATCCGGCGGGCAGGATCGAGTCGCTCGTCCGCGCCGCCGAGCTGCGTCCGTGGGACGCGGGCATCTGCCTCGCCGCCTGGTCCGCCCTGCGCCGCCTGGGGCGGTACCCGGACTCGCTCACGGTCGCCGACCGCGCCGTGCGCCTCAATCCCGCCTGCGCCGAGCTCCGGGTCGCGCGCGCCTTCACCCTTTACTGGCTGCGCCGCAACGACGAAGCGCTGGCCGACTGCCAGGCGGTTGCGGATCGCGCGCCCGACGCCTTCCTCGTCTCGGCCTTCGTGCGCGTGTCGCAGGGAGACCTTGCGAAAGCCGAGGAGGACTGCACGGAGGCCCTCCGCAGGGACCCGGCCCTGGTGTTCTCGCGCGTCTGCCGGGCGCAGGTCCGGCGGGACCGGGGGAACATGCGCGGCGCGCTCGAGGACCTCGACGCCGCGCTGTCGCACGACCCGGACCGGCTGGAGGCGCTCGCGGAGCGGGCCTCCTGCCGGCTGGAAGCGGGGGACCGTGCCGGTGCGATCGCGGACTGCGAGCGGGCGCTCGTGGCGGTCCCGGGCGACGCGGAGTTCCTGATTCTCCGGGGCTGGGCGCACGCGGACGCGGGCGAGCACGCCGAGGCCGCCGCGCTCGCGGATCGGGTGCTGAAATCGGGGAGCAGGAAGGCCGATGCGCTCGTGCTGCGGGCGTTCGTGCGGCTGAGGGAGAACCGGCTGGAGGACGCGGTCAGGGATGCGGAGATGGCGCTGGAGTTCGACAGCCGCGACGCGATGGCCCACATCGTGCTTGGCACCGTCGCGCTCCTGCGCGGGAACGGCGCGGCCGCCTCCGAAAGCTGCGAACGCGCCCTCCGGAGGTCGCCCCGCAACCCGGAAGCCCTTCGGCTCCGGTCCCGCATCAACCTGGCGCTGGGGCGGGCCCAGGCCGCGCAGGAGGACGCGGACGCCGTGCTGGCGGTGAGGCCGGACGACGTGGTCGTGCTCCACGTCCGCGCCCAGGCCCGGCTTCGCCTCGGCGCGCACCAGGGGGCGCTCGCGGACTGCGATCGCGCCCTCGTGCTCCAGCCGAGGTTCGCGGCGGCCCTCGTCCTCCGCGCGAGAGTCCGGATCGCGATGCTCCCGGCCGGGACGGCGGTGGGGCCGGCGACCATCCTTGACGACCTGGACCGCGCCCTCGCGCTCGCCCCCGGCGACGCCGAGGCCCTGGAGGTGCGCGCCTCCGTCCTCTCCGCCGCGGACCGCCATCGCGAGGCGGCGGACTCGGTGACGCGCGCCCTCGACGCCGATCCCCGGAACGCGCGCCTTCGAGACCTCCGCGCCGGATACCGGCTGCTGGCGGGCGACACCGAGGGCGCCCTCGACGACGCCGAAACCCTCGTCCGCGACGCGCCGAAGTCCGCCGCAGGATTCGTGCGGCGCTCGGAGATCCGCGCGAAGAAGGGCGACCTGGACAGCGCGAAGCTCGACGCCGTCGACGCGACGCGCGTCGAACCGGGGCAGCCCCGGCCCTGGCGGCAGCTCGGGGACGTGTACCGCGCCCTCGGGACGAAGGACCGTGCGGTCGAGGCCTACCGCGTGGCCGTCCGCTGCGCGGCGGCGGGCGACCCGGACAAGGCCAGGGCCGAAAAGGCCCTCGCGGAACTCGGGGAGAAGTAGCGGCGGAGAGCGGCAGGCGGCGCCATGCCGACTGCCTTTGTGGCGGCGTGCCTCGCGCGGCGGGATCGGCGCCATCCGCTCTTAGTCGCTGCGCCGCCTCCACTTGCGCCTTCGCGCCGCCCGGCGGTCCGACGCTTGCGACAACCCTCCCCCCACGCTAGAGTCTCCCCTCCCCCAATCGGCACCCACCCTTCATGAGCCTGTCCTTCGAGTCCTTCGTCGGCTGGATCAACCGCTTCCTCTCGCGCGTCTTCGGCTCGCACAACCAGCGCGTCATCAAGCGGGTTCTGCCGGTGATCGAGCAGATCAACGAGCTTGAGAAGAAGTACCGGGGGCTCCCGGACGCTGCGTTTCCGAAGATGGCGGAGGAGTTCCGGGCGCGGCTGAAGAAGCACGACACGCTGGACGACATCCTGCCCGAGGTATTCGCGGCGACGCGCGAGGCGAGCCGGCGCTCGATCGGCCTGCGACACTACGACGTCCAGCTGATCGGCGGCTGGGCGCTTCACAACCACATGATCGCGGAAATGGTGACGGGCGAAGGCAAGACGCTCGTCGCGACGACGGCTGCGGCGCTGAACGCCCTCGAGGGCAACGGCGTCCACGTCATCACGGTAAACGACTACCTCGCCCGCCGCGACGCGCAGTGGATGGGCGCGGTCTACGAGATGCTCGGCCTCACCGTCGGCATCATCCAGCACGACTACCAGGAGGCGTACCGCTTCGACTCCAGCTTCCTCAACGACCCGCAGAACAAGATGCGCTGCCTGCGGCCGTGCACGCGCAAGGAGGCGTACTCGGCGGACATCACGTACGGGACGAACAACAACTACGGGTTCGACTACCTGCGCGACAACATGAAGTCGAGCCTGGAGCAGCAGGTGCAGCGGTACGTGAAGGTGGAGGTCGACGGGGAGCCGACGCGCAAGCTGCCGTTCGCGATCATCGACGAGGCGGACAACATCCTGATCGACGAGGCGCGGACGCCGCTGATCATCAGCGGGCCGGCGGAGGAGAGCGCGGAGAAGTACGCGCAGGCGGACCGGGTGGCGCGCCGGCTCGAAGCGGGCGTCGACTACGAGGTGAAGGAGAAGGAGCACATCGTGATGATGACGGAGGCGGGGATCGAGAAGGCCCAGCGCCTCCTGGGAGTCGAGGACTTCTACACGGGCGACAACCTCGAGTGGCCCCACCTGCTCGAGCAGGCCCTCAAGGCCCACAGCCTCTACCGCGCCGACAAGGAGTACGTCGTCAAGGAAGGCGAGGTCATCATCGTCGACGAGTTCACCGGCCGCATGATGCCCGGGCGGCGCTGGAGCGACGGCCTGCACCAGGCGGTCGAGGCCAAGGAAGGCATCCGGATCCGCGAGGAGTCCCAGACGCTCGCGACCATCACCCTCCAGAACTACTTCAAGCTCTACAAGAAGCTCGCCGGCATGACCGGCACCGCCAGCACCGAGGCGATGGAACTCGACAAGATCTACAACCTCCAGGTGCTCACCATCCCCACCAACCGCCCGCTCATCCGCGACAACAAGCCGGACATCGTGTACAGGACGAAAAAGGAAAAGTGGGACGCCGTCGCCGACGAGATCTGCAGGGTCCACGAAACCGGCCGCCCGATCCTCGTCGGCACCACGTCCATCGAGAACTCCGAGATCGTCTCGACGATGCTCAAGCGGCGCGGCGTGAAGCACGAGGTGCTGAACGCGAAGTACCACGAGAAGGAGGCGCAGATCGTCGCGCGCGCGGGCGAGCGCTCGACGGTGACGATCGCGACGAACATGGCCGGCCGCGGCACGGACATCATCCTGGAAAAGGGCGTCGCGGACATCGGCGGGCTCCACGTCCTCGGCACCGAGCGCCACGAGGCCCGCCGCATCGATCTCCAGCTCCGCGGCCGATGCGGCCGCCAGGGCGACCCCGGCTCCTCCCAGTTCTTCCTCGCGCTCGAAGACGACCTCATGCGCATCTTCGCCCCCGAGTGGGTCTCCAACATCCTCCTCCGACTCGGCATGACCGAGGGCGAGCCCATCGAGAGCACGATGGTCTCCAACGCGATCGCGCGGGCGCAGAAGAAGATGGAGGACCGGAACTTCGAGATCCGCAAGAACCTCGTCGAATACGACAAGGTCATGAACGAGCAGCGCCACATCATCTACGGCCAGCGCCAGGACATCCTCGAGGGAAAGGACATGCGCGCCCAGGTCGTCGAGATGCTCGAAGAGCGCGTCGACGAGGTCATGGACCGCTTCCTCCCCCAGAGCGCCCGGGAGGACTGGGACGTCAAGGCCCTCGCCGAGTTCGTCAAGACACGCTTCGACGTCGCCGACCTCCCCGCGGACATCGGGCAGAAGCCGGACCATGCGATCCGGGAGGAGCTGCTGACGAAGGTGATGGGGGTGTACGAGGCGAAGGAGAAGGAAATCGGCGCGGACAACATGCGGCAGCTGGAGCGCTACCTGCTGCTGATGAAGATCGACGAGAAGTGGAAGGACCACCTGTTCAACATGGACCAGCTGCGGAGCGGGATCGGGCTCCGGTCGTACGCGCAGCTGGACCCGAAGATCCAGTACAAGAAGGAAGGCTACGAGCAGTTCGAGGGGATGCTGGCCTCGATCAAGGAGGAGGTGACGGACCTTCTGCTGAAGGTGCAGATCCAGCGGGAGGACCAGGAGCGGCTGAGGAAGCAGGCGGAGGCGGAGCGGCTCAAGAAGGCGACGGAGTCGAAGGCGGACGCGACGAACGCCGCGGCGCGCGCCGAGCAGGCGGGGGGGCAGGGCGGGCCGCCGCCGGACGAGAAGCCGAAGCCGTACGTGGCGAACGGGCCGAAGGTCGGGCGGAACGACCCGTGCTACTGCGGGAGCGGGAAGAAGTTCAAGAAGTGCCACGGCAAGAAGGCGGCGCCGGTCTCGGGGGGCGGGGAGACCGAAGAGGACGAGGACGAGAAGGACTAACGGACGAATTCTCAGATTTCAATTTTCAGATCCCAATGATCAATGTCCGGCAGCGAGACCACTGATCATTGAGATTTGAGAATTGAAAATCGAAAACTCGTCCTTAGAACCGAGGGCTCCCGACTCCGTGTTCGACCTCTTCTACCTCCTCGCCCTTCTCGTCACGGCCCCGTTCTGGCTGCTGGCCCTGGTTTTCTCGAGCCGCTGGCGCCGCCATCTCGGCGAGCGGCTGGGTGGCGCGCCGCGGCGGCCCGGCGAGAAGCCGTGCCTCTGGGTTCACGGGGCCTCGGTGGGCGAGGTGCTGCTCGCGAAGGGGTTCGTGGCGGCGTGGCGCAAGGCCCACCCGGACTGGGACGTGGTGATCAGCGCCTTCACGCCGACGGGGCACGAGGTCGCTCGGAAGACCTTCCCGGACCTCGCGGTGTTCCAGTGGCCGCTGGACCTGTCGCCGTTCGTGAATCGCGCGCTGCGGCTGGTGCGGCCGACCACCGTCGTGCTCATCGAGCTCGAGGTCTGGCCGAACTTCGTGCGGGCCTGCCGCCGCCGCGGCGTCCCGGTCGTCGTGATCAACGGCCGCATCTCGGCGCGCAGCGCCCGCCGGTACGCGATGCTCCCCGTCCGCGGCGCGTTCCGCAGTGTCACGCGCTTCCTGGCTCAGTCCGACGAGTACGCCGAGCGCGCGAAGCAGGCCGGGTTCGTGGCGGACCGGGTGAGCGTGACGGGGAACATGAAGCTGGACGGGCTGCCGGAGGCGCCGCCGGCGGAGGCGAAGGCGGCGCTGGCGGCCAGGCTCGGGATCGCGGCGGACGCGCGGATCCTGGTCGGCGGGAGCACGCACGATCCCGAGGAGAAGTTCCTGCTGCACGCGTTCGAGGAGCTGCGCGCGGCGATGCCGGACCTGCGGCTGGTTCTGGTGCCGCGGCACCCGGAGCGGGGCGCGGACGTCGCGAAGGCGGCGGCGGAGGCGGGGTTCGAGGCGATCCGCAAGACGGAAATCGATGGAGGGAAAGCGCCGCCGACGGACGCCGTCGTCGTCGTGGACACCGTCGGCGACCTCCGCACCCTCTGGGGCCTCGCCACCGTCGCCTACGTCGGCGGCTCCCTCACGCCCCGCGGCGGCCAGAACATCATGGAGCCCGCGGCGATGGGAAAGCCCGTCGTCTTCGGCCCCAACATGGAGAACTTCCGCGAGGCCGAGGCCCTGCTCCGCTCCGTCGACGGCTGCACACAGGTGCCCGACGACAGGGCCCTCCTTCCCGCGCTCAGGCGGCTGTTCGACGAGCCCGCGGCGGCGGCCGCGGCAGGCGACCGCGCGCGGCAGGCGCTGCTCGGAAAGGCCGGCGCAACCGCCAGGAACATCGCCGCGCTCGAAGAGACTCTCCGGAGTCCATCGCGCTGATGCCAAAACCCCCTCCCCCCGGTATCCTCTTCCGCCCATGAACTGGTCCCGCCTGTTCCTGCAGAAAGAGCAGTTCGGCACGTCCGCCTACAAGAAGGTCGAGTGGACGGCCGCGTTCGTCGAGGTGGAGGGCGCGCGGCTCGACTCGGGGTTCCCCGAGGGCGGGAAGTCCCGCAGGCTCGGCAAGGGGCGCTGCGAGCTGGAGTCGCAAGGGGCGTTCGCGCCCGAGGCCCGCGGCGAGCTGCGCGTCGCGATGGACGAGGTGGACTTCTGGAGCGAGTTTTCCAACGACCGCGTCGCGTTCGGCGCCGGCGAGGACTCGCTGCGCGTGCGGATCGACGAGCCGTCGATCCTCGTGGAAGGGCAGCCGGTTGTGACGTTCGAGAAGCCGAAGGGCAAGGCGTCGTTCCTGCTGCTCGGGACGACGATGGGGGACCGGTTTCTCGGCTACCTTCCCGCCTCGCTGAAGCCCGGGGGCGTCATCTCGTTCCTGTTCGGGACGAGCTCCCTCTGCCCCTGGTTCATTCCCGCGACCGCGCCCTTCGGCGGGCAGAAGCTCATCGAGGCGTCGCGCGTCCCGCCGGAGATGGGAAAGGCCCTCGCGGATGCCGCGGCCTGGAAGTCGCTCGAGGAGGCCGCTGGGCACCTGATGCAGCCGCTCCTCGCCGCCCGCATCCTCTTCGCCGCGTTGCAGTTCGTGCGCTACGGATAGGGCCGGCCGCCGCGGCCGGAGAATTCGGACTTCCGTCACTGCGCCGGTCGCGTATGATCCGCCGGCATCGGGAAGTGGCTTGCGGTTTGTGGCATGACGACGGTCCCGTTTTCGTCGATGAGGGAGAACGCCGTGTCGCATGCGGTTGTGCGATCTGAACCCCCGGACTTCCGGGCCCTTTTCGAGGCCGCCCCCGGTTTGTTCCTCGCGCTGACGCCCGGCCTCCGGATCGTGGCCGTGAGCGACGCCTACCTGCGGGCGACGAAGACGACGCGGGAAGGAATGCTGGGCCGCGGCCTCTTCGAGGTCTTCCCCGACAATCCGGACGACCCGGCGGCGACCGGCGTCGGGAATCTCCGGTCTTCGCTCGAACGTGTGCTTGCGACGGGATCGCCGGACACGATGGCGGTGCAGAAGTACGACATCCGGAAGCCGGAATCCGAGGGCGGCGGGTTCGAGGAGAGATGGTGGAGCCCGATGAACTGCCCGGTGAAGGGGGCCGACGGGCGGGTGGCGTACATCATCCACCGGGTGGAGGACGTGACCGAGTACGTGCGCATGAAGCAGGCGGGTTCGGCCTCGCAGAAGCTCGCGGAGGAACTGCGCACGAAGGCGGCGGCGATGGAGTCGGAGATCTACCTTCGGGCGCAGGAGGTGCAGGAGGCCAACAAGCGCCTGTTGCGGGCGAACGAGACGCTCGAAACCAGGGAGCGGGAGCTGTCGACGCTGTACGAGCGGCTCCAGGCGCTCGACCGGATGAAGACGCAGTTCTTCGCGAACGTGAGCCACGAGCTGCGGACGCCGCTGGCGCTGATCCTCGGGCCCGCCGAGGCGCTGCTGGCGGGGGGCGCGATCGCGGCCGACCGGCGGCAGGACGTGGAGACGATCGTCCGGAACGCGCAGCTTCTCCTGCGCCACGTGAACGACCTGCTCGACATCGCCAGGCTGGACGCCGGGAAGATGACGATCTCCCCGGCGCGGATCGAACTGGCCCGCCTCGTCCGGCAGGTCGCCTCGAATTTCGATTCCTTCGCCAAGGGCCGCGGGGATGCGTTCACGGTGGACGCACCCGGTCCCCTCGAAGCCGAGGTCGACCCGGACAAGGTCGACAGGATCCTCATGAACCTCCTCGGGAATGCGTTCAAGTTCACGCCCCCCGGTGGCCGGATCCGCGTCTCCCTTCGCAGGGCCCCGGACGCAACCGCCGCGTCCCTGGAGGTCGCAGACAGCGGGCCCGGGATTCCCGAGGACATGAGGGCCGCCGTGTTCGAACGATTCGTGCAGGTCGAGTCCGGCCCCTCCCGCACTGCGGGCGGCACAGGACTCGGCCTGGCGATCGTGAAGGAATTCGTAGAACTTCACGACGGCCGCATCTCCGTCGGACCGGCGCCCGAGGGCGGCGCGCTTTTCTCGGTCATCCTTCCCCTCAAGGCCCCTGCGGGAAGCCAGGTGCGTCCCACGTCCCCCGACCGGGCCGCCGCCTCCTCCCCCGTGGAGTCCAGACCGGTCCCCGAGCCGACCTCCCCCGTCCGGCCCCCTTCCGACGCCCCCCTCGTCCTCGTCGTCGAGGACAACCCGGACATGCGCCGCTTCATCCGCGACGTCCTCTCCCACCGCTTCCGCACCGAGGAAGCCCGCGACGGGCGCGAGGGGCTTGCCCGGGCCAAGGAACTCGTGCCGGACCTCATCGTGAGCGATGTGATGATGCCGGGGATGAGCGGCGTCGAGATGGCGCGCGCGATCCGGAAGGAGTCCGCGCTCGACGCGGTGCCGCTCGTGTTCCTCACGGCGAAGGCCGACGACGCGCTGCGGGTGAACCTGCTGCGCGAGGGAGCCCAGGACTGGCTGTCGAAGCCGTTCTCGGCGGAAGAGCTGCTCGCGAGGGTGGAGAATCTCGTGTCGCGGAAGCAGTCCCGCGAGCGCCTCGAAGCGCAGTTCCGGCACTCGCAGAAGATGGAGGCGGTCGGGCGGCTTGCGGGCGGGATTGCGCACGACTTCAACAACCTGCTGACGGCGATTCTCGGGTACGTCGAACTGGCAGGAGAAAAGGTCGGGGCCGGGCACGACGCGGCGGGGGACCTGGAAGAAGTCCGCCGCGCGGGCGAGCGTGCCTCGGGGTTGACGCGCCAGCTCCTGGCTTTCAGCAGGAAGCAGGTCCTGAAGCTGGAGCCGGCGGACGTGAACGCCGTGGTGGCCGACCTCCACCGGATGCTGGAGCGGCTGATCGGGGAGGACGTCCGGCTGGAAACTCGCCCGGCGGCCGAGCCGCTTCCCGTCCGCGCCGACCGCGGGCAATTCGAGCAGGTCATTGTGAACCTGGCCGTGAATGCCCGGGACGCCATGCCGAACGGGGGGAAGCTGAAGATCGAGACCTCGCGTGTCGAGCTCGACGAAACGTACGCGGCGGCGGCCGGCGGGATCCGGCCCGGCGCCTACGCGGCGCTGGCCATTTCGGACACGGGGCACGGGATTCCTCCCGACATCCTTCCGCGGATCTTCGAACCGTTCTTCACGACAAAGGAACCCGGCCGGGGGACCGGGCTCGGGCTGTCCACCTCCTATGGGATCGTGAAGCAGCTGGGGGGACACCTGTCCGTCTACAGCGAGCAGGGGAACGGGACCACGTTCCGGGTCTACCTCCCCCTCCACGACGGGAAGCAGGAGATCCCTGCGGCGCCCGCCGGGATGCCCGCGGCCGGGGGCGGGGAGACCGTTCTCCTCGTCGAGGACGAGGCGCAGGTCCGCGCGATCACGTCCAAACTCCTCTCGCGCCTCGGGTACCGCGTCCTCGAGGCCCCCGACGGGCCCGCGGCGCTTGCGCTGGCCGCGAAGACCGCGGAGAAGATCCACCTGCTCCTCACCGATGTCGTCATGCCGCGCATGAACGGTCCCGAGCTTGCCGCGAAGCTCACCGCCCAGCGCCCCGGCCTGCGCGTCCTCTTCGCCTCGGGTTACACCGCCGACGCGGTCCACGACCAGGGTGTCCTTCGCGAAGGCGTCGACCTCCTCGAGAAGCCTTTCACCGCCGCCAGCCTGGCGACGAAGCTGAACCAGATCCTCGGCAGGGCCTGACGGCCGTCCTCCCGCGCCGCGGCCAAATTCGGTGGCGCCCCTGCACCCCCTGCGGTAGCCTTCCCCCCCTTCAACCCAGCCACGCACGGAGATCCCCCATGGCCAAAGGCCTCAGGCAGTTCACCTCGGAAGCGGTTTCGCTGGGTCACCCGGACAAGGTCGCGGACCAGATTTCGGACGCGGTGCTGGACAACCTGCTGGAGCAGGATCCGCACTCGCGGGTGGCGTGCGAGACGATGCTGAAGAGCGGGCTGGCGATCGTGGCGGGGGAGATCCGGACGAAGGGGTACGTGGAGGTTCCGAAGCTGGTGAAGCAGGTGGTGAAGGAGATCGGGTACACGGACCCGACGAGCTCGTTCAACTGCTTCTCGGTGGGCGTGCTGACGTGCCTGGAGCCGCAGAGCGCGGACATCTCGATCGGGGTGGACGAGAAGAAGGGGAAGGAGCTGGGCGCCGGCGACCAGGGGATCATGTTCGGGTACGCGTGCAACGAGACGCCCGAGCTGATGCCGATGCCGATCCAGCTGGCGCGGAAGCTGATGAACCGTGCGGCGGAGGTGCGTGAGGCGGGGATCATGAAGTACCTGCGACCGGACGCGAAGAGCCAGGTGACGGTGGAGTACGACGGGGACGTGCCGGTGCGGATCGACACGGTGGTGCTGAGCCTGCAGCACGGGCCGGAAGTGGACGTGAAGAAGACGCTGACGCCGGACGCGATCGAGGCGATTGCGAAGCACGTGATCCCGGCGGAGCTGCTGGACCGGAAGACGAAGTATTTCATCAACCCGACGGGGCGGTTCGTGGACGGCGGTCCGCAGGCGGACTGCGGGCTGACGGGGCGGAAGATCATCTGCGACACGTACGGCGGGATGGGGCGGCACGGGGGCGGGGCGTTCAGCGGCAAGGACCCGACCAAGGTGGACCGCACGGCCGCGTACGCGGCGCGGCATGCGGCGAAGAACGTGGTCGCGGCGGGGCTGGCGGACCGCGTCGAGATCCAGCTGAGCTACGCGATCGGCGTGAGCGAGCCGCTGAGCGTGTACGTGAACACGTTCGGGACGGGGAAGGTGAGCGAGGAGAAGATCCGCGAGCTGCTGGAGAACAAGGACCTCTTCCGGTTCAGCCCGGGTGCGATGATCGAGCGTTTCCGCCTGCGCCGCCCGATCTACAAGGCGACGGCGCGGTACGGGCACTTTGGGATCAGCGACGAGGGCCGGACGTGGGAGCAGGCGGACATGGCGGATACGCTGGCGGCCGCGGCAGGGCTCGGAAAAAAAAAGGGCGGTAAGGCGGCGGTGAAGGTGTAGCGCGGCGTCCGGGCGCGACACGGGCGGGGGGCGACTCCCGCCCGTTCTCATTTCGTGCCCGGGGGCGCCGACCAGGACAGGGCGGCCTTCGCCTGCCCGATCTCCTCCTGAACGTGGTCCCGGATGTACCCGCTCGCGGCCGCGCCCTCCTCCAGGTCGGCAAAAGCCCCGGAGTAGTCCTTCATCTCGAGCTTGCACCGGCCGCGGTCCGCGAGCCACGACGCCTCCCGCGGCACGTAGGCGAGCGCCGAGTCGAAATCCCGGATCGCCTGGTCCGGCCGCCCCATCGCCTTCAGTGCCTTCGCCCGCGCCCCGTACGCCCAGGCGTGCGCCGGGCTGCGCTTCACCGCCTCCGCCGCGTCCGCGTACGCCCCGGCCGTCTCGCCCTGCCGCAGCCGTGCGTCGGAGCGGCCGATCCAGGCCTCGACGTTCTCGGGATCGGCGAGCAGGACGCGCGCGTAGCACTCCTCCGCCTTCCGGTACTGCGCCATCCACTCGGCGATCTGGCCGCGCAGGAACCACCGCGACGGGGTCGGCGGCCCGAGGCGAAGAGCGCCGTCCATGTCGGCCGCGGCGAGGTCGTACTCCTTGAGTTCGTAGAAGCACCGGGCCCGTGCCGCCAGGGCCTCCGCATTCCCCGGCTCCGCCGCGACGAGCGGCGACAAAATCCTCTCGGCTTCCCGCCAGTCTTTCCGCGCCGCGAGGTCCGCCGCGCGGTCAAGGGGGGACCCGGGGTCCGGGGAAGCGCCTCCGCGGAAGGCGAAGGCGGCGGCGGCGATCGCGACTGCGGCCGCAGCGGGGACGAGCGGGTGCCTCCGGGCCCAGCGTGCCGCCCGGGAGGCGGCGGACGGCGGCCGGGCCGAGACGGACCGGCCGGCGGCGAAGCTCTCGAGGTCGTCCGCCAGGGCGCCCGCGGAGGGGTAGCGGCGCGCGGGGTCGCGCTGCATCGCGCGTGCGACGACGGCGGCCAGCGGCGCCGGCACGCCCGGCGCGAGCGACCGCAGCTCGGGCGGGTCTTCGCGGAGGATCGCGGCGATGAACGCCCCCATCCCCGACGTCGTGTACGGCGGCCGCCCCGCGAGGAGTGCGTAGAGCGTCGCTCCCAGCGCGTAGACGTCGGTGCGCGCGTCCAGCGCCCCTCCCGCAGCCTGCTCGGGAGACATGAAATGCGGCGTCCCCAGCCCGGGGCCGCTCGCGGCCGTCTGCGAGGCGAGCCCCACGGCCTTCGCCAGCCCGAAATCCAGGATGTGCACGCCCGCCGCGCTCTTCATGAGATTCCGCGGCTTCAGGTCCCGGTGGATCACCCCCTGCTCGTGCGCCGCCTGGACGCCGCGCGCAGCCGCCGCAAGGGCCAGCGCCGCCCCGGCCGGCTCCAGCGTCGCGCGGTCCAGCGTCGTCCCATCGATCCGCGGCATGCTCAGCCACAGCGTGTCCCGGTCCTCGCCCGCTTCGTACACCGGCACGATTGCCGGGTGCGTCAGCCGCCCGCCGAGCCGCGCTTCCTCCATGAAGCGCCGCCGCATCTCCGGGTTCAGTCCCGAGACGATCTTGAGGGCGACCTCGCGGCGAAGGTCCATCTGCCAGGCGCGCCGGACCACGCTCTGCCCGCCGCGCCCCAGTTCCTCGAGCAGGACGAATTTCCCGAACGCCGTGCCGTCCTTCTCCCAGGCCGCGAACGCGTCCGGCGGCATGGACAGGGAGGGCGCGTCGGGATCCTCGGTCGCCGCGAGCGAACGCAGGCGCGCGAAGACGTGGTCCGGGAGGCGTGGCGGCATCGCCGCCGCATTCTAAGCCGGGAACAGCGCCTTCGCCTCGGCCTCAAGGTCTTCCGGGCCCGCGCAGGTCTCGCGCATCTCGTCGAGGACGATCCGGCGCCACCGGGTGCGGGCGTGGTGCAGCCAGTTGCGCACGTCGGACGGCGAGATCCCGAACTCCCGCGCGAGCTCGTCGTACGTCGGGCCTCCCGCGGCCGGGCGCTCCAGCTCGTACCTCCGGAAGATCTCGAAGTACGCGGCCTTCCCGTCCTTCGCGTAGGTCTCGCGCAGGCGCGGCAGGCATCGCTCGAACATCGCCTCCAGCCACTCCCGGTCGAACAGCGCGTCGGGGTCCCCCTCGCGGCTCACCAGCTCCTCCGCCTCACCGACGTCATCCAGCCGCACCGGCAGCTTCCCGCCCCCGCGCTTCTCCGCCTTCGCGTCCCGGTGCTGCTTGCGCAGGAAGTTCTCGAGGGAGGCCTTGAGGAAGCGGCGGAAGGAGCCGCGGTCGGGGTCGGCCTTGGAGAGGAAGCCGCTGCGAAGGGCTTCGGCGAAGAAGGCCTGCGTCAGGTCCTTGGCGTCCTCGTTCGACTTGCGCCACTTGCGCCGGACGTAGAGGTAGGCAGGCTTCCAGTAGTGCGCCGCGAGGAACTCGGCGCTCTCTTCGTCGGGTCGCTGGATGAGCCGGCTCCACGCGGTGCTGGGGAAGTCTGGGGGGCCGGGGATGGTGGTGTCGTGTTCGGGCACGTCCGGACGATAGCGACGCGGAGGGGGAGGGGCAAGAGGGTGCGAGGCAGACCGGTTACAGGAAGGTCGCCGGGTCGGTGCCCGGGACTGGAGGAGGCATGGACGGCATGGTGGAAGCGGCGATCGGCGAGCCCGTGACGGTCAGGTTCCCGCGGCCGCGGGTCCTGGTCGTCGGGCCGCAGGGGCAGGACCGGGCCTGGCTCGAGGGGTTGTTCCGCATGCTCGGCGCGGAGTGCGACACGGCGGAGGACGGCCTGGAAGCGCTTCTCGTCCTGGACCGGTGCGGGTTCCCTGAACTCGTCGTGGCGCACGTCGCCTCGAGGCCCTGCGGGGGGATCGAGCTGGCGCAGGCGATGGCGGAAACGTGCCGCGGCCGGCGCCCGGCGGTGGTGCTCATCGGCGATCCGGGGGACTTGAGGGGACACGAGGCGGCTGCGGCCGGGGTCGTCTCCGGATGGGTCGACCGGGGCCGGCTGCGGCTCGGCTGGACGGTGAGGATCCTCGCCGGGCTGATCGGTCTTGGCGAATAGCGGGAAGGGCAAAACGCCTGCGCGTCGGCGGGATACGGGAGGGCAGCCGGCGGAGCGCCGGCGCCAACAGAGGAGTCCCGCCATGGATGCCCGCCGGGTCCGATTGCTCTGCGCGCTGACGTTGCTCGTGCTGCTGTGCGGCCTTGGGTCGGGCTGCCGCGGGAAGAGGAGCCGCACGACGACGGTGGTCCAGGGCGGCGGGGTCTTTACGACGGACGAGTTCCCGGGCGACCCGGTGCAGAACGGGAACGTCGCGGACGACCTGCGGGCGATGAGCCCGTCGGGGGACGCCTACAACGGCCAGTTGCGCGTCGTGCACAACGGCGACCGGGGGGACGCGATCGTCGTCTATCGCGGCGCGACCGGGTTCGCCTACGCCCATCATTTTGACGGCGAATCCTGGACGCCGCCGGTGCAGCTTGTCGCGGTCGACGCGGATCTCGGCTCGGTGCAGGCAGGCCAGGCGTGCATCGCGTTCCTGAACACGGCGGAGCACCCTTCGGAGACGGCGCGCGAGCGCGACGGCGACGCGGTCATCGTCTGGCAGGCGGTGGACGTCGGATCCGGCGGCGGCGACGGCGAGAACACGTGTCTCTACTCGACGTACTTCAACGTCACCGGCCGGGAGGATGCCGGCGCCAACTACGGCTTCCAGTTCCTGTCCGACAGGATCAGCACCCTGGAAGACGGGGAGATTCCCCCGTTCTCCGAGGACGCGAACATCTTCGGGCTCGTGTCCGACGGGCTCTGCGGCGAGGCGCGCTGGTCCGACGGCGGTTCTTCCTACGCGTGGGGCGACTCCACGACCGGCCTCGCGGTGTTCTGGCTCCAGTTCGAGGACAACGACACCGTGACGGCCGGGATGCAGCAGGACCGTTACCTGGCCGCCGCGACGTGGAACCTGGACCAGTCCGGCGACCCGGAGCTTCCTCTCGTGCCCGGGTCGGATTTCCGCGTCTCCGCCCTCGGATTCGGCGCCTCCGATTCCGGCATGCAGAGCGAGGAAACGCACGTCGAGACGGAATTCGTGTCCTACAACAACACGGTGTTCTTCCGGCTGTCCTCCCGGGCCGATGCCGGCAGCCTCGCCGGCTACACGCCGGTCAGCGCGCCCTTCTGGGGCTCGCTCTCCGCCGGCGTCGACGTGACCATCCAGGCCCTGACGTTCGACCTCCTCGCAGGCTCCGTCGAGGCCGTCGTCGCGCTCGGGCTTTCGACACAGGACTCCACCGTCGGCGACATGATCCAGTCCAACGCGGCCTTCACAGACCACGGCGGGATGTTCGGCGGCGGCTTCCTCTCCAGCCGCCACTCCGTCTACGGCTCCGATGAGGGACTCGCGCGCACCGCCATCTTCACCCTGTCCCTCGAAGCCGACGACGACGCCACCTTCGGCGAGATCGTCGCGGACGGCCGCCTCCTCCTCTCCGAACTCGACCCCGCCACAGGCGCCGTCGCCGACGCCGCCCTGATCGACGGGGAAGACGCCGACTTCTCCGACTCCGTCACCACCGACTTCTCCTCCCGCATCTCCCGCAACGGCGACTACGTCTGGGCCGCCTGGTTCGAGCCCGTCGACATGTCCCCGACCGGTCCCTCCGCCGACGACCACTTCGGCATCTGGGCCGGCCAGTACCTCCCCCCCCGCCTCGACGACGACGGCTCCGTGCCCGCCTCCATCCCCCCGCTCTTCGAAAGGACCCACGCCGCCGTCCGCCTCAGCCCGGACGTCACCGGCGGGTTCTCGGCGGGAAGCGGCTTCGCGTTCCAGCAGGGGCTGGGCTATGTCTGCGGCGTCCAGTCCGACCCCGACGTCATGAACCTGTTCTTCGAGCACAGCGACGCCAGCCAGGACGCGTACCACATGGCCCGTCTCACCGCGGACCTCGACCCTGCCGGCGGAATCTCCCCGGGAATCGCCGTTTCCCCCTTCGAGTCCTTCCCCGAAGGCACGTTCGGCTTCCTCATTTTCTCCGACGACACCCCGTACGGGTTCATCGCCGCGGATTCCGGCGAGGGCGGGAACGTCGTGGCC
>JADLHC010000347.1 GCA_020849035.1 Planctomycetia bacterium
CTCATGGCGCGGCCGAACATCGTGTCCGGCGCGTCGTGGACCCCGATGTGGTTCCCGAGCGACTTGGACATCTTGTGAGCGCCGTCGAGCCCCGTCAGGATCGGCGTCATCAGGCAGACCTGAGGGACCTGCCCGAACTCGCGCTGCAGGTTCCGTCCCATGACCAGGTTGAACGTCTGGTCGATCCCGCCCAGCTCGACGTCGGCCTTCACCATCACCGAGTCGTATCCCTGCATGATCGGGTAGAGCAGCTCGTGGAACGACACCGGAGTGTTCGCCTTCAGCCGCTTCTGGAAGTCGTCCCGCTCCAGCAGCCGCGCGACCGTCACCTTCGACGCGAGCCCGAGGATGTCCTTCAGCTTCAGCGGCGACAGCCACTCCGAGTTGCGGCGGATCTCCAGCCTCGACACGTCCACCACCTTCCCGATCTGCTCCAGGTACGTCTTCGCGTTCACCTCGATCTCCGCCTCCGACACCGGCGGCCGCGTCGCGTTCTTCCCGCTCGGGTCCCCGATCAGCGCCGTGAAGTCCCCGATGATCAGCACCGCCTGGTGCCCCGCGTCCTGGAACTGCCGCATCTTCTGCAGCACCACCGTGTGCCCGAGGTGGATGTCCGGCGACGTCGGATCCACCCCCAGCTTCACGCGCAGCGGCCGCCCGCGCTTCAGCGCGTTCGCCAGGTCCTCGCGCGACAGGATGTCCACGGCGCCGCGCGACAGCAGTTCGAGGGGATCGGGAGAGCTCATGGGGTTTGATCGCGAAAGGGGGGATCGGGTTCGAACTAGCGCGGCGCGGCGTTGCCGGCCGATTCCGCCTGCGCCCGCTCCTCGTGCCACTTGAGCCAGCCCTGGGCGTCGCGGAAGGACTCCCCGGTCAGGGCGTTCAGGCAGTTGCAGGCGACCCGGCGGTCGTAGTCGGTGTACTTGCGGTCGCGCAGGATCTGCATGACCACCTCCACCGCCTTCGGCCGCTCGGCGTCGGGCATGACGTTGCAGAAGAGGAACGCGCTGTCGGGCTGGCCCCGGTCGATGGCGTTGCAGAGATTCTGGAGGGCGTTGGCGGCGGCCGCCTGGATGTCGCCCGGGACGACGCGGATCATCGCGGGCCGGAAGTCGAGCGCGCGCTCCTTCAGCAGCGGCGCCGGGCCGTCGACCTGCACGACCCGGATTCTCGCGTTCACGAAGATCTTCACGAGCTTCACGCCCGAGGTCAGGGCCGGGATCTCCATCTCGTAAAGCCGCACGGTCTGTCCCTGGGGCACGGGGATCGAATAGCGCTTCAGGGGCTTGATCGACGGCTCCGGCTCGGACGTCGAGGACCCGTCCGGCTCGCAGACGACGGTGACGACCTCGACCTCGAGAAACGACTGGTTCTGGATCACCGCGTCGCGCACGGGCGGGTTGTTCCGGTCGGCAGGAGGACCGAACCAGATCTCCACGTCGCCGGTGGACATGTTCGTCGCGTTGAAAGCGACTTTCACGACCGTGTTGTCGCCGACGACCGGGGTCATCGTCACCGCGGAGAGGCGCACGAGGTTGATCTGCACCATCTGCTCCTCGCACTTCACCCGCAGGAGCTTCACGTCGCCGGCGAACGGGACTCGGGGATCCAGGTCGAGGATCGCGCCGGCCTTCGCGATCGACTCCTCGTAGCGGCCCTGCCGGAAGAGGTCGACGGCCTCGAGGTACTTCGAATAGAGCCAGGTCCGGACCGGCTCGGACTTCGGATCGCCGAGGCGGTCCTTGACGACGGCCTTCAGGTCTTCGTCGGACATCCGGAGCTCGACGGGCAGTCCTTTCCGTTCCTGGTCCACGAGCTTCTCGAGGACCTGGAGATGGAGCCTGGCGTTCTTGCGATAGACGCCGTCGAGGACGTACGGGATGGAGTCGCCGCCGGCGGCGAGGAGCCGCGTCGCGGCCTCCTCGCGGACTTCGGTGCGCGGGGAGTCGAGGTCTGCGACCAGGGCGGAAAGGCGGCGGGCCTTTTCCTCGAGGTCGGCCGCGTCGTCGGCGCGCAGGGAGATCGCGGCAAGGACGAGCGGGATCCCGGCGATGAGCCTTCTCATGGTCGCGTTACTCGACAGTGACGGCCTTCGCGAGGTTGCGAGGCTTGTCGACGTCCCTCCCCAGGGTGACCGCGATATGATACGCGAGGAGCTGCAGCGGAACGACCGTGACCATCGGGGAGACCATCTCGATCGTCTGCGGCACCTCGACGACGTGCCGCGCCAGCGCGCGCACCTTCGCGTCCCGCGGGTTCGCCACCGCGATCAGGATCCCGCCGCGCGCCTCGATCTCCTTCATGTTCGAGAGGATCTTGTCGTATGCCCGCCCCTTCGTGCACACGGCCACCGTCGGGAACGTGTCGTCCACCAGCGCCAGCGGCCCGTGCTTCATCTCGCCGGCCCCGTACCCCTCCGCGTGGATGTACGACAGCTCCTTCAGCTTGAGCGCGCCCTCGTACGCGTTGGGGAAGTTGTAGCGGCGGCCGATGTACATGAAATTCCGGGAGCCGGCGTACTTCCGCGCGAGCTTCGCCACGCCTCCGTCGCACTCGAGCGCCTTCTCGACGGCCGCGGGGACGCGCTCCATCGCGCGCAGGAGCGGGCGCGCGGCCTCGCGGGTGAGGGTTCCCCGGATCATGCCGAGGCGGATGGCGAGCAGCTCCAGGACGGCGATCTGCGTCGTGTAGGCCTTCGTCGAGGCCACGCCGATCTCGGGCCCCGCGTGCGTGTACACGGTCCCGTCGCACGCCCGCGGGATGCTCGACCCGACCACGTTGCACACCGCCAGCGCCAGCGCCCCGTGCTCCTTCGCCGCCCGGATCGCGCACAGCGTGTCCATCGTCTCGCCGCTCTGCGTCACCGCGATCGCCAGCGTGTCCCGGCCGATCACCGGGTCCCCGTACCGGAACTCGGAGGCCAGAACCACCTCCGTCGGGATCCGCGCCAGCTCCTCGAACGCGTACTTCGCCGTCATCCCCGCGTGCGCCGCCGTCCCGCACGCCACGATCGTCACCCGCTTCGCCGCCCTCAGCCGCCGCGCCGGGATTTCCAGCTCGGGGAAATGCAGGTGCTGGCGGTTCGTGCGGCCGCGGATCGTGTCCGCCAGCGCGCGGGGCTGCTCGTAGACCTCCTTGAGCATGAAGTGCGGGTAGCCTTCCTTCGCGGCGCTGGCGAAATCCCAGGTGATGTCGATGACTTTCGGGTCGCGCGGCCGGCCGCCGGCGTCGATCACGCGGATCCCGCCCGGCCGGATCTCCGCCAGCTCGCGGTCCTCGAGGTACGCGACCTTCCGGGTGAAGGGCAGGACGGCCGGCGCGTCGGAGGCCAGGTAGTTCGCTCCCTCCCCGTAGCCGACCAGCAGCGGCGAGTTCAGCCGGGCGCCGATCAGCACGTCCGGATGGTCGCGAAAGAGCGCCCCGATCGCGAACGACCCGTCGAGCTGGTTGATGGCCCGGCGCACCGCCTCCAGCGGGTCGCCGCGGTAGTGATCCTCGACCAGGTGGGCGATGACCTCCGTGTCGGTCTCGGAGGCGAAGCGGTAGCCGCGTTTCCGCAGCCGGCGCCGCAGCTCCTCGTGGTTCTCGATGATCCCGTTGTGCACGACCGCGACCGTCGCCCGGTGCGACAGGTGCGGGTGCGCGTTCCGCTGTGTCGGCCCGCCGTGCGTCGCCCAGCGCGTGTGCCCGAGCCCCACGCAGCCGTTCATGGCGGGCATCTTCTTCAGGTGGTCCAGGAGGTGGTCCAGCTTGCCCGGCATCTTCTCGACGCGGATCCTGTCGCCGTCGAGCACGACCACGCCGGCGCTGTCATAGCCGCGGTAGTCGAGCCGCTGCAGGCCGCTCAGGATCCGGGGGGTCGCCGGGCCGGGACCGACGTAGCCGATGATGCCGCACATGGTTGGTGGCCGGTGGTTGCTGGTTGGTGGGAAAGGCCTCTAGTACA
The DNA here is from genome assembly GCA_020849035.1 of Planctomycetia bacterium. Lineage (GTDB taxonomy): Bacteria > Planctomycetota > MHYJ01 > WSZJ01 > WSZJ01 > WSZJ01. The sequence goes on from JADLHC010000347.1 coordinate 3,947, forward strand.
TCGGCTTGCGCCCGTCATAAACCAAAGAGGCGCGGAGCGTTGCCGCCCCGCGCCTCTTTTCGTGAATCTGCTCCTACGCCTGCGGGGCGGCGCCCTCCGCGGCCGGGGCCGCCTCCGCCTCTCCTTCCTTCCTCTCCTTGTGCTCGATGATCCGCGACAGCGACAGGCCGATCTTGCCCTCGGCCGGCTCCAGCCGGATCACCTCCACCTCGACGACGTCGCCGGGGGAGAGCATGTCGCTCACCGTCGCCCCCTCCTTCCCGCCCGACAGCTTCGACACGTGCAGCAGGCCCTCCAGCGTCGGCTCCAGTTCCACGAACGCGCCGAAGTGCGTCAGCTTCGTCACCTTGCCCTGCACGACCGTGCCCTGCCGGTACTTCTCGGGGATCGACGTTTCCCACGGGTTGTTCTGGAGCTGCTTCAGGCCGAGCGCGACCCGCTTCTTCGCCGGGTCCACGGACAGCACGACCGTCTCGATCGCGTCGCCCTTCTTCACCAGCTCGCTCGGGTGCAGCACTTTCTTCGTCCAGCTCATGTCGCTCACGTGCAGCAGCCCGTCGATGCCCTCCTCGAGCTCGACGAACGCGCCGTAGTTCGTCAGGTTCCGGACCTTGCCCTTGACCTTCGTCCCGACCGAGTACTTCTCCTCGACCAGGTCCCAGGGGTTCGTTTCCGTCTGCTTCATCCCCAGCGAGATCTCTTCCTTCTCGCGGTTGATGTTCAGCACCACGACCTCGACCGTGTCGCCGATCTGGACCATCTCGCTCGGGTGGTTCACCCGCTTCGTCCAGCTCATCTCGCTGATGTGCACCAGGCCCTCGACGCCCGTCTCCAGCTCGACGAACGCGCCGTACGGGAGGATGTTGACGACCTTCCCCTTCACCCGCGTGCCGACCGGGTACTTGCCCTCGACGTGGCTCCACGGATTCTCGGAAAGCTGCTTGTAGCCGAGCGCGATCCGCTCGTGCTCGCGGTCGATCTTCAGGATCTTCACCTCGATCGGCTGCTCGAGCTTGATCAGCTCGCTGGGATGCGAGATGCGGCCCCAGCTCATGTCCGTGATGTGCAGCAGGCCGTCGATCCCGCCCAGGTCGACGAACACGCCGAAGTCCGCGATGTTCTTCACGATGCCGCGGCGCACGTCGCCTTCCTGGATCTCCTCCATCAGCTTCTTCTTCATCTCCTCGCGCTGCTCCTCCAGCAGCTTCCGGCGCGAGACGATGATGTTCATCCGCTTCTCGTCGATCTTGATGATCTTGCACTCCACCTCGCGGCCGACGTACTCGCCGATGTCCTCGACGCGGCGGATGTCGACCTGCGAAGCCGGAAGGAAGACGGGGACGCCGATGTCCACGAGCAGGCCGCCCTTGATCTTCCGGATGACGCGGCCGCGGACGACGTCGCCCTCCTTGTTGTTCGTGATGATCCGCTCCCAGCCGCGGATCCGGTCGGCCTTCGCCTTCGAGATCGCGATCATGCCGGCCTCGTCCTCGACGCCCTCGAGGAAAACCTCGATCTCGTCGCCGACGTTGATCTGCGCCGGGTTCCAGAACTCCGTCACCTGCACGACGCCCTCGCTCTTGTAGCCCACGTCCACGATGACGTCGTCGTTCACCACGTTCAGGATGCGACCCTTCAGGATCGTGTCCACCTCGAAGTCCTTCACCGACTCCTCGTAGTGCTTGTGCAGCACGTCCGTCGTCAGCGTTCCCATCGCCTCGTCCGCCTGCTTCTCCAGCTGGTCCGGCGTCATCCCGATGTACTTCAGAACTTCTCTCTGGTTCACGCGTCCTGTCTCCTGCCTGTCGGATGGGGTTGAATGGATCAACCGTGAAAAACGCTCCCCCGGGACCGCCCCGGGGGTAGACAGCGCATCGTAGCGGGCGGGCGGGGGGAAATGAAGGGTTTTCCGGGGTCAGGCGGTGTGGATGCGGCGCCCGGGCGCGGGGGCCGGCGGCCGGCCGCCGACCCCGTAGGAGCGCCCCCGGTCGGCCATCAGGCCGCGAAGCGCCGACTCCAGCGCCGGCCCCACCCGGTCCGCGTCCCACGCGATTTCTTCCGGCAGCGGCGCGCCGTAGCGTACTTCGATGGGGGAGGGGCGGGGAAGCGGCGACGACCGCGGCCACGCCTCGAACGCCCCCACGATGCACGTCGGCACCACGGGCACGCGCGCGCGGCTCGCCAGCAGACCGATCCCGCCGCGAATCGCCCCGATGCTCCCGTCCTTCGTGCGCGTCCCCTCGGGAAACACCAGCAGCGGCCAGCCCTCCTTCAGCCGCCGAAGCGACGTCTTCATCGCTCCCAGGTCCGCCGTCCCGCGCTGCACCGGGAAGGCGTTCAGCGACTCGATCAGCAGCCGGAACGGCAGGATCCTGAACAGCGTGTCCCGGGCCATGAACGTCACCGAACGCCGGAGCGCGCAGGACGCGATCACCGGGTCCAGGAACGACTGGTGGTTGCAGGCCAGGATCACGCCGCCCCGCACGGGCACGTTGTGCAGGCCGTGCGCCCGGAACCGGAACAGCGACGCCCCGACCTGGCACGCGATGCTCTGGAGCGCCAGCCACCACAGACGGCGCATTACTTCCCCCGCGTGAAGATCCCGAGCACGTCCAGCCGCCCCTCCTTGTTCGTGCTCAGTCCGTTCAGGCGCAGCACCAGGCCCTTGAGGGGAAGCCCGACGGACAGGGACTTGGGCGTCACCGGCGTCCCGTTGACGACGATGTCCAGCGAAACCGCCCCGCCCGCCTGCGCCTCGCGCACCTCCAGCACGTGCCACGTCCTCGAGTTGAGCACAGGGAGCTTCTGGCACTTCAACCGCTTGTCCAGCTTCACCGAGCCGTCCTCGTCCTCCCTCATCACGTCCACTTCGATCGAGCCTTCGCCGTTGTTCGCGTTCGGCTTGAACGTCACCTTGGCGCCGCCCATCTCGAAGCTGAGGACGAAACGGTCGTCGGGCATGCGGAAGACGATGCAGACTTCCGAGACGCCGCCCTCGAACTCGAGGGTCTCGTCCTTCCCGTTGCCCGTGAGGACGCCTTCGGCGGCGGTCCAGCCCCCGGTGGGCTTGAGCGCGGCCGGCACCACGCCAGCGAACGAGAGGTACTGCCCGCCCCTCGTCGTGTCGAACGAGTCGGCAAACGCCGCATGGACGTCGGACATCACGTCACCGAGCCGGCCCCAGAACTGGTTCACCAGGGTCCGGAGCGTCCCGCGCGCCTCGGCCGGGCGCTTCGCGTCGATCGCCGCCCTCGCCAGGTCGATCGACTGCCGCTTCGCGTCGGAGAAGAACCTCGCGACGGCCTCCTGCCTCGGCGCGGCGCGCTTGCCCAGCCCCGTGTCGGCCGCCGCCTTGTACTCCCTCTCCGCGACCGTCATGAGCCGCACGCGGCTCGGCATGTCGGGCACCGTCTCGCTCCGAAGGGAGGCGCAGTCGGCGTAGGCGAAATGAGCCTCGTTCGTGAGCCCGGCCTGCTGGAGCGCCTGGGCGAGGATGAGGAGCATGACGGCCGGATCGAGGTCGGCCCAGGCGATCGGCTCCGTCATCGTCTGCTTGGGGTCCTGGAACGTCACGGCGGACGCCGAGGCGCCGATGGCGCGCCCTTCAAGCTTGTTCGACATCACGTGCACCGCGCGCTTGTCGTTGTTCACGTCGTGGGTCCGGCCGAACTCCGCGGCCTTGTCGTTCACCGCCGCGACGGCGTTCGTCAGCAGGTCCATGGACCACTGCACCCGCTCCGTCCACTCCATCACCTCGGCGAGGTGATCCGAGTGCACCTGCGCCTTCAGGATCCCCAGCTTCTGTACGGCCTGCTGGAAGAGGAACTTCTTCATCATTTCCTGAACGTCCTTCAATCCCGTGTCGAGGACCTCGCGGGATTTCTTCTTTCGCGCTTCCTCCTCCTCGACCGCCCGCTTCGCGATGTTCTGCCGGCGGATCTCGTCGATTTCGCCGGTGAGCTTCTGACCGGCCTCCACGTCGCCGGCCCAGCCGCGGCGCCGGATCGACTCGTCCACGAACGCCTTCGAGGATTGGATCTGGTCCTCGCGAGCGAGCGTGAGCGCCCTCTCGCGCACCACATCCCAGTCCTTCTCCGCCGCCGCGTTGATCTCCGGCACGAGCTTCTGCAGTTCCGGATCCTCGCGCTTCCAGAAAGTGCCGTGCCCCAGCGAGTCGAGCGCCGCCTTGAACTGGAGCTCCGCCAGGTTCTTGCGGACCTCGTCGCGGATCGACTGGAGCTCCTTGTCCCGGGCGACGACCTCCATCTTCTCGAGGAGCACCACCTGGGTGAGCGCGTCCTCGGCCTCGGGGGACCCGGGGTAGAGGCCGGCGAAGCGCCGGAAGTTCTCGCGGCGCTGGCGGAAGTCCTCGGACTGGACCGGGTCGTTGCGGTAGCGGGACCGGAGGCTGGCCCATTCCTCGGCGCGGGCGTTTTCCGCCATCTTGTTCATGGCGAACAGGCCGCCGCCGACGATCGCCACGACGGTGACGATGGCGACGGCTCCGCGGCGGACGGCCCGCATCTGCGCGGCGCGGGAGACCTTCACCTCGTAGGAGCGTTTCGCATCCTCCGCGGTCTTGACGGCGGCAGCGGGGCCGGGCAGGGGCCCCGAGCCGGGCCCGGCGACAGGGCCGGCGGGAGCCGCGGCTCCACCCGCGGCGGCCTGGATCGCGCGGAACTCCCCCAGCAGCTCCTCCCACGTCTGGTACCGGTCCTGGGGCTCCGCCTCCAGCATCTTCTCGACGACGCGGCAGACGGAGTCCGGGATCGAGGGATCGAAGAACTTGAGCGGCGGGATCGTCTCCTCGGTCAGTCGCACGAGGACCTCGAACGGGCTCTGGCCCTGGAACGGCGGCCGGCCCGCGACCATGTGGAACAGCGTGGCGCCGAGAGAGTAGATGTCGGTGCGCTGGTCCATCTCGCGGTCGCCCGTCACGCACTCCGGCGCGATGTAGAACGGCGCCATCTGGCCGCTGCGCGAGATCGCCAGGATGTTCTCCGACACCTTCGTCGCGAGCCCCAGGTTCGCCACCTTCACCGTCCCGTCCCGCAGCAGCAGCACGTTCGACGGCCGCACGTCCCCGTGGATCAGCCCCTGCTGCTGCGCGTACTGAAGGGCCTCGCCGATCGAGATGGCGATGCCGATGGCGGTCTCGAAGTGGAACTTGCCCTGCTTCTCGAGGACGTTGTAAACGGACTCGGCCTCGACGAACTCCATGGCGATGTAGAAGCGGTTGTCCGACTTGCCGAGGGAGTAGACGCGCTTGATGTTGGGGTGTTCGAGGCCCGCGACCTTCTTCGCCTCGTCGATGAACTTCTTCTGGAAGTTCGGGTCGTTCATCACGGACGGATTCATGATCTTGAGGGCGACGGGGCGGTTCTTCGAGATCTGGGTCGCCTTGAAGATGACTCCCGTGGCGTCCTGGCCGAGGCGTGTGACGACCTGGAAGTCGGCGATGCGGCCCGGGGTCTTCTGGGCCTTGGCGGGGGAGAACTGCTGGGTCGCACGGACCCGCGCGATCTCCTTGTCGAGCTCCATCATCGCCGTGGCGGGGTCAAGCGGCTGGTCCTCGGGAGGCACGTCCGCAGCACCCGGCGCCGGCGTGCTGACGGTTTCGGTGGGAAGCGCGACGTCGAGTTCCTCGCTGCCTTCGGGCTTCACGATTTCCAGCACCGCGTTGCACTGGCCGCACTTGATCTTCTGCCCCGGCTCGAAGCGGGAGATGTTCAGGCTCGCCTCGCAGCTCTTGCACCGGACGATGCGCTTGTTCTGCTCCTCCAGGACGGCCTCGACCTGGTGGTTGCGCATGTAGCCCATCGCCACGAGCACGTCGCCGATCTTCGGATGCGGGCCGCCGGCGAGGACCTGCTTCAGGAAGCCCCGGTAGGTGACGAGCGCCTGCCCGAACAGGGGCACCGTCTCCTGCGGCGCCTGGAGCAGCTTCTGGATGTCCAGGCAAGTCTCCAGCTGCTCCAGCGTGATGAAATGGAACGCGACGGCGATCTCCCCGAAGCGCCTCCGCTGCATCGAGGACATCGTCTCGAGGATGGACTGGA
>JADLHC010000348.1 GCA_020849035.1 Planctomycetia bacterium
ACCTCGCGGTCGCCCTCGAAACAGATGAGCGAGACGCTGATGCCGGTGACGGGCGTGGCGCCGGTGTTCTTGATGCGGGAGTCGGCCCAGACCTTTTTTTCGAAGCGGGTGCGGGCGATGGAGAACTCGGAGAACTGGAGAGGCGTCTCCTCGGCGCGCGCGGCGGCGGCGGCGAGGAGGGTGACGGCGAGGAGTCGGATGGTTTTCATGGCGGATCTCGCTGCTGGTTCCCCCCGGGGAAGGACGGTCACGGCCGCAGGTCGTGACATTCTATCCGGCGGGAACCCGGAAGAACCTGATCGGCGCACAGGTTTTTCCTATGGACGTTCAGCGCCCTCCATTGACCGGACGGTGCTCGGGCGCGGCGTTGTGCGCCCGCTCGACGTACTCCATCAGCATGGCGAACTGCCGGAAGAAGTCGTGCTCGCGCACCATCGCGGGCGACTTGAAGAAGCAGGCCAGGTGCCGGAGCGCTCCCGACTCGCCTCGCCGCGCGGCGAAGTCCGTCATGCGGACCAGGTCGAGCACGAGCGGCGCCGCGAGCGCCGAGTCGCACCCCTGCCACGTGAACTGCATCGTCATCCGCGTGCCGAGGAAGCCCTCGAAATGGATGAAGTTCCACGCGGTCTTCCAGTCCCCGAGCGACGGGCAGTAGTCGATCGACACGTGCGAGTGCAGCGACTCGTCCTTCACGAGCTGCTTGAGCGCCTCCTCCTTGTCCTTCGTCTTCGACCGGTTCGCCCCCGGCTGCCTCAGGACGAGGCCGTCGCGGTTGCCGAGGATGTTGTGCGACTCCCACGAGAGCAGCCGCAGGTTCCGCGCGAGGAACATCGGGGCGAGCGCGGTCTTCACCAGCGTCTCCCCCGTCTTCCCGTCCTTTCCCGCGTGCGGCACGCCGCGCACCATCGCGAGCTCCTCCATCGCCGGGATCGAGGCCCCGAACGACGGCGTGAAGTTCACGTAGGGGCAGCCGAGGTCGATCGCCGCGTACGCATAGAGCACCGACGCGCAGAGCAGCTTCCGGCGATCCTCCACGACGAGGCGCGCGAAGTCGCGGAGCGAGCCGTACTCGCGCGGCGCGTCGTGGCCCGCTTCGGTCGAGGCGAGATTCACGACGATCACGCGGTTGAGCGAATGCCGCTCCTTGAAGGCCCGGATCTGCCGCTGGATCTCCGCGACGACCTCGCTCGCCGTCCGCCCGTTCTCGATCCCACCGTCCTTCGCCATCGCGGAAACTTCCTCGCCGCAGTTCAGCGAGCACCCAGGCGTCACGTCCCGCGAGATCTCCAGCAGTTCCGGCCGCAGCGCGTCGATCAGCTCCCGCGAGACGATCCCCGGGTCGCGCCGCACCTCCTCCGCCGCGGCCACCAGGTCCGTCCGGCGCACGTCGCACCCGCCGAACACCAGATCCCCCACCGACGCCAGGTCCAGCTCCTTCAGCGCCGGAAGCTCCGTGACCAGCCCGGTCCGCCCCACGAGGCCCTTCTTCATCCCCTCCGCCCCGCAGACCGCGCACGTCGCGACGCTTCCGTACGCCCCGATCATCCAGATGCCCGTCTTCATGGTTGTCGCCTCGAGGAAGCCCGGGGCGGCCACAGGGGCCGCCCCGGGACGATGGTCCTACTTCACGTGCTTCGCCGCACGGTTCAGGGAGAGCAGCGCGTAGAGGGTCGGAAGCGGCTGCATGTCCTCCCACCAGCGGGGATCGCCCGCCCAGTTGCCGTCTTCCTTCTGGAGGCCCGCCAGCTTCGTGGCCAGTTCCTCCGCCCACTTGTGCGTCTCGCCGTCCGCGTCCTTGATCTCACTCACGCCGGCCGCGTCGAGCGCCGAGGCGAACGCGTGGAGGTAGTAGAAGTACCCCTGCGCCTTCATCCCCGGGTTCTCGTCCAGCGTGTAGTTCTTCGCGATCCAGCCCAGCGCCGCCTTCACCCGCGGGTCGTCCTTCGAGAGCCCCGCGTAGATCATCGACTTGTACCCCTCGTAGGTCATGGACCCGTACGAGCGGAAGCACTGTTTCCCGTTCGGAAGCGTCTCCTTCTCCGCCTTGGACTCGCCCGGCCGGTAGAAGAACCCGCCGTCGTCGCCGACCACGACGCCCAGCTTGTCGAACCCGGGCCCGTCGTTCGACTCGCTGCGGTTCTGGCAGCGCTGCACGAACGTCAGCGCGCGCTTCCATACCTCGCTGTCCTTCGGCACGCCGGCCGCCTCGAGCGCCTCGAGCATGTACGTCGTGTTCGACATGTCGCCGCGCGGCTGGTCCTTCTTCTCGTCGTACCCCGCGCCGCCGTAGTTCGGGTCGTTCTTGTCCGCCTTCTGCGGGCCGTTCTCCTGGTACTGGAACGCGACCAGCCACTTCGCGCCCTTGTCCAGCACGTCCTTGTATTTCGCCTTGTCGACGGTCGCCAGCGCGGTCATCGCGATCGAGGTCTTGTAGTTCGTGAGCTTGGGCACGGCGCCCTCGTTCGCGATCGAGCCGTCCGCCGCCTGGTTCTTGACCAGGTAGGCACAGGCCTTCGCAATCGCGTCGGCGTAGGTCTTCTTCCCCTCCTCAGACCCGGCCAGGGCCGCGAGCGCCAGCCCCGTGATCGCGACGTCCGAGTTGTCCCCCAGGCCCTTCAGCGACCACCCGCCGTCCTCGCGCTGCTGCTTCGCCAGCGCGGCGGCTCCTTTCGACCAGGCGTTTGCCAGGTCCTCCTTCGGTCCGGCGACGGACGTGGCGGCGGCGACGAGAAGCGCGCAGAACGATGCGACGACGGTCTTCATGACATGTCCTCCATGGATCAGGGCGAGAGCCGGCGCCAGTCCCCCTGGCCGGCGAACGCCGGAATGCGGCCGTGTCCCCGGGGAACCGGCCGCGTCGTGTGAACGGTCGACGGGCGGACGATCGTAGTCGGGACAGGCGCCGGTGCCCAGCCCCGGGAGGAGGGAGTTCATCGGCGGTCCTCCGAGAAGTAGCGTTCGACGGCGCCGTCGTACTCGGGCGGCCAGGTCGGCCGGGCGAGGGCGAAGGGGTCGGCGGGGGGCTGGAGGGAGAAGGTCGGCGGGAGGGGG
>JADLHC010000349.1 GCA_020849035.1 Planctomycetia bacterium
CTCTCACGCCCGCGGCCGCCGGCTCGCTTTGCTCGCCGGGAAAAGACTACGGCCGCGGTGCCTGGGGCACCGCGGCCATGGGCAAGAGAAGGCTTACTTCTTTTCCGTGTTGGCGGTGGGGAGGCCTTCGCCCTTCGCCGCCTGCAGCGTCAGGTTGCCGTCCTTGTCCTCGACGAGGAGGCCTTCGACGCGGGCGGCCTTGCTCCCTGCCTTCAGGGCCTCGGCGAGCTTCGCGACGACGTCCTCGACCTTGTCGTTCTCGTCCTTCGCCTTGCGGTTCGCGAGCGCGACCTTCTGGCCGGACAGCAGGACAAGCCGGACGCCTGTCTCGCCTTCCTTCTCAGGACCGGCCAGCTCGGCCGTCACGGTCACCCGCATCTCGTCCACGCTGTACTTCTCGGGCAGCGCGGCCTTGATCACGGACGGAGCCAGCTTCGCACCCGGCTTCAGGGTCAGCTCGAACTCGTCCTTCTTCGTCGACTTCACGTTGGAGGCGCCTTCCAGGCCCTCGAGGGACTTCACGATGGCTTTCCCTCAGGAGACCGCTCAGGACACCCCGCCGATCTTCAGGTGCACGCTGACGGGCGGGAAGTCGTCAGCGATCGCGAGGCCCGCCATCAGGGCGAGCACCGCGGTGGCGGTAAACAGCTTCATGTCGTCCTCCGGAAAGGGGTGATGGATCGGAAACGCCGAATCGGAGAGGCATATTCCATCGGATTTTCCGCACGTGCGCAAGCCGCGCGGCGACAAAAAAACCCCGCCCTGGGCCAGGGCGGGGTCCGGATTGGAATCGGATCTACTTGTTCCGCGGCTCGAACGACTTCGTGCTGCTGTTCCACTGGCTCTCGTCGCGGTTCCGGCTCCACCACTCCCTCCAGCGCCAGATCGCGTCCTTCACCTCCGGCTTCTGCTCGGCGAACGACACCTTCGAGTCGTACTCCTTCGCCAGATCAATCGTCATGCGCTCGTCCGTCGCCACGTCCTTGAGCACCGCGATCGCCACGTCCCGCACCCACGGATCCGACGGGTCCTCCGGCTTCTCCGCGATCAGCGCGTCGAAGATGCCGACCAGGAACTGGAAGCCGCCCTGCTGCTGCTGGCCGACCAGGTCCTCGATGAACGTCTCCCACTGCTGGACGCCCGGGTACAGGATCGGCTTCGTCGCCCCGGTCTCGTCCTTGATGCTCTTGTCCTCGTATCCGCAGATCCAGTCGTACACCACGTCGCTCGTCGGATTCTCGCGCGTCAGCACCGACTCCACGTAGCTCGGGATCGGGCACTTCCTCTCCCGCGCCTTCGTCACCACCACCTTCAGCTGGTCGGTCAGCGACTTGATCTGGTCCTCGGTCAGGGCCCCGCCACGCTGCAGCCCCTTGATCTCCTCCGGAATCTCCGGGATCCGCGCAATCAGCTGCGGCTTCAGGTTGGCGAACAGCACCATCTGGTTCGCGCCCCAGTCCTTCATCTTCGCCAGCGCGATCAGCGTGGCCTTCGCGTTCTGCAGCGCCTCGACCTTGTCCTTCGGGTCGTCGCTCAGCAGCTTCGCCAGGTCCACGTCCTTCCGCGCCGCCGCCGTGTACCGCGCCAGCAGGTCCTGCGCCACCCGCCGGATCAGCGGGTCGTCGTTCGTCAGCGCGCTCACCAGCTCCGCCACGTCCGACTTCGTCACCGCCGGGTTCACGCCCACCACCACCCAGTCCTTCTTCGTCAGGCTCAGCCCGCGCTGAAAGCTGTAGAACTGGTCGCCCTCGCGCGCGTACGTGAGACGGAACACGCTGTTCTCGTACCGCAGGTGGATCTTGCTCTCCGCCGTGCTCTTCCCCTCAGGCCGCTCCGCCTTGAACGTCACCGGGTCCACGAGCCCGCTCACCATCACCTCGACGTCGTTGTAGCGGTAGCCCTTGTCCTCGAAGATCGCCCTGCAGTGCACCGACTCGCCGGGCTGCAGCACCCCGACCGCCCGCTGGTCGCTCTTGTTCAGGTACTTCCGGCGCTTCTTGAAGTCCTCGATCAGCTCCTTCTGGATCCCCGTCGAGTACCCGCCCATCCGGTCGGCCTCGGCGATGATCGCGTTCTCCTCGACCGGGTAGAACCCCGGCTGCTGCCAGTTGCGGCCGTCGACGTGCAGGGCCACGTCCACGATGAGCGGGCACGCCTGCGGCGTGTTGTTCGTCACCGTGTAGACGAAGTACCAGAAGTTCTTCTCCTTGCCGAGCGGCGTCCGGTACGTGTAGTGCTCCGGACGCTCATGGTCGAACGTCAGTTCCCACCGCTTCTTCACGTCCGCCCTTGCCACGGTGGCGGCGCAAGCCAGGAAAGCCGTGGACAGGAGGAAACGGGATCCGAAACGCATGCGGACCTCTCCTAAATTGAGCGGGTTGACCCCCACGACGTCGAACACGGAGTCTAGCGGGGTGGTGAAGCGGAAGTCAAGGATGCGACGCCCTTTCCACGAGCTCCCCGGCGGCGGGGTGGCCGGCGTCGAGGGCGGCCCGGGCGAGGCGGAGGGCCTCGGGGCGGTCGCCGCGGGCGAGGGCGCATTCTGCGGCGCCGAAGAGGGCGTCGGAGTGCGAGGGATCGTCCTCGAGGACGGAGAGGAAGAGGGGCTCGGCTTCGGCGGGGCGACCGGTGGCGAGGAGGGCGAGGCCGAGGTTGGCGCGGTAGCCGCGGGAGCGGGGCTGGAGGTCGGCGGCGCGGCGGAGGGGGGCGACGGCGTCGGCGGGACGGCCCTGTGCGAGGAGCCATTCGCCGAAGCGGCCCGGGATGCGGGGGTCGGAGGGGTCGGCGACGAGGGCGGCGCGGAAGAGGGGCTCGACCTCGCGGGCGCGTCCGGCGGCGGGGAGGAGGAGGGCGGCCTGGACGAGGGCGTCGACGTAGGACGGGCGGGCGGCGAGGGCGAGGACGGTGGCGTCGGCGGCGAGGCCGGCGGCGCCGGCGCGCGAGTGGACGCGGCCGAGCATGAGGAGGAGGTAGGGGTCGCCGGGGCGGCGGGCGAGCGCGGACCGGAAATGCGACTCGGCGGCGCGGAGGTCGCCGAGCTCGGCGCGCGACGCGCCGAGGAGCATGTCGCGGTCGCAGTAGGCCCCCGTCCGGGGCGTGCCCGGCCCCGCCAGCGACAGCGCCGCGCCCGCCACCGCCGCGGCGGCCAGCCCCGCGCCCGCCCGCGACGCCAGCTCGCGCCGCCGCGTCCACGCCGCTTCCAGCGCCACCCCCGCCGCGGGCACCATCGCCGCCAGCAGCGGCACTCGGTAGCGGTTCGAGGTGACGAGGAGCAGCAGCGGGAGTCCCGCGGCGACAGCGGCCGCCGCCCACAGCCGGCGCTTCTCCCCCGCCCCGCGCCAGAGCAGGACGGCGCCGGGAAGCGCGAGGGCGGCGAGGAGCCACCAGCGGGCGAAGGCTGCGGCGTCGAGGGCGAGGGCTTCGTGGAAGATGCCGGCGTCCATGGAGGAGTCGACCTCGGCGGCGCTCCAGGTGCCGAGGGCGCGGCGGCCGACGAGGGCGAGCCAGCGGAACGGATGGGAGACCGCCCAGGAGACGGCCTGGGCGCGGAAATGGCGGTCCTGCTCGGCGCTGGTCAGGTGGCCGGCGCGCCACGCACGGTCGACGACGTCGTCGTAAGGCGGGCCCTGGGGGATGTTGGGAAAGCCGTCGGCGGCGGGGTTGTTGCCGATCCAGACGTTGAGGCCGACGTTCGCCTGGAGCGCGTAGGCGCCGTCGTCGAGGCCGGCGTTGTGCGCGCAAACCGCGAGCACCGGGAGCAGCGCGGCGGCGACCCCGGCGGAGGCCGCCAGCGCCCCGCGGCGCGTGCGCTCGAGCAGCGGCAGGAGCAGGACGAGGCCGAACGCGAGCATCATCCCGTGCGCGATCCCCGCGAGCCCGACGGCCAGCCCCGGCGCCAGCGCCCGCAGCGGCCGGCCGCGCGTCGCCCACTCCGCCAGGTTCAGCACCGCCGCCGCGAGGAAGAGCGACAGCCCCGCCGCCGACGCCTGGGCCTCCTGGAACACCGCCGGCCACGCCACCGCGGCCAGCCCCCCCGCCGCCAGCGCGGCGCGCGGCCCGGCGAGGAGGCGCGTGAAGCGCCAGAGGAGCACGGCGGTCGCGGCGCCGAGGATCGCCTGCACGGCGTAGAGCGCGAACGACCCGTTCCCGAACAGCGCGAGGATCGTGCCCGCGAACCACCCGTACAGCGGCGGGTGGATCTCCATCTTCGTTGACCACCACTCCCCCGCCGCGACCTCCCGCGCGCGGATGAAGTACTCCGCGCCGTCGACGACCGGCGCGCGCAGGAACGGCACGCTCCGCCAGGCCTCGATCGCCACCGCCAGCCGCACCGACAGCGCTGCCGCGAACAGGGCCGCGGGCGCCGCCCAGCCGCGCCTTCCCTCCCCGCACGCCGGCTTCTCCGGGATGGCCACGGCAGCAGGGTCCTCGAAAGGGGAACGCGCGGTCAACCGCGGCGCGGCGCCGAAAAAGAAACGGCCCCCGGGGGCCACCCGGGGGCCGTCGCAGGATCAGATGAGCTTACTTCGTGCCCGCCGGGGCAGCCCAGCCCGAGTTCGTCGGGGCGAGCAGCGCGTTGACGAGCGCTTCCGTGGGCGAGCCGATCGCGAACACGTCGA